>JANQNV010000072.1 GCA_028279425.1 Longimicrobiales bacterium | reverse complement strand
CGTTGCTCGGACAGACTCCCAGTGTCCCGTTTGAGAAGTCCGGAGCGTACCGAGAGGGGGTGTGGGCTTGGGTGGCGAGGCGGAGCGACGCGGCGTAGCCAAAGCTACGGCAAGGAGTCTCAAACGGGACACTGGGCCCGGTCGGCACCACGGGGGTCGGCGCCCCCGCCGAGGCGTTGCTCGGCGAGCCGGTCCGCAGCCGATTGGGTGCCGGTCTCCGTGACGTCGGCAAGTGCGAACACGTCGCGCACGGTCGACGAGATCCGTCGAAGGGCCTCCTCCATTCGCGCACGATCCCACCCCGCCAGATCGACGGCCCCGGAGATGACTCCGCCCGCATTGGCGACGTAGTCGGGGACGTAGCGGATGCCCCGTTGCCGAAGACGAGCGTCGAGGCCCGGCTCGGCCAGCTGGTTGTTGGCGGCTCCGCACACGATGCGGGCGGGTAGTCGCTCCACCGTCGAGCGGTCCAGGACCCCTCCGAGGGCGCACGGGGCGAACACGTCGGCGGCTGCATCGAAGATTCGGTCGGGTGCAACGGCCCTCACCCCCTCGATGCGGTGGGCGGCGGCGAGACGGGCGTCGGCTACATCGGCGACCACCACGTGGGCGCCACGATCGCGCAGGAGTCGCGCCAGGTGTAGGCCCACCGCACCGACCCCCTGAAGCGCCACGGTTCGCCCCTCCAGCGAGGGATGACCCCACGAGTCGTGCGCCGCGGCCTCCAGAGCATACAGGACTCCGAGGGCCGTGTAGGGCGACGGGTCGCCCATGCCGCTCTCTCGCCCACCGACGTGGTCGGTCGCCGCAGCGACACTCTCCATGTCGGCGGGTGTGGTACCCACGTCTTCGCCCGTGATGAAGCGGCCCTCGAAGCGGGCGATCGCGGCCCCGTGTGCGCCGAAGAAGGCGTGGCGCAGGGCCGGCTCCGTCGGCGCCGGCCCCAGAATCACCGTCTTGCCCCCGCCGAAGGGTAGACCCGCCAGGGCGTTCTTGTAGGTCATTCCACGAGCCAATCGCAAGGCATCCGCGACCGCCTCCTCGACGGCGCCGTACTCGCGCACGCGAGTCCCGCCGACCGCAGGGCCCAGTGTGGTATCGTGGATCGCGAAGACGGCCTCGTACCCGAGCCGCGTCTCGCGCACGAGGCAGACGCGTTCGAAATCGGGAACTGCGATGTCGGTGGTGGTCAGGGTGACGTCCATCTCGATCCCCAGCGAAGAGGCGTGCCCGCGACCGCAGACACCGAGGCAACCGACCTCGCGTACCCGCCGGAGGCAAGGCCTTGCCCGGGAGCCGGAGTCCCGCTATCGGTAGATTGACAGTTACGGTCATTCTACAGACACGGCCATGGACCCGACCTCGCACCTACCACTCGCCCCGCGAGACCTGTTGGTCCTCGCCGTCCTCTCGGAAGGCCCCCTGCACGGCTACGGCATCATCAAGGCCGTCGAAGCGCGCTCCGAATCGGGCGTACTTCTCGATCCGGCCAATCTGTACCGGGTCCTGCGGCGCATGCGCGACCTCGGCTGGCTGCAGGACGCCGGCATGGACGGCGACCGCCGGCGGGTGCACCGCATCACGCCCGACGGCCGCGCCGTGCTGGGCGCCGAGCTCGATCGCCTGCAGCGTCTGCTGGGCGATCTGCGGCCGGCCGGCGCCGACGGATGACACCACCCGACTGGCGCACACGGCTGTTTACCGCCACCACCGCTCTTCTGCCTCGATCGGTTCGTGAGGCCGACGGCGACGACATTCGCCGGACCTTCCGCGACCAACTCGACGACGCGAGGCCGGGGTGGGAGCGCACGCGGATCGCGTTGCGAAGCTGGAGACGCCTGCTTGGCGTGGTGGTGGTGGAGTGGATCGATGAATGGGGCGGGGCCGGACGGGCCCACACGAACACGCGACGCAGGGGGAGGGGATCGATGGGAATGCTACGAGCGATTCGTCACGCTGTACGGGGACTGCGTCGAGCGCCGTCCTTCACCCTCACGACGGTGGCCCTGGTAGGGATCGGAATCGGGACCGTGACCACGGTGTTCACCGTGGTCGACGACGTCCTGCTTCGACCCCTTCCCTATCCGGCCGCCGATCGCCTCACCTATCTCACCAACGGCTCGCACAACGGAGCGACGCTACGGCGGCTCGACGACGTGGAGGCCTTCGATCTGTGGACGGCCACGTCCGGCACCAGCGTCATCCTCACCCGGCCCGGAGCCGAGCCGCTCCAGGTGCGGCGCGTCGAGACGACGCCGTCGTTCTTCACCCTCTTCGGGGCGCGTCCGGAGCTCGGCCGCCTGCTCGTCGATGGTGACCGGGACGCGCAGGATCGGGTGGTTCTCACGCACGGAGCGTGGACGGAGCTGTGGGGCGCCGACCCTGCGATCGTGGGGTCGACGATTCAGGTCGACGGGGTCGGTCTGGAGGTCGTCGGCGTGCTGTCGGACGACTTCGTCCTGCCGACCATGCTGGTCTCCGACCCGGTCCACATGTTCCGGCACCTCGACTGGAGCAACCCGAGCTTCGACTCGCCGGGCTATCACGCCCACTCGGTGGTCGCCCGTCTCGCCCCCGGCGCGGCGATGGCCACGGCCGACGAACAAATGGAACTCGTCGCCGCGGCCGTGGCCGCCGCGCATCCCGACTACTACGACGACGGGCCGCAGAGCTGGCCCCTGCAGAGTCTGCACGAGCGAACGACCCAGGACGTGCAAAGCGGGCTGTCGCTGCTCTTCGGCGCCGTCGCGCTCCTGCTCCTGGTCGCCTGCGCCAACGTGGCGCATCTCTTCATGGCGCGCGGCCTGACCAAGGCGCGCGAGGTGGCGATCCGCCGGGCCATGGGGGCCCGATCCGGAGACATCCTCGCGGGGCTGGCCGCCGAGAGCGTCGTCGTCGGGCTCGTGGGTGGCCTCCTCGGCCTCGCCTTCACCTGGGTCACGTTGTCGCTGGTCGGCACGGTGACCGCGCAACTCCCCCGCGGAACAACGATCGCCCTCGACCCGAGAGCACTTCTGTTCGGCGTCGGCCTGGCGACGTCGACGGCCCTCGTCTTCGGGATGCTCCCCGCGATGCGGACTCTCGCCGGCGACGTGCAGACCACGCTCCGCGGCATGGGGAGGGGCGTCTCCGGGGGGCGCGGCGTCGCAGCGGTTCGCAGCGGGTTGGTGGTCGGCGAAGTCGCCCTTTCGCTGGTGCTGGTCGCCTCGGCCGGGCTTCTCATGCGCAGCTTCCTCACGGTCTCCGCGCGCGACCCCGGCGTGACTTCCGACGGCCTCTACGTCCTCCCCCTCGGACCCCGAAACGTGGAGACGCCCGACGACTACCGATTCCGGATGGACGCCGTGGCCGAAGCGCTCCGTCAGGTGCCCGGCGTGCGCTCCGTTTCGTACGGCATCGAGGCTCCGTTCGAGTTCACGGGGGGGGACTCGTGTTGCTGGTCGAGCCGGCAGACCTCCATAGGCAGCACCGGATGGGCGCAGGGAACGGAGGAGGGCGACGGCGCCCAATCGATCCGCCTCGCGATGCACCCGGTGACGGCCAGTCACTTCGTGACGTTCGGAACCGACCTCGTGGGTGGGCAAGGCTGGACCGACCTGGAGGTCGGCGGGGGGCCGTTTCCCTTCGTGGTCAGCGAGAGCTACGCAGTCCGCGTGTTCGGTTCGATCGAGGGAGCGCTGGGTCAGCTGCTGGAGGAGCCGATGGACGCCCGCATCGTCGGAGTTGCCGAGGAGACCCTCCACTATGGACTCGATCAGCCCCACGACTACGCCCTGTACATGCCGATCGAGGCGCTGCCGTTCCCGATCAACCGCGCGTCGTTCGGCATCCGGGTCGATCGCGCATCGTCCGGCCTGGGCCAGCGGCTCCGGGAGGCGGTGTGGTCGGTCGAGCCGGATCTTCCCGTCCCCACCCTCGAGCCGATGGACGACTGGATCGCCCGCTCCTCTGCGGCCCGCCGGCTAGCCTCCCTGCTCCTCTCCGCCTTCGGGGTGGTCGCGCTGGTGCTCGCGGCGGCCGGCCTCTACGGCACCCTCCTGTACGCAGTGGGTCAGAAGCGAAAGGAACTCGGGATTCGTATGGCGCTCGGGGCCGATCGGCGGAGCATCGAGTCCCGCGTCGTTCTCCGGGGTTTCGTATTGGCCGTGATCGGCAGTGCAGCGGGAGCGGTGATCGCCTGGTGGCTCGGACGACTGCTCGAGAGCTTCCTCTTCGGCGTAACGGCCACGGACCCCCTCGCTTTGGCTGGATCCGCCCTCGCCCTTCTCGGCACCGCCGTGTTCGCCTCCTGGCTCCCGGCGCGTCGGGCCGGACGTGTCGACCCGTTGGAGACGCTACGCGCCGAGTAGCGCACGGGCGGTGGCCGGCGGCCGCCAGCGGCGGCCACCCGTCACCGCCGGCTCCGGGCCACGAGGCTCCCTGCCACCGCCCCCAGGACCAGGGCCACGGGCACGAAGAAGATCGGTCCGATGACGAGTTCGAGACCGTGCGGCCAGCCCGGGAAGGCCCGACCCGGCATGTGGAGAGGCCAGACCTCCCAGTTCGCCCACGCGAGAATCAAGAGGGCGGGCACGAGCCCCCACCACCCGGCCGCACCCAACCAGCGACCCTCGGGATCGCGACGACGCAGCAGCCGGAGCACGATCGTGAAGAGCAGAATCGGCGCGAGCCCAAGCAGCGCCGTGGCCCCCAGATTCGGACGCCCCCCGATCTGCGCCACCAGCGCGGACCCGGCCTCGGCCACCGAAAGACCGCTCCGCAGCGCGACGAACGCGTACACCGCAGGTGGAATGAGCAACGGGAGGCCCAGGGCGGCCAACACGAAGCGGGTCCGGGGATGCGGTCGAGCGTCCATGGCGTGCAAGGCTAGGCTCCCCTTGCCGTCGCCGCCACCCGAGATCCAGACTGATGCACGGCCACGCCCTCTGCCCTCCCCTTCTCGTCGAACCCATGGACGTCCCGTCCGAAGTCCCGCCCAACGGCGTCATCCCGGTCGTGGCGACTGTGATTCGGCGCGGGCACCACCTCCTCGTCGGCCGCCGCCCACTCGACAAACGCCACGGCGGACTGTGGGAGTTTCCGGGAGGAAAGCTGGAGCCCGGTGAGGACTGGGCCGCAGGCGCGGCTCGGGAGTTGCTCGAAGAACTCGGGCTGGCGCTGGTTCGAGCCGGCGACCTGGTGTTCGCGGCGCGCGACCCCACGAGCCCCTATCGAATCGTGTTCATGGAGGTCGAAGTGCGGGGGACGATCGAACCGCACGAACACATCGAGATCGGTTGGTTCACCCCCTCCGAACTCGCCGAAATGCCTCTCGCGCCCACCGACGCCGCCTTCGTGGAGAGCCTCGTGGGCGAGTGAGGTGTCGCTACCCCTCCAGCGCGCCTGCGACGACGCTCCGCAGCCATGCGCGGCGGCCCCGCGGGATGTGGTCCTTGAGCCGCCCGTCGCGTACGAAGCCCCACCCCGCGACATGCCGCTCGCGGTCCAACTCCACCCCGAGAGCGAGGTGGCCTCGCTCGACCCCCGGGATCGTGGTGGTCCGGCCGTCGAGCACGTCGAGCCACTGTCGAGGAGTGAGGTCGGCCCGGTTGCGGGTGACCTGATCGTCGAGCCACTGGAGCAGGTCGTTGGTCGGGCGGGGAGGCCCGTCACCCCTCAGGTCGAAGGCCCGGAGGCCCAGGGCGACCATCCGCCAGTGTCCGCCCTCGTCCCAACTCCCCAAAGGCCAGTCCGGAAGCGCGTGCATCCAGAGGTTCGATCCCCGCCGCATCCACGACATGCCGGCCCACGCCTCAGGATCGACGCCGTAGTGCTCACGCAGCACGCGACGCGCCTCGGCGGCGACGTCGGCGGGCTCCGAGGTCTCTCGCCCGGACTCGAACACGCCCGGAATCGGACTCCATCCGTGGACCGGTGAGGGCGTCCCGCCCCGCCGCAGCCGACAGAGGAAGAGTCCCCCGGAATCGAGATGGTGCGGGTAGATGCGCACGGCTCCCGCGAGGCGCGCGTCGTAGCGTTCGGCGCCCCATCTCGTGAGCCCCGGTGCATGCCGCACCAGCGGGTGCATCGGCTCGACCTCGACATCGGTGTCGGCCAGCACGCGCGAGACCACGCGCTCATTCTCGTCGGGTCCGAAGGTGCACGTGACGTAGAGGATCACCCCCCCCGGGCGCGCCGCGGCGATGGCCCGACGCAGCAGCTTCTCCTGCGCTCGCACGATCTTGGCCATGTAGCCCCGCGACCGCGATGGAAGCTGGCCCGCCTTCTTGCGAACCGTTCCCTGGGCGGAACAGGGCACGTCGACCAGCACCCGATCGAAGGTCGCATCGACCGGTAGCTCCCGCCCGTCTCCCGACACCACCATGATGTTCGGGGTGCCCAATCGATAGATGTTGCCGAGCAGGGCGCGGATCCGTCCCTCGTTGACCTCGCTGGCGACCACCGCACCCCGCCCCTCCATGGTCTCGGCAACGTGCAGGGTCTTCCCTCCCGGGGCAGCGCACAGGTCGAGCACCCGCTCGCCCGGTCGAGCGCCGAGGAGGTCGGCGGCGATGCCGGTGGCGGCCTGCTGGATGTACACCAACCCCGCCCAATGCGCGAAGGTGTCCGACACGCTGCGCGGCCCATCCACGACCCGGAGGAACCAGGGCTGTGCGTCGACCCCCTCCAACACGAACCCCTCCCGCTCCAGCATGGCCCGCACCCCGGCGATGTCGGCCCGGAGGCGGTTCACGCGGATCGTCGTCGGTTCCTTGCGGCCGAGCGCGTCGGCGAAGGCGGGCCAGTCGTCGATGAACTCGCGGTACGGTTCGAAGGCCCGCAACGCCGCCGTCGAGGGCGTCGGCGCGTCGCTCAACGGAGCGCCCAGGCGGGGAAGAGCTCGAGCATTCCGGCGGCGATGAACTCGACGGCGACCGCGGCCAGGATGAGTCCCATGAACCGCGTGGCCACATTCATCCCCGTCTGTCCGAGGAACCCCGAGATCGGACCGGCGGCGCGCAGGATCGCCCAGATCGACGCGCACACGACGAAGACGGCGAGCATCGACGCCACGTGCTCTGCAGGCCCCGACGAACGCGTCGCGGCAAGGATCAGCACACTGATCGCACCGGGTCCGGCCAGCAACGGCATGGCGAGGGGCACGACCGCGATGTTGTGTCGCTCGGGCGCCTCCACGCCCTCTTCGGGCCGATACTTGGTATTCGACAGCTTCGCCTGAAGCATGCTCCACGCCATCCCGAAGATGAGGATCCCCCCTGCCACGCGCAGCGACGCGATGCGGATGCTGAAGAAGCCGAGCAGGGCTTCTCCCGCGAGGTACGCCACCACCATGATCGCGAGGGCCGCCAACGCCGTGCTGCGGGGTAGCCGGCGCCGATCGTGAGCCGGCAGCTCTCCGGTCAGCCCCACGTACACGGGCAACGCCGCGAAGGGATTGACGATCGAAAACACCGACACGGTGAGGGCGACGAATTCCGACACGGGACGCTCGACTTGCCCATGGGTTCGAGGGATTCCGACTCGCGTGCGGCAAACCTCGCAGGTCGCGTGCCCGGCGAGAACCCCCGCCCCGCTCGGTGTGTACCACTCGGGTCGACTTTTTCGAATGGAGATTCGCCGATGCACCTGACGCCTCTTTTCTCCCTCCTCCTCGCCGCAGGACTGGGCACCTCGCCATCGAATCCCGATGCGGTGGTCGCTCCGTCGTCGAGCGGCACCCCCGAGACCCCGCTGGCCCTGGCCGGATTCGGCTCGGCCGTGGCGATCGACGGAGAGCGCTTGCTCATCGGGAATCCCGACGAGTTCCCCTTCTTCCCACTTCCCCCTGCGTCGCTGGGACTCGTGCACGTCTTCGAGCACGATGGCCGGGAGTGGGCCGAGGTCGACGCCATCGGGTGGTCCGAGGGATCGGTCGCCGACGGGTTCGGGCGCGCGATCGCGGTCGAAGGTGACTGGCTGGCGGTGGGGGCTCCGGGTGCCGACGAGGGCGCAGGGGCTGTGGCCGTCTACCGTCGCAACGGCGACGCATGGGAGGAATCGGCCACGCTACGCCCTTCGGACGGGAGCTCGGGGGGCGCCTTCGGACAAGCACTCGCGTGGCACGGCTCGACGCTGGTGGTCGGCGCGCCCGGTCACGACGAAGGGCGAGGCGTCGTCGTCATCTGGTCGGCTCTCGAAGGCGAGTGGACGGAAGGAGGCACCTTCGCTCCCGAGGCCCCGATCGACGGCGGGCGATTCGGGTCGTTTCTAGCGACCCGAGAAGGACGTTTGCTCGCGACGGCCCCGGGGGCTGGGGTCGAGGCCTTCCAGGGCGCCGGTGGACTCCAACCCGGCGTCGGGTTCGTGTTCGAGGCGACCAACGCCGGATGGTCGGAGCGAGGTCGGCTCGAGCTGGAGGGCGATGCGCCGGCCGGCCTTGGACTCTCAGGCGTATTGCTCGATGGCGAGGCCCTGCTCGGGGCGCCCATCACCGGTGGGGCGGTCGGCGCGGTACATCGCTTCGAGGAAGCCGACGACGGTTCCTGGGCGCACACCGGACCGATCGAGGTCGAGTCTTTCGGCGCACAGGCGCTGTTCGGACTCACGATGGCGCTCGCCGGCGACGACGTCTTCGTCGGGGCGCCGTTCGCCAACACGATCGTGGTTCTGGAGGCCGCCGCAGAGGGCTGGGTCGAGTCGCAGCGGCTCTCGCCTGGATCGGGTGGGCAGGACTTCTTCGGCATGGCGCTGGCCGGCTCGGCCGACCGGGCGCTCGTCGGTGCCCCGGGGGCGGCGATCTTCGCCGGGCTCGGCGAGGTCGTCGAGCGCGAGGGCGAAGCGTGGGCACTCACGGGGCCAGTCGCCGAACGTCAGCGTGAAGGCGAGCTCATCGCCGCCGAGGAGCCGATCACCTGCGCCGACGGTGAAGCGGCGGGATTCGGCTGCGACAACGTAGACCTAGCGGCCTTCGTCCCGCTCTCCGCCCTGGGTGCGAAGCGCGGGGTGATGGTGAACGACATCTGGGGGTGGACGGATCCGGAGACCGGACACGAGTGGGCCCTCGTGGGACGCACCGACGGGGTCGCCTTCGTCGACGTCAGCAACCCGGCCGCGCCGTTCTACGCGGGAGAGGTCATGCTTCGCGAAGGCTCGGTGTCGAACATCTGGCGCGACATGAAGGTCTATGCCGACCACGCCTTCATCGTCGCCGACGCCGCGGGGAACCACGGCATGCAGGTCTTCGACCTGACCCGACTGCGCGACGTCACCCCCGACCAGGCGCCCGTGACCTTCGAGGCCGATGGCGCCTACGACGAAATCGCCTCGGCGCACAACATCGTGATCAACGAGGACTCCGGGTTCGGCTACGTGGTCGGAGCTTCGATGGGGGGCACCACCTGTGGTGGCGGCCTCCACATGGTCGACCTGCGCGACCCGAAGAACCCGACCTTCGCGGGGTGCTTCCAGGATGAGAACACCGGCACGGCGGGCACCGGCTACAGCCACGACGCGCAGTGCATCGTGTATCACGGGCCCGACGAAGACTGGAGTGGACGCGAGATCTGTTTCGGCGCCAACGAAAACGCCCTCTCGATCGCCGACGTGACCGACAAGGAGTCCCCCGTCGCGATCGCCGCCGCGCGATATCCGAACTCGGCCTATCTCCATCAGGGGTGGGTGAGCGACGACCACCGCTGGTTCTTCATGAACGATGAACTCGACGAACTCTCCGGTGTCTCCCCGAAGACCCGCACACTGGTGTGGGACATCGCCGACCTCGACGATCCGATCCTCGTGACCGAGCACATGGGGACCACGGCGGCATCCGACCACAACCTCTACGTGACCGGCGACCTGATGTACCAGTCCAACTACGTCAGTGGACTCCGGGTGCTCGACGTCTCCGACCCGGCCAACCCGGTCGAGGTCGGCTTCTTCGACACGGTGACGGCGGGAGAAGACGCGCCGGGCTTCGCGGGCTCGTGGAGCAACTATCCGTTCTTCGAGTCGGGCACGGTGATCGTGACCAGCATGCGCGAGGGGCTGTTCTTGTTGAAGGTGAGACCCCGCGTCACCGTCTTCTAGCCGAGCCGCCGACCTCACCTGCGAGGGCGCGAACGCCCGCGACCCGAGGGCACCGGATCGACCCGTCGGAACCCGGTGCCCTCGGCGGGGTTGCTGCCGGTTGGCCCTGCTCTCCTCATACCCCGCGCCGCCATGACTCGTCGCCTCTTCGCCACCGCGCTCGCTGTCCTGTTCGCCGCCTGTGCTTCCGACGCCGAGCCCGAAGCCGAAATGGCCGAGCCCGTCGAAGCCGAAGCGCCAGCGGCCGAGCCGCAGATGATTGCGGAGGTTTCGATCGTCGAGCCCGCAGAGGGAGCCGTCGTGGAGGGGTCGAGCGTCCTCGTCCGCCTCGAGACGTCGGGGGTTCAGATCGTGCTCGCGGGCGACACGACGCCCGGTACCGGTCACCACCACCTCTTCCTCGACGATGACCTCTCGGCGGCAGACGTGCCGGTCCCGTCCGTACCGGGGCGGATCATCCACATGGGTGACGGATCGACGGAATACACCTTCGAAGACGTCGAAGCGGGCGAACACCGGCTGATCGCCGTCGTCGGAGACGGCGTGCACGTCCCGCTTCAGCCCTGGGTCGTCGACACGGTCACCTTCACGGTACGCCGCTGAGCGACCCGACGCGCGGCGCCGCGGCGTCTTCTAGACGCCCGCCCCGGGCTGCGTGAGCACGCGGCTGGCCGCTTCGATCAAGTCCTCGTTGGTGAACGGCTTCGAGAGGAAGCCGTCGCCCGGACGTCGTCGCACCATCCGATCCAGCGCGTAGCCGGACACGTAGAGGATCGGGAGGTCGGGGCGCAGCTTCCGCAGCCGCTCGGCGAGCTCGTCGCCGCCCATCTCCGGCATCCGCAGGTCGGTCACCACCAGATCGACCGCACCCCTGAGTTCGCTCCAGGTGAGCAGGGCGTCGGCTCCGTGGCGGGCGTCGTGGACCACCGCCCCCGCGGCCTCGAGTGCGACCCTCACGCCCCGTCGAATCGACACCTCGTCGTCGACGACCAGGATACTGCGACCGCGAACCACCTCGGTCGGCAGTATCGGCTGTCCCCTTCGAGCACCCGACGCCGCCCGACCGGCCGTCGTTTTCGGACCCGCGCCGGAGCCGCGCCCCGACGGGTACGCCCGAGCCGCCTCCGGTGCGGACTCCGGGTCACCGGTACCACGCTGGGGCGGTTTCAGCCTCGACGTGATGTCCTGCGCCCTTCGCACGTTGTCGGCCAACTCCTCGACGTCGACCTGGGCCGGATGGCCCTCGGGCAACTCCGAACGCACCAGCTCGCATCCTGCGAGGAGCGCCGTGACCACGTTGGACAACTCGTGGAGCAAGTCGGCCGCGCCCGTGCCGGGGGCCATCCCGCGACGCTCGTCTCCGGGCGGGAGGGGATCGACCCGGCGCACCGCAACCACCGAACGGTCGGCCACGTTGGCGATGTCGACCAGAGCTCGGCCTCGTGTCGTGACGACCGAGCCGTCGCCGCGCTTCACGTCGAGGGTCGGTGCGTCGTCCAAACCGGAGCGGGCAGAGCGCCACTCGGGCACGAATCGCGAGAGCGACTCCCCGTCGATGCCGGCCCGCGAGGCGAACAGGTGACGCGCCGCGGAGTTGGTCCGGACGATGCGACCCTCTCCATCGACCACGACCAGCGCGTCCCACGCCTGATCCGCCAGCCAGCCCAGGACCTCCCGGTCCCGCTCCGCGTCCTCGCGTTCCGAGCGGATCAGGCCGGCCCGTACGGCGCATCCGGTGAAGCCGCGAAACGACCCTTCGACCACCTGCGGCGCGCCGAAGATCCGGGTCCACTCCCAACGGCCATCGGCTCGCCGAAAGCGGGCTTCGACCTGGAATCGCTCTCGTCGGGCGTTGGCCGACAGGTGGGCGGCCTTCAAGCGGGCTCGATCTTCGTCGTGCACGAAGGCGAGCCACCCATCGCCCGCTGCGGCGTCCGGGGGCCGCCCGGTGAAGCGCTCCCAGGCCCCGGTCATCGCGACACAGGCACCCGAGGCGTTGGTCGCCCATATCACCACGGGCGCCAACTCGACGATGCTGAGGGAGGCGGGAATCACCGGGTGGGCCCCCGCGCTCGACAGCCGGCCCGGATCCAGGGGGAATACCCCCAGACGACCCGGCTTCGAGGTCATGGGACTACGGCGTCGACCGAGTCGGCGAAACGATCGTACTCCGCCTCGAGCGCCCGACGGGCGTCGGCGACGTGCGAGGCGCTGTCTCCCTCCATCTCATAGATGCGATCCAGGATTGCGAGCGCCAGGTGGAGGTCGAGCGGAGACGACGACGGGCCCTGGCGTACCGGGGCCACATCGTCGAGGAGCCCGACGACGGTTCTGAGGGCGTCGTCAGACTCCAGGAGCAAGTCGTTCGAAAGAGGGGATCGCTGAATCACGGTCGCCTCAGAGATCGCCTGATCGAGCGATGCGGCGAGCGGTTTCCGTCATGACGTCGGAACGGTCGTAGAAGCCCGCATCGACTCGCCCGCGAAGACGGGCGATTTGCTCGGGGCCCAAACCGGCCTGATCGGCCTCCGACATGGCACGTCCGCGGTCGGAGATCTCGACGCGGTCCTCCCGGTCACGGAGGGATGCGTCCTGCACCCCTCCGACTCCCCCCTCTAGTCCGTCGATCGGCCTCGGCCCCGAAGCTCCTTCGGGTCCGGGTGGTCCGTGCGGACCGACTCCGTTGACGTACATCTCTCTTCTCCAGCTTGCTTCTTACGCGAATCGAATCTTGCTGTTGAGTATCGGGCCGCGCGGAGAGGAGCTTTAGAGATATCCGTTGAACTGCCCGCCCCTCCGCCCACCACTCCTGCCGGGACCGGACGAGCCGAATCGGGCCCCTTCCATACGACGATCCAGCTGGTGCAGTTCTTCGAGAGTCTCGGCACGAACACGGGCGATTCTTTCTTCGAGTTCGGCTGCGAGAACCTCGACTTCCCGTGCGAGACGCGCCTCGTCTCCGCTCTCGTCGGCGTCGCCCTCCCGCTCGAAACCGCCATCGTTCTGCTCATCGCCGTCGATGAGGTCGACCAGATCGTCGAGGCGACCCTCGTCGAGCGCCCGATGCTGGGCCTCCAGCCCTTCCCGGCGGCGCTGCAGCCATGCGGACGCCGACGGTCCCGTGACCGACGACACCGGCCGCACACCGCCGGGGCCGATCATTGGACCGTACCGAGGGGGGCTGCGGGGGAGGAAGGATCGTCGGTGAGGTCGCCCACCTGGCGCCATGAGTCATAGAGCCCGTCGACCAGATCGATCACCCGGTGGAGCCTCGCCGTGTCGAGCGTGCGACTCACGTCGTTGATCTCCGAGATGAAGAAGGTGTAGAGGCTCCTGAGCCGTGCGGCCAGGTCGCCTCCCGCTTCGGCGTCGAGGGTCGCCATCAGTTCGAAGATGATGTCGAGAGCGTGCTGCAGCCGCTCGGCCTTCCGCTCGTAGTTTCGATCGTCGATCGCCACCGCGGCGGCGCGCAGATCGGCGAGCAGCCGCTCATAGAGCATCACGACCAGATTCTCCGGCCGTGCGCCCACGACGCGATTGTTCTGGTAGACCGACGCACCGCGCATCACGAATTCCTCCGGGTTTCCTGCATCAGCCGTTGCTCTGGTTGGTACCGTTGAGTGACGCGAACTGAGCGCTCAGCCACGCCGACTGGGACTGCGCCCGGGCCAGCGCCTCTTCGAGCGCGGTGAATTGGCGAATCAGCTGGTCGCGGCGGATCTCCAGACGCCCCTCCCACTGATCGACGCGATCCTCGAGGCGAGTGACCGTACGGTCCAATCCCTCCTGGATCGAGGTGACCGAGCCCGGGTCGGTTCCGAGGAGGCGTTCGAGGACGGCCTCCATCGAGGCGGCGACGCCGCGGTTGTAGGTGACGCTTCCCAGGGCGCCGAGACCGGCACCCGCGGTGCCGACCGATAGACCCTCGGCCGCGCTCCCCGCCGCTCCCGTCAGGATGGCGCCCACACCCGTCGCCGGCTCCCCACCGATGGTTCCGACCACGTCGGTCCCCTGATAGGTGCCCGCAGCGAGCCCGAGGCCGCCCGTACCGTCGGCGCCGCCGGCCGTGAAGCCCAGCGTGAAGCCATAGGCCTCGCCCTCGACCGGTGAGCGGATGTCGATCTCGCTCCCCACAACCTCGGCTACGAGGGCCGATGCGTTCCGCCCTTCGACCTCGACGTCCATGGTGCCGAGGAACGAGCTGTTTCCGTCGATATCCGACCCCACGGTGACCGAGAGGAGCGACGTTCCGGGTGTGGTGGATCGAACGCTCAGAGCGCCGTTCTCGACGGTCACTTCGGCCGTACCGAGCAGGGCGCCCGACAGCGAGTCGCGGAGGTCGCCCAACGTCTGGGTCGAAGGATCGGTCACCGTGAAGTTTCGAAGAAACGACACGCCGTTCCCGGCCGTCCCACTGAAGTTCACCACGGTCCCGGCCTCGAAGCCCGCCCCGCTACCGTCGCCGTAGAACAGGTCCGAGAGCAGGGTGTTTTCGTCGGCCGCGGCCGTTGCGCCGGCGTCGCTGTAGACGACGCGCGATGCCGCGAGCTCCCGTGCCTGCGCGGTCGCGAGCTCGGCATTCAGACGGTCTACGATCTCCTGAAGCGTGTCACCATTGCCCAGCGAGATTTCATACGCTCGGTTCGATGACAGGTCCGTGAGCGACAGCAGGTCGGCCACCCCGTCGTCGACGTAGGTGGCCAGGGCGCCGACCGAGGTCAGCGAGGCGGCAGTACCCACAGCGGTGACTTCGACGGCGTATTCGCCCTGCTGGGTAGCGCTGGTCGCCCCGACGAACGAGATCGCCGAGGTCGACGCGAAGCCCTGCCCACGCAGTACGTTCGATACGCCGGCGAAGTCGTCCTCCAGCGCCGCGGTCAGCACGGCGCTGTCGACCGAAAACGTGCGGTCCTTCTCGATCTCGATCCCGATGTCACCCAGACGGGCGTACCCGCCACCGAGGCTCTGAAGGATCTGGGACTGCATCGACTGCTGAAGGGTGCTGCGCATGTTCCGAAGCACCGCGTCGCCCGCAAGCGAGGGTCGTGCGTTACCCGTCACGCCCAGTCCCAGGTCGACGAACTGCGAGAACTCGTTGTACGCCGTGACCAAGGCCGTGATCGCCTCGGCCGCTGCCGACACGTCGCGGGTGATCGTAAGATCGACTTCCGTCCCAGGATCCTCACTGGTGAGGTTGAGCGTGACGCCCTGGATCGCGTCGGTCACCGTGTTGGACGATCGCTCAAGAAACGTGCCGTTGACTTCGAGCAGGGCGTTGGAGCCCGCCACGATCTCGCGACGGCGACCCTCCTCGGCCACCGTGAAGGCCCCGGGATCGAAGGTCCCACCTCCCTCGTTGCCGGCAAACATGGACAGGTCGAGGAGCGACGCTCCCGACGACCCGTCCGTGACGGTCAGCGTCCCGGTGGCCGAGATCGAGGCCGTGGCCGAACCGTCGTATCCCTCGGCGCCGTTCAGGCGGTCCAGAATCGTCTGTAGCGTGTCGCCACCGGAGATCGTGTGGACGAACGAAAACGTCGTACCGTCGCCGCGGGTCCCCTCGAAGGTGAGGGTGTCCCCGGCCGTGATGCCGGCCGCGGCCCCCCCCGTGAAGAGCGCCGAGAGCGAGGTCGCGGCCGTGGCCGGCGTCCCGGTACCGTCGGTGGCGAGAACGCCGCCTTCGATGCGTTGGGCTACCGCGGAGCGACCCCCTTCCAGGGCCCCGAGCACCTCGAGCACGCCGGCGGTGTCGACATAGCTGGCCGTACCCGACAACACGAGCCGAACGGACCCGTCCGGGCTGGTCTCGATGTTGGCCGTCACGCCACTGCCCGCCACCCCAGCGGCGGCATTGATCTCGGCGGCAACGTCGGAAAGGCTCATCGAGGTGAGGTCGAGAACGACGGAAAACTGACCCGGCCCCTGGCTCAGCTGAATCGTCCCGACCCCGCCGCTGCTCAACCCTCGAAGCGACGCGACGGCCGTCGTATCGTCGGCGAAGGTCGAAGTCGCAAAACCACTGGCCGTGCGATTGGTGAGCGAGGTCGTATCGTCGACGAGGCCGAGCGTCTGGAGTACGCCGTCGGGGTCGGCCAGGCGGATCCCGTTTTCGCCGGTCTCGGACGCCGAGAGCAACAGCCGGGACGCACCGTCGACCGAGGCCACGGTCGCACCGACGCCTGAGCGGGACGCCCCGGTATCGACCGCATTGATCTTCCCAGCGATATCGTCGAGCGAGTCCGTGGCCTCGACGACCACGGCGCGGTCGTTGACCAGGAATTCGCCGGACAGACCGAGGGCATCCGAGCGGGACGCCTGAAGCGCCCCCCCCACCATCTCACTCTCGGCACGGGCGAGGACCCGCACCGTGTGGTTCCCGGGAGAGGCGTCCGAAGACACGAAGGCCTGCAGGGGGCTACCACCCGCCGTCGGAAACCCCGAGAGGTTGACCTGGAACGCATCGAGGGCGTTGGCCGTCGAGGCCGACAGCGCCGTCGTCGCCGAGTTGAGACCCTGGAGAAGCGAACGCACGGTATCCCAGGCGTCCGTCTTGACCTGCTGAGCCTCGATCTCGGCCTCGAGCCGCGCCACGGGGCGGCGTTCGACTGAAATGATGTCGTCGATGAGGTCGGCCCACTGGATCCCGCTGGCCAATCCGCTGATCGATGATTCCATGTGAAGCTCCTTGTCACCATGCGTGCGCGGAAGCCCGGGACCGGAATCCCGGCCCCGGGCGAACCCGCGTTACTGCTTCGCGTCCCTCATCGAGACTACTGGAGGAGACGCAGCACCAGCTGGGGGCTCTGGTTCGCCTGAGCGAGCACCGAGACACCGGCCTGCTGGAGGATCTGGTTCTGCGTGAGCTCCGCCATCTCGGCCGCCATGTCGGCGTCACGGATCACGGACTCGGCCGCCGAGAAGTTCTCGATGGCGGTGTTGACGTTCGCACTCGCGTAGTCGAGCCGGTTCTGCTTGGCGCCGATCTGCGAGAAGGCGTCCGACACCACGGTAATCGCGGCGTCGATCGACGAGAGCGCCGTCTCGGCGTTCGTGTCGGTAGCGAGGCTCGATCCGACCAGGTTGAGGCCGGTCGCCGCGGTCGTCAGGTTGACGCCCGACATCGTGATCTTGTCGTCGGCGAGCACGCCCGACGCACCAACCACGAACTCCGCCGTGTTGCCCGTCACTACCAGGTTGCCGACACCGTCGGTCGCCGTGGTGAACGCGGCCGTGGTCTGCAGGGTGACGCCGATGGCGTCGAACTGAATCGCCCCACCAGCCGAGAAGCCGGTCAGGTCGACGGTCTGGGCCAGGCCACCGAACGTCGCGGTGATGGTGGTCGCCGAGGGACGCGTGAACGCGACCGTACCGGCTCCGACACCGCTGATTGTGGCCGAGAAGATGTTCTGCGCGGCGGCGAGAACGGTGCTGTTGGCGACGTTGGTGTCGACCGTGGCGCCGAACGAGCCATCGAGGAGCGCGTTGCCCTGGTACTTGGTCGAGTCGGCGATACGATCGATCTCGAGCAGCAGCTCCGAGTACTCCGTCTGGATCCGGTTCCGGCCGTTCGCGTCGACGTTGTCCGACACGGACTGCGTTGCGAGCTCCTTCATCCGCTCCAGGATTCCCTGGATCTGCTGCGCGCCACCCTCGGCGATCTGCAGCAGAGCGTTCGACTGCTCGGCGTTGCGCGACGCCTGCTTGAGCGCGCGAAGGTCGGCGCGAAGCTGATTGGCGATACCGAGACCGGCGGCGTCGTCGGCCGCGCGGTTGATCCGGAAGCCCGACGAGAGGCGACCGATCGAACGGTTCACCGACATGTTCGCCATGCCCAGCGAGCGCTGAGCGTTGATCGAGGCGACGTTGGTGTTGATGCGCATGGTGGTGATACTCCTTCCTTGGATGGTGTGTCGGGGCTTCCTTGCCCCTGTACTGGGTTGGTCCTCCAACCTCTGAGAAGTAGTGTCGGGCCCTCCCCACAAACCTTTAGGCTGCCCCACGCATGACCGGTGAACCCCGCCCGTTGCACATCCTCGTGGCCGATGACGACCCCTCGATGAGGCTCGTTCTGACCATGGCCTTCCAGCGTCGGGGGCACCTCGTGCGGGTCGCCGAAACCACCGATATCGCCCGGGAAATTCTGGATGACGGGGAGTTCGACGTGGCGCTGATCGACGCCGGCATGCCTCGCGGCGGGACCACGTTCTGGGCGGACTGCCGGGCCTCCGGAGAGCCCGCCGGGGGCGCGCTACTCCTCACGGGCGACGTCTACGCCCTGGGAGAGCTGGCCGATCACCCCGAGGTGCTCGCCAAGCCCTTCGACTTCGCCGAACTGGTGGCGCGGGTGGAGCGGATGGCGGCCGAGAGTAACTCAACCGCCTGAGCGGGACTTCAGCCGCCCGAGGGAGCCCCGGCGGAGGAAGCCTCCGAGGGGTCGGACGGCTCACCGCCCGTCTCCGTGCCTTCGATCGGCGCGGTCGGTGTATCGACGGCGCTGGCGACGAAGAGGGTGACCCTCCGGTTCCCCGGATTTCGGGGCTCGTCGGGGTACCGCAGGCGTCGATCGGCGTACCCGCGCACCTCGAGCACGCGCGACTCGGCCAGCCCTCGCTCAACCAACATGCGACGCGCCGTGTTGGCCCGATCCACCGACAGTTCCCAATTGGTGTAGTCGGCACGCGGATACGGTGCGGCATCGGTGTGCCCCTCGATGACCACCGTGTTGGGCATCTCGCCGAGCGACTGGGCCACGACCGAAAGCACCCGGTCGAGCGCCTGTTCGGGACGGGCCGAACCGAACGAAAAGAACGTCTCGCCCTCGGCGCCCTCGGCCATCTCGACCCGGAGGCCTTCGGCGGTGACCGACACCGCGATTTCGGCCTCCACGCCCTGCAGGCCGAGCGTCTCGACTCCCTGCCGGATCTCCTGCGCGGCCTCGTTGAGGCGCTGCTGCTCGGCGGCGCGCTGCGGGGTCGCCACGGGCGCGGGCGTCTTGTTGGTGGCTGCGCTGCCCTCGAACATCGGGCTGTTGCCGGTTGCGTATCCGCGGCGGAAGCCGATGGGGTTGTTGAAGTAGCCCTCGACGACGTCTTTCACGCCCTCGTCCATGCTCACGATCCACATGACCATGAAGAAGGCCATCATCGCGGTCACGAAGTCTGCGTAGGCCACCTTCCACGACCCACCGTGGTGCCCCGACGACTTCTTCTTGCGGGGGCGGACGACGATGATCTTCGGCGTCACCTTGAGGCCCGACATCAGGCCGCCTTCTGTCGGGTCATCTCTTCGACCTCTTCGAACGACGGCCTTTCCTCGGGGTGGATCGAGCGCCGGGCGAATTCGACCGAGGTCAACGGAGAGTCGCCGCGCGCGAACGACAGCAGTGCCGTGCGGATGCAGAGCATGTACACGTGCTCGGCTTTGATCCGCTGCTCCATCGACGTCGCGATGGGGCCCACCACGCCGTAGGCGAGGAGCACCCCCACGAAGGTCCCGACGAGGGCGGCGGCGACACTCTCACCGATCACTGCGGGCTCGCCGCCGATCTTGCCCATCGTGATGATCACACCCAGCACCGCGGCCACGATCCCGAACCCGGGCATGGCGTCGGCGATCGTCGCGACGGCGTGGGGAATCTCCATGCGCTCGTCGTGATATTGCTCGATGTCGAGGTCGAGGATCTCCTGAAGATGATGATCTTCGACAGCCCCGGTGAGCAGGACCTTCAACGTGTCCGCGAGAAATCGTACAGCCGCCGTGTGGGCGCGAAACGCGGGAAATTGATTGAAGAGGTCGCTCGAGTCGGGATCTTCGATGTGGTCTTCGATCCCGATCAGGCCGTCGCGCCGGGCCGTGTAGAACAGCTGGTAGAGCACCTGGAGGAGTTCTTGGTATTCCTGGCGACGGTAGGGTACGGGCTTCAAGAGCCCCGCCATTTCGCGGAAGATCTCCTTCACCACGTGGGGGGGGTTCGCCACGACGAGAGCGCCCATCCCGGCTCCCCCGATGATGATGAACTCCGAGATCTGCATCAGCACCATGAGGTTACCACCATGCATGGTGTACCCCACGGCAATGCTGCCGAAGACGAAGATCATTCCTACTATGACGAACACGGCGATCGGACCACTTTGATCGAGGTGTGGTTGCCCCACGTCGGGCCTCGCACCGAGTATCGACGAAACCCAACAGAACTGGAGCCCGCGTGACCCCTGGCGATTCCCCCGAAAGCGGACGCCCGATCGGCACCGAATCGGGCTCCGCTCCGACCCGTCTTCCGGCCACGGAACAGGTCCTCGCGGGCTACTGCCACGACCTCAACGGTCAGCTCGCGAGTGCCATGGGATTCGTGTACCTGCTGGGCCCCCGCATCGACGCGGAGGGACCGGGACAGCACCTGCGCGACTGCCTCGAGCGAATCGAGATGCTGCTGCGAGAACTGCGCAGCATGGTGCGCGACGACGAGCGCACCACGACGCCATCCAGCCTCGCGGACCTCTTCGACCTGTGGTCGACCGTGGTGCGGCAGCACCCTCGGTTCACCCGCTCGAGCATCGAAATCCGCCGCCCGGACGACCTTCCGGCCGTGCGGGTCGATCCAGCCTCCGGGCTGCGCCTTCTCCTCCTCGCCGTCGACGCGGCGGTCGGGGGCGACGCGCCTCCCACGATCGAGGTCGACGTCGAGGTGGGAGCACACACCGCGACCGTTCGATTCGGTCCGACGGGCGTCGGGCGTCGCGGTAGCACGACCCCGCTGGCGACCGAGGCCACCGAGGCGGGGGCGAACGTCGGCGCCGACCCCGACACGGGCGCTCCCTGGCTCGAACTACCTCGACTACACTAGGGGAGGGGGCCTCGGCGCCGCGGAATCAGGAGTCCTCGGCCTCCGACGACTCGGCGCCAGCCGCACCGCCATCGCCGCCCATGAGGTCGCGCAACGGTCCCGTATGCTCGGCCTGAGCCCGGATGTTTTCGGACTCCACCTCGAGAAGGAGCTCCTCGCGCAGAATCGATACATCGGAGGGGGCTTCGATGCCGATGCGCACGCCCCCGGAGTCGGTCGCGATCACGACCAGGCGGATGTCGCCGCCGATCCGGATCGCCTCCCCGGCTCGGCGGGACAGGATGAGCATCAGGCGATGCTGAGCAACGTCTGAAGCATCTCGTCGACGACGTTCACGATGCGAGCGCTGGCGGCGTAGGCAGCCTGGTACTGGATCACCTTCACCAACTCCTCATCCGTAGACACCCCGACGAGGCTCTCCCGACGCTCCATTGCAGCCATCTGGAGAGACTCTCCGGCCGCAACATTGGTCGCAGCGCCGCTCACCGCCAGCCCCACCTGGGTCACCAGTCCGCGGTAGGCGTCTCCGGCCGTGGAGCCATTGAGATACCCCGGCGAGCCGGTCGTCCGCAGCCCCGCGAGGGCGAGGGCGACGTCGTTGGCACCGGGCTGATAGGCGCCGCCGCCGTCGGGGGTACCGGCCGACACGTTCGAGGAATCCGCGAGGATCTGGGCGTCGAGCGAGATGGTGCTCGCCGTCAGGTTGGCCAGACCACCCGATACGTCGAAGAAGTCGATCCCGGTGGTCCCGTTGGGGTTGGTGCCCGTGGTGTGAATCGCGTTCACCGACTCCGCGATCCCCCGCGCCAGGTCGTCGAGCGCGCTGCGGAACGCGGGTTCGTCGCTCATCAACACCTGCAGGGCCGCCCCAGCCGTGGCCCCCGGCATGCCGAGCGTGGAGCCACCGCTCGTCTCGATACTCCAGCTGCCGGCTCCCCCGACCAACGTCAACGTTTGCGCCGTCGCCTCGCCTACGACGGAGATCCCCCCCACCGTGACGTTCAGGGCACCGGTCGCCTGGGGGTGGATCTCGATATCGAGAATCCGGGAGAGCTGATCCAGCGCTCGGTCGCGTTGGTCGCCCAGATCGGGCGCCGAGTTGCCGGTGGCCTGGGCCGCCGTGATTTCGCGATTCAACCGCGCCACCTCACCCAGGAGCTGGTTCGCCTGCGTGACGTCACCGCCCAATTGATTGGCCGCCGTCGTGCGGAGCGTGTCGAGGCCGCCTCCGAGCCGGTTGAGGTGCTCGGCCACCTGACGGCCCCGCTCGACCAGAGCGGCTCGCGTGCCCACGCCCGTCGGGTCGTTGGCCAGATCCGACCAGGCGGAGTAGAACGCGTCGAGCGTGGTCCCGAAGCCCGACCCACCCGGTTCGTCGAGCAGAGACTCGACGCTCGACAGCAACCCGAGTCGCGCCTGATCACCCATCAGATCGCTGGTCGACGATCGTACCTGGCGGTCGAGAAGCAGATCGCGGCTGCGCGAGATGTCGGTCACCTCGACGCCGGTCCCCAACATGCCCTCGGGCATGAAGAGGGGGCGCCGGGCGGCGAGTTCGACCCGCTGACGGGAATACCCCTCGGTGGAGGCGTTCGCGAGGTTGTGGCTGGCGACTTCGAGCGAGAGCTGCTGAGCCGCCATGCCGGAACGGGCGATGTTCAGGATTCCGAAGAGTGAACTCGGCATGACTCAGATCTCCCGATCGAGGAGCCGGCGCGGAGCGGCGGCGGAGTACCCCGACGCGCTCCCATCGCCCCCGAGGAGCGTGGCCAGATGCGTCCGGTTGTCGTCCATCAGTCTGCGCAGGATCGTGCGATTCAGCTCCACCTCGCGACGCAGGTCGGCCGCCGTGGCCTGCAGTGCGCCGCGGGCTTCGATGAGCTCCATCGACATACGCTCCCCGAGCAGATCGTCGAGGTCGCGAAGGTCGGCGTCCTCCCATCCGGCCACGACCCCGAGAAGGATCCTCCGGCGACGGCGCGCCTCGCCCAGCGTTCCGGCGATCCGGCTCGCGGCGAAGACGGACTCGTCGACGGCTTCCGGATCCGAACGCACGAGCGCATCACGCTGGCGGCGAAAGATCGAGGCGAGTTCGACCAGAAGTCGCTCCTCCTCGACCAACGCTTCTGCGAGACGCTCCGTGTCCACATGGGCTCCAAGCTCGGGTGCGGTCGTGGATGTCGTCATCACGACCCTCCGGGAGCAGGATCGGCAGCTCCAATCAGCTGCTTGAGCATCGCCGCCGAGAGCCCGAGACCGTCGTCTCCCGCGAGAACCTCGGCGAGGTGATCGTCGAAGAGCGAGGTGTAGAGTTGCCCGCCAGGCGCGTCGGGGGATCCCCCCTCGGGCACCGTGCCGCGCAGCGCCTTCACGAGTTCACGGGCGAAGACCCCCTCGAGGGCGACGGTCGCCTCGCGGAGTCGAGGATCGACCCCGGACTCGAGTCCGGCGTCGGGCGCTGCGCGATGCAGCCCATCGACGCCCGTGGGGCGTGCCATGCCCGGCTCGGCCCGGCGCAGGATCCGGAGTGCACCGAGGATCGGGTCGGGACCGCTCGGGCCGGACACGTTCATCGGACGACGACCTGCGCCCGCAACGCCCCGACTCGATTCAGCGACTCGAACACCGCAGCGATGGATTCCGGTGTGGCTCCCACCGCATGCAGAGCCTCGGCCACATCCTGCACACTGACACCCGGATCCATTCGAACCGACCCCTCTGCGGGCGGGTTCTGGTTTTCGGAGCCGACGCTGAGGGTGAGGTATCCGTGACTGACGACCCCGGGCCCGACCTGAAGCGGTCCACCCGCGGCCACCGTTCCGTCTCTCGCGTCGATCACCACCTGGGCGGCGGCATCCGGAGTGACTTCGAGTTCGCCCAACTGCGCGAGTACGGTGGCCGGATCCTGGTCCGCCGGCAGCTGCACGCCCACCGATCCCGGATCTTCGACCTGCGCGGCCCCATCACCCAGCGTCGCGCTGATCGTCTCGGCGATCCGCTGGGCCGTGGTCAAGTCGGGTCGGTTCAGGACGAGCCGGCTCACGTTGGCGAGCCCGAACGATGCGAGGTCGGCCACCGCGACACCGCCCTGGGGAAGGAGCCCCGAGTTTTCGACCACCCGGGCGCCGTCGATGTTGCCCTGGCTGAGCACGACCGAACCCTGCGCGGTGGCGATGGGCCGCCCCTGGAGTTCACCGACGAGCGGCGTCACCCACAGCTGGCCGCCGCGAAGCGACGTCGCGTCGCCGAGAGACGCCACGGAGACGTCGAAGCGGTTGCCGCGCCTCAGGTAGGACGACACCTCGGCCGTGACGAGCACGGCGGCGGCGTTTCGCGTCCGGATCACATTCTCCGGCACGTCGACCCCGAGGTTGCGAAGCAGGTTGGCCACCGACCGCACGGTCGCACCGCCCCCGATCGAGGTGCCGATCGCGCGGTCTCCCGTACCGTCGAGACCCACGACCAACCCGTACCCCACGAGGCGAACGGGGACGTCGCCCTCGATCACGGTGAGGTCCTTGATGCGCGTGGTGATCTGTCCCGACACCTGCAGGGGCAGAAGTCCGAGCAGCACCAGCGCCAACGACAGCGTGCGCATCATCATGGCCAGATGAAGCCGAGGAGCTTCATGAGGATGCTCTTGTTCGGCTTCCCGAGTTCGCCGTTGGTCGAGTACAGGATCTCGGCATCGGCCATACGCCACGACTCGATGGTATTGCCCGGAGCCACGTCGTCGGGACGGATCCACCCCGTCACCACGACCTCCTGCTCGTGCTTGTCGATGACCAGCCGCTTGCGACCCTCGAGCCGGAGCGATCCGTCGGGGTTGACCTCGACCACTCGCGCCGTGATCTCGGAGTTCAGCCGATCCTGGCGCGTATCGCGACCGCGGCGGTAGCTGTCTCCCGCGATCCCGGTCGCCAACCGGCCGTCCTGACCGAAGCCCGACGACCCACCGGCTACGCGACCCGTGAGGCCGAGATCACTCGAGCGCTCCTCGGTCGCTACGGTAGAGCGGTCGGCCGACGCTGCCGTGAATTCGTCGACGAGGATGGTGATGACGTCGCCCACCTGATAGAGCCGGGCGTCGGTCAGCCATCCGAAGCCACCGGCCGTCGATAGGACCACGGGAGCCGGCTGCTGCGGCTGCTGGGCGGCGGCAGGCGCCGCGGGTGGAGGCGTCGCGGCCGGGTCGGCCTGGGCGGTGACCGCGACGGGAGCCCCGACCACAGCCAGGAGGGCCGCCGCATAGCTCCACGACGTCGAGGGGAGCAGCACTCGGGTCTTCATCGATCTCCTCCGGGATCGAGCGCCACCCGGCCCGGTGCAATCGCACGGCCCTGGATTCGACGCCCGTCTTCCAATCTCACGTGGACACGTTCACCGGGTCGCCCGTCGGCCAGGGCGGTGCCCCGGAGCGCGATGGTGACCCGGCCTTTCTCGAACATCACTTCGACGGGATCCCGGGATCGGACCCAGGGGCCGGGAAGCACGGTCGGCGCCAGGAGCGGAGCCCCGGTCGACACGCGACGTTGCGCCTGCATCCCGACGGGATCGTCGGCAGCCGGGGTCGGAGGACCCCACACCGTCTGCGACGTCCATCGCACATCGTCGTCGCCGATCATCGACCCGCGGTCGATCTCGTGGGCCGCAACCGGCATCGGGCTCTGGACCCCCACACGCACGAGCAGGCGACGCGCGGCGTCGGCTCCATCGGCGGGCAGGGTCAGCACCCAGCCGTCGGTCGCTCCACCCGACAGAGTCGCGCCGCGCGACCCCCGTGCGATCAGGCGAGCCGGGGTGTCACCCCAGTCGACCTCGATGCGCGATGCGGCGACGGACCAGCGCCGAGCGATCTCAGCGGGGAGCCAATCGGCGACCGCGACCTCGGGTGCCGGGGCTCCGGGCAGGGACGCGAACTCGGCCGGTGCCGGCGCTCGGGACTGGCCGGTCACCGGGGCGACGACGAACACGCTCAGAGCGGTCGCCCAAACGCCCGCGCGGGCAGACATACGATTCATGATCAGCGGACCATGCTGTTGGTGGTGTCGGCCATCTGCTCGCTGGTCTGCACGGCCTTGGAGTTGATCTCGTAGGCCCTCAGCGCCGCGATCATCTCGACCATCTCCTGAACGACCTCGACGTTGCTTCCCTCGAGGGTGCCCTGGACGACGCGCCCCACACCATCCTCCTGGGGCACCCCGAGAATCGGGTCACCGGACGCCTGCGTCTCGGCGAAGAGATTCTCACCCAGCGCGAGCAGTCCCGGGGGATTGGGAAAACGCGCAAGCTCGAGGCGACCGAGTTCGATCGGGTCTTCGGAGCCGGCGACGAGCGCCGTGACGATCCCGGTGCGGGAGACCCCGATCTCCGTGGAGCCCTGGGGGACCGTGATGTCGGGTACGAGGGCGTATCCGCTGGACGTCACGAGCTGGCCCTGGTCCGAGACGCTGAAGCTCCCGTCGCGCGTGTAGGCCAGCTGACCGTCGGCCCGACGTACCTGGAAGTAGCCCTCGCCTTCGATCCCGAAGTCGAGGGGACGCCCCGTGATCTCGAGCGACCCCTGCAGCTCGATGCGTTGAATCGCCGAGAGCCGCGTGCCGCGACCGATCTGTACCGCCGGTAGCGTTTCGGCCTCTCCGGCGCCGAGCGTGGTCTGCCCCTGCACGGTCTGGTAGAGGAGGTCTTCGAAGTGTGCGCGAGAGCGCTTGAAGCCAGGCGTGTTGACGTTGGCCAGGTTGTTGGAAATGACCTCGACCCGGGTCTGCTGCGCCATCATGCCGGTGGCTGCGGTGCGAAGTGACGGATCCATGGTTCAGTGTCCTCAGCTAGCGAGATACGGCGGCGGGCGCGTCAGCCCACGCGTCCCAATCGATTGACGGCGGTGTCCAGGACCTGGTCGAGGACACGAAGGCTGTTTTGCACGGAGTCGAAGGAGCGTTGCACGATGCCCAGCTCGACCATCGACTCGAGAGGTTGGACGTTGCTGTCTTCGAGGAAGCCCTGCCGGACCGTCCGAGCTTCGAGCGGTACGTCGGACCCGACGGACCTCAGGTCCGCCCGGCCTCCGCGCCCGGGATCGACCGGAGGGGCCGCGGGATCGGGCATCTCCATGCGCAGACGCCCCACGTCGACACCGGCCACCATGACCCGCCCCTGGGCGTCGATCTCGACGGGCCCTTCGGGAAGGATCATCGGGCCCGCCTCGCCCATCAGTTCGCGCCCCTGGGCGTCGACGACGCGGCCCTCGGGGTCGAGTGTGAAACTCCCGGTTCGCACCAGACTCTCCTGGTCCCCGGATCGCACGACGAAGTAGCCGTCGCCACGCAGAGCAAGGTCGAGCGGAGCGCCCGTCTGCCGGAGCGCGCCAGCGCGGGGGTCCGTGCGGGTGCCCACACGCGGGACCCCGTCGGCCATCATCTGTGTGAACACCCGCTGTCCGCGGAATCCCGCGGTCTCGGCGTTGGCGAGATTGTGGGTGACGACCTCGGCGCGCCGCTGCCAATACCCAAGGGCCTGGCCGGCGGCGCGGAGGCTCTCTGGACCTCCACTCATCGTGTACCCTCCCATGACGGGGACGTCGTGCGCGCGCGGTGGAACGGACGAGCAACGCGCGTGCCACATCGAAGGCCCCGACGATGTCGCTCAACCATGCGCATATTCGGCCGGAGGCCTCGGGATCGGTGCTCGGGGCGCGGTACGGGAGCCGACCACCCCGGCAGCCGCTGCCGGGCGGCCGGATCGGACCGCCGGGTCGCGTGGAACCGCAGACCGGTCACGAGGCCCCCGACAGCAGCCGCTCCGCGAGCCGCTGGGCGTCCGCTGCCGTCTGCCAGGAGCGCGGGTGCGCGCGGCGCCGCACCAGGAGGACGCTCCCGAGGAGCAGGATCAACGCCGCCATTCCGACCACCGGGAAGACCGCGAGGGGCCGCCCCTGTCGGAGTGAGACGAGCCAGGTCTGGCCGACCGCCCTCAAGACTGCGAGTGCGTCGTCGGCGGCCCGGGACGCCGGGGCCGAGAGCGGTTGCACCGCGCCGGGAAGGGAGCGGACCTCGATGCCCTCGCTCGTCTCGTCGAGCACGGCCGCCATCCCCTCGGGAAGGCTCGCCTCGACCTCGACCCCGAAAGGAGCGTGACGCACGCGTACGCCCTCGAAGCCGGCGGCTGAAGCGATCTGCGTACCGTGGGCGAGGGCGGATCGAGCACCGGGGAGCGTTATCACCACGCGGGTACGACGACCGGCCTTCATCGACTGCTCGAGGGTGGGCAGACCGTAGCCACCGAGTTCGAGCGCCAGGACGCCATCGTCGGGCCGCAGTGCGACGCCGCGGAGCATGAAGGGACCGTCGGCCGATGCGGTCGCCTCGCTCTCGAGGGCCGACCACGCGTCACCGTCGTCGGGAGCCGCAAGGACCTGGCGTACCAGGTCTGCCTGGGCGGCGGTTCGATCTTGCGACGAAGCCGGGCTGGCGACGAGCAGGAGGCCGAGCAGACCGACCCCCGCGAAGGCGCGCGGCCCCCGAACGGCCAGACTGGAGAAGGCGCTCATGGTGCCTCCACCCCGTGGAGGGACAGCATCGAGCGGAGGGTGTCCATCGCCGCATGCCGAATCTGCGACACGCGCGATTCGGTGACGCCGAGAATCTCGGCGATACCGGCGAGTCGGAGGCCCTCGAAGTAATAGAGCGAGACCACCTGCCGCTCGCGCTCCTTCAGCCGCGAGAGGCACCCCTTCAGGAGTTCGACCTCCTCGGAGTGGTTCACCCGCCGCTCGATCTCGTCGCCCGTCTCGCCCGCCACGACGTCGATTCGCGTGTCGACGCCGTCGTCGGTCCGAGGCTCGTGGAGCGATACCACGTTGGTTCGCGCCACCGCGTCGTTCCAGCGATGAAGGTCGGTCACCTCGAGCTCGAGGTCCTCGGCGATTTCGACGGCCGTCGGCTCACGCTGAAGCGACTGCCGAAGCGCGGCCTCGGACTTCTGGAGGGCCCGCTGTTTCTTGCGGACAGAGCGCGAGGCGGGGTCCCAGCGTCGCAGCTCGTCGAGGATGGCGCCTCGGATGCGCATGACCGCGAAGGTGCTGAACGCGTGCCCCCGCGAGGGCTCGTACGCCTCGACGGCCTGGATGAGTCCGATCGAACCGGCGCTCACGAGGTCGTCGACATCGACCCCGGGGCCTGCGGTTCGGGCGAGTTTGAGTGCGACGTGCCGCACCAGTCCCATGTGGGATTCCAGCAGCGTCTCCCGCGCGATCGGGTCGTCTGCCTTCATCCGCTGCCAAAGCTCGGCTTGATCCTTCATCGGTCTGCCACCGTGGCCAGAAGTTGGTTCAGGACACCGTCCGCCAGGCCCAGGAGAGGGCTCTCTGCGAGCGCGCCGGGGAGCCGTGCTCCCTGTTCCAGCGCCGCTGCGAGGCGGAGGTCGGAGGGGAAAGAGCCAGCGACGCGGAGCGGCCGGTCGAGAAACCGGTTCACCCCGTCGTCGAGTACATCGGCCGCCCGGTCGGCCTCGTGGGCGGCCGAGCGGTTGAACAGCACGGGTGTCTCCAGCCCCGGCACATCGAGCGCCGACGCCTTGAGGAGCGCATGTGTGGTCGCGATACCGATCGAATCGACCTGCCCGACGACGAGCAGAACGCTCGCCCCCAGATCTCGGCAGGCGCGAAGACTCGACCGGCGACTACCCGCGTCGACGACCACCACATCCCAGGCACCGAACAGCCCCGCCACCCGGCGGAGCAGTGTGCGGGCCTCGGCTTCGGTGGGGGCATCACCCCCCGCCGACAGCGTGACCAGCGAGAGGCTGGCCGAAATTGGAACCAGGAGTTCCTCCGGATCCCGGGCGCCTCCCTTCAGCGCCCAGAGGCCGGGTCCGTCCGACACCCCCCAGAGGAGGTGCTGCGTGCCCACCAGCGGGTCGGCATCGACCAGGAGCACGCGCCCGTGCTGCAGAGTCGCACGAGAGGCCAGCAGAGCGGTCACGAGCGACGTGCCGGAACCGCCACGACCCGAACCCACGGCGACGACGCGTCGACCGCCCGCACCGGGAGCCACGCCGCGCGACGCGACGAATCGCCGAACCTGCATGGCCTGAAGGCTCACGACGCGTGCGCCCGGGCCGGGAGCCAGGGGCCCCGGTCGTGTGAAAGGCTGCGCAGCAAGCGCGTGCCGGCTTCGTGGAGATCACCGGGCACGTCCTGTCCATCGCTCACCCAACGCGTGGGAAGTCCCACGAGATCGGCCAGCTCGGCCACGCCCTCCTCGTAGGGCACCTCGTCGAGCTTCGTCATCAGCAAGTGCGAGGGCGCAAGCGGTGCATAGAACTGCCGCAGACCCGCCGCGACGTCGGGACGTAGGCCGGCGGGCAGCACGAGGTGTACCTCTTCGGGGCGCAGAAGCTTGAGGATCCGGCGCCACGCCATCTCGTCTTCGCTCTCGCGCGGCCCACGTCCGGGGGTATCGACGATCACCGTGTCGCAGCCCTTGAGACGCTTGAGGGCGCCAGGGACCTCGACCACGTCGGACAACACCTCGAGCGGGAAGTCGGCGAGGTCGGCGTAGGTCTGGATCTGCTCGACGGCTCCGATGCGATAGGTATCGAGCGAGATCACCCCGACGTTGCGGCCGCCGAACGCCTGTTCACCGAGGGCCAGCTTCGCCAGAGTCGTGGTTTTGCCCGACCCGGTCGGCCCCACGAGAGCAATGATCCGGAAGGGACGACCGAACCGCGGACCCACGAGGGGGGCCGGCCGGAGCCGGCGCTGGAAGGCCTCCAGCTCGTCGGTGGTCGTCGCCTGGACCCGAACCTCTCGGCCCACCTTGCGGGTGCGGAGCACGACGGCTTCGTCGCCCAGGACGGCCCGAACCTCGTCGAGGGCGTGGCGCCCCTTGTCGGCTCGGAAGGTGTCAATTCGCATCGTTCAGTTCCCACGTAGCGAGGGACGTGAGGTTGGCCTGAGCGGGGAGCTCGGCCAGGGAAAGCACGGGGAGCGTCGGAAGGACCGGTTCGAGCAGACGCCGGACGCCGACGCGCAGGGACGGCGGGGTGATCAGCGGAATCGGCTGACCGCCGGATCCCAGGTCGCGCGCGAGGGTGTCGAGGCTCCGAAGGGCCTCCGACAGCGCCTGCGGCCCCAGCGGGTCGCCGGTGCGCGCACGGGGGCTGAAGAAGCCCATCAGGGCCGCCTCGAGACGCGGCCCGATGGTGATGCCGCGCAGAACCCCCGCGGCATCGGTGTAGGGCTCGGCGATGACGTGCCCCATGGCCCGCCGCACGTACTCGGTCAGCGACTCCGGGTCCTTCGCCGTGTCGGCGTGGTCGGCCATCGCCTCGAGAATCGTGACGAGGTCGCGGATCGGTACGCGCTCCTTGAGCAGACGCTGGAGGACGCGGTGCACGAGGCTGAGCGAGACACGGGCGGGGACCACCTCGTCGACGAGCGCCGGCTGGGTCTCCTTGAGCGTGTCGACCATCTCCTGCACGTCCTGGCGGCCGAGGAGCTCGGCGGCGTGGCCCTTCAGCGTCTCCATCAGGTGCGTCGACAGCACGGCTCCAGGATCCACGACCATCCAGCCACGGGCCTCCGCCTCGGCGCGGTTTCCTTCGGGGATCCAGCGCGCGGGCAGGCCGAAGCTCGGATCCCGGGTCTCGACGCCGTCGACGGGGACCGTGGCCGTACCGGTGTCGAGGGCGAGCAGACGACGCTGCATCAGCTCACCGCGCGAAACCTCGGATCCCCGCACACGGATCACGTATTCGCCGGGGGCCAGATCGACGTCGTCGCGAATGCGGATCGGAGGGATCAGGAGCCCGAGTTCGAGGGCCGCTTGCTTGCGCAGCAGGCGTACGCGCTCGAGGAGGTCACCCCCCTGCGCCTGATCGACGAGCGGGATCAGACCGTAGCCCACCTCGAGCTCGACCGGGTCGAGCTGCAGCAGCTCCTGCACCGGTGATTCGCGCTGCTCGATCTCGGTGCCCGTGGTCTGACCCACCTCCGGGACCGGCTCCGGCTCTTCGCGATTCTGGATGAGGAACGCCGCGCCGCCGCACGCAGCCGACAGCAGGAGGAACGGCGGGGCGGGAAGAGCCGGCACCAGCGCCAACCCGAAGAGGATCCCCGCCGAGGCCCAGAGGGGCTGCGGGATTCCGAGCTGCTTCGTGAGCGCGGCGCCGATCCGTGTCCCGCCGGCCGCGTGGGTCACGATGATACCGGCTGCGGTGCTGACGATCAGCGCGGGGATCTGACTGACCAGGCCGTCACCCACGGTCAGCACCGTGTACTGATCGACGGCCTGAGCGAAGGTCATGCGACGCTGAGCGACACCGATCACGATGCCACCGATGATGTTGATGCCGGTGATCAACAGCCCGGCGATCGCGTCACCGCGCACGAATTTCGCGGCACCGTCCATCGACCCGTAGAAGTCGGCCTCGGCCGAGATCTCCTCGCGACGTCGCTTGGCTTCGGCGTCGTCGATCAGACCCGCATTGAGGTCGGCATCGATACTCATCTGCCGACCCGGCATCGCGTCGAGGGTGAAGCGGGCGGCCACCTCGGCCACGCGCCCGGCACCCTTCGTGATCACGACGAAGTTGATCGCGACGAGAATCAGGAAGATCACGATCCCGACCGCGTAGTTCCCGCCGACCACGAAGCCACCGAAGGCGCCGATCACTCGTCCGGCATCGCCTTCGCCCAGGATGAGACGCGTGCTGGAGACGTTGAGCCCGAGTCGGAACAGCGTGAGCAGGAGGAGCAGCGTCGGGAAGGCGCTGAACTCGAGCGCGTCGCGTGTATCCAACGCCACGAGCAGAACCACGAGTGACGTGGCGATGCTGATCGTGAGCATCAGGTCGAGGATGATCGCGGGCAGCGGCAGCACCAGGAGCCCGACGATGAGGATCACCGCGACGATGATCAGCAGCTCCGGGGCCGCACCGAACGAACGCTTCGCCTCGGTGCTCATGCGTGCACCTCGACGACCCTACGGGCACGTCCGAGGCCGTGGCGGATCACGAAGGCCAGAACCTCGGCGACGGCGATGTACAGCGCGGGCGGTACCGGTCCACCGACGTCGGCCGTCTTGAACAGAGCACGCGCGAGCGGCTTGTTTTCGATGACCGGAACGCCCGACTCGGCCGCGATCTTCTTGATGCGCTGGGCCGTCTTGCGGGCGCCCATGGCGACCACGATCGGGGCGGGCGACACCGTGACGTCGTAGCGGAGCGCGACTGCGATGTGGGTCGGGTTGGTGACCACGACGTCGGCGGTCGGCACCTCGTGCATCATGCGCATCCGCGCGAGAGAGCGCCCCAGCTGCCGCAGACGCGCCTTGATGAACGGGTCACCCTCGGTCTCGCGAAGCTCCTTCTTGACCTCTTCGCGGGTCATGCGCAGCTCCTTCTCGTGCTGCCAGACCTGGTAGAGGTAGTCGGCGCCGGCGAGCGCCATGAGCGCGACGGCCGAGGCGACCAGCACGCGCACGACGTAGTAGCCGAGCAGCGCGAGAAGACTCCCCGGAGACGTCTGCGGGAGGCGGATCAACTCGCCCCAGGCTCGATCGAGGACCAGGTAGATCACCACCCCGACGAGCGTCACCTTGAGCAGCGCCTTCAGCAGCTCGACGAACGGCTTGATGCCGGCGAACTGCTTCAGGTTCTTGTGCGGGGCGAGACGCTCCCACTTCACCTCGAGCGTCTTGGTGGTGAGGGTCCCCCGCGCCTGCACGGCGGCGACGAGCAGCCCGACCCCGGCGAGGGTCGCCATGAGCGGCACGAACGACATCAGGACGTCGACGAGGCTCTGCCGCATCCACACGGTCGTCCAGTCGGTGCTGCCCAGCATCGAGCCTCGCGAGTAGAGGCTCTGCTGGAAGAACGACTCGAGCGCATCGCCCGACAGCTTGACCGAGGGACCCATGGCGAGGCCGGCCGCGAGCAGACCGAAGGCAGCCCCGATTTCCTTCGACTTCGGGATCCGCCCCTCGTCGCGAGCCTCCTGGCGACGCCGCGGCGTCGCCTGCTCGGTACGCTCCTGGAAGCCGTCGTCGGCCATCTCACAGCCCTCCGGCCAGAGCGCGCACGAACGAGCCCGTCATCTCGTCGATGTGTACGGGCCACGCGGCGAAGTGGGTGGTCAGCAGCGGCAGGGCGGCGCCGAGAACGAGCAGGCCCAGAGCGATCTGCAGCGGGAACGACACGGCGAGCACGTTGAGCTGGGGCGCCGTCTTGGCGAGGACGCCCAGGGCCACGTAGCCGACCGTGACCGTCCCGACCACCGGCGCGGCGAATTGGAGTCCCGTCGAGAAGAGCCGCGACGCGCCGCGCACCAGCGAGATGCTCCCCGCCATCAGATCGGGACGCGATCCCAGCGGAATCCACTCGTACGAGCCGGCCACCGACTCGATCATCACCAGGTGGCCCTCGGTCACGATCAGGAGGATCACGACCGTGAAACCGAGCAGCTGACCGAGCGCGGCACTTCCCTGGCCCGTGAAGGGGTCGAGCACCGAAGCACCCGAAAGCCCTGTCTGCGTGGCGAGGATGTCGCCCGCCATGTCGGCGGCGCCCACGAGGACGGCAGCCCCGAATCCCATTCCGAAGCCGACGAACATCTCGGTCGTGAGCGTGGTGAAGTTCAGCGTCACGCCCGAGCCCGGAACGGCAAGCGCCAGCGGGGTCACGACCACGGTCAGGAGTAGCGCCAGGCCGCCCCGCACCTGCATCGGAAGCAGGCGACTGGCGAACAGCGGCGCGATCAGGAAAAGCCCTCCGAGACGGAAGAGCACCAGTATTGCCGCGGCGCCGTAGTCGAGGGGTGCGTCGATCATCAGCGCACCATCACCGGAATGGCCCGGATGATCTCGACCGAAAAGCCGACCGAAGTTTCGAGCGTCCAGGGCAGGAGCACGAAGAAGACGACGCCCACGGCCAGCAGCTTCACGACGAAGGCGACGGTCTGTTCCTGGACCTGGGTCACCGTCTGGATCACGCTCACCACGAGGCCGACCACGAGGGCCGACACGAGGAGCGGGCCCGACAGAAGCAGGGCCATCATCAGCGTGTGCTGAGCCAGGTCGACGACGCTCTGATAGGTCATGGCGCCGGCCTCAGATGAAGCTCTGGACGACGCTGGTCACCACGAGCGACCACCCGTCCATCAAGACGAAGAGCATCAGCTTGCACGGCAGCGCGATCATCGTCGGCGGCAGCATGAACATGCCCATCGACGTGAGGACCGCGGCGACCACGAGGTCGATCACCACGAACGGCAGGAACAGCGCGAAGCCGATCTCGAAGGCCGCCCGGAGCTCACTCAGGGCGAACGCCGACATCAGGGTCACCATCGGAACGTCGGCGCCGGTCATCGGCACAGGGCCCACGCCGAGTTCTACGAAGGTCTGAAGATCCTCGGGGCGCGTATGGTCGAGCATGAACGCCTTGAGGGGCACGGCGGCCCGCTGGATCATGCCTCCCTCGTCGAGGGTGCCCTGCGTCCACGGCTGAATGGCGGTGGCGTTGATCTCGGCCAGGGTCGGAGCCATGACGACCGAGGTGAGGAGCAGCGCCAGCGCCGCCAGGAGGTGGCCGGGTGGGGTGTTCTGCGTGCCCAGGGCCTGCCGGAGGAAGTGGAGCACCACGAGGATGCGCGTGAAGCTCGTCGTGAGCAGCAGCAGCGTGGGCGCGATCGACATGAGGCCGAGGAGCACCACCGTCCCGACCGTGCCGTCGAGGCGAAAGCCCTCGCCCTCGGGCCCCATCTGAACCGATACCGGCGGAAGTTGGCCGATGGCCGGGCCGAAGCCGGCCTCGGGACCGACCAGCGGGGTCGGCGGCGGCGCCTGGGGGCCGACCAGAGCCTGGGGGCCGGGCTGCACGGGTGGAGCAGCCTGAGCAGACAGCGACGCGGTCCCGACCACGAGCATCCCGGCCGCGAGCAGAAGCGTCGACAGCGTGCGCGCACGCCGGCCGAGTGGGAATCGAAGCGGCGCGTCGTGATCCTCGGGTTTGGCGGCGGGAGAGAGGGGGCGCGGCGGTTCTACCGAGCGGGCGGCGGGCGCCGGACGAACCTCTTCCTCGATGCGGCGGACCCCACCCTCGCCGTACGACACGAGCAGCGTGCGCTCCCCACACCGCACCAGGGCCAGCCCCTGGTTGCGACCGAGGGGGAGGCGCGACTCGAGGGCCAGCGAGGGCCGACCGGCCTCGGTACGGCGAGCCTCACCGAAGCGGCGGACGAGCCACAACGCCCCGAGGAGTCCGGCGAGGACCAGCGCGAGGCTGGAGAACGACGAGACGAGCAGACTGGACATCAGCTGTCGTCGCCCTTGCCGGACTTGAAGATGCGCGTGATGCGAACGCCGAACTGCTCGCCCATGACGACGACCTCGCCCGCGGCGAAGTGGCGATCGGCCACGAACACGTCGACGGGCTCGCCGACCAGGCGCTCCAGCTGGACCACCGACCCGCGACCGAGGGCGAGCACCTCCTGCACCGTCATGCGGGTGCGACCCAACTCGATCGAGACGGGAAGGGTCAGGTCGTAGAGGGCCTCGAGCGAGCCGCCACCGGCCATGCCGGCCAGGGCAGCCGCCTGCGCGTTCGCGTCGGCGGCGGGGGCCTGGGGTGGCGTGGCCTGCGGAGCCGCAGCCACGGCGCCGGCGTCGTTGGAGGCAGACGGGTCGGGGGATTCAGTCGTCATCGTGAAGTCGGCGGGATGGGGGAATCAGTCGGCCGCGTGAGCCGGCGCGATCTCGTGCAGGATCTGCGCGGAGACGTAGTTGCCCTTGCGACCGACCCGGGCCTCGAAGCGCGGGCGGTCCTGGACGAGGATTTCGGCCAGGCTGTCGGTCGGGATGGGCGTCTGGATGACGTCGCCGGGGTTGAGGTCGGCGAGTCGTTGCATGGAGACCGGGGTGGACGGGAGCCGAACGGCCACGTGCACCTCGGTATCGAGAACGGCCTGCTCGACGAGCACGCGTTCGATCTGGCGCTCTTCGGGGTTGCCCTTCGGCCCGTGAACCCGGCGCTCGGACGAATCCGAGAAGAAGCGCTCGAGCACGCTGAACGGGATGCAGAGCAGGACGAGGCTGCGGCGGGTACCGAAGCGGACCTGGAGGTTGGCCACCAGCACCGGATCCTCCGGGGCGGCGACCTGGATCATCTCGGGCAGCGTCTCGAATCGGCTCCACGACGTCGGGATCGATACGTGGTCTTCCCACGCCATCGAGAGCTCCTCGGCAGTGTGGTCGGCGACGACCCGAACGACGCGACGCTCCAGCGGCGTCAGGGCGCGCGCCTCGATCCGAGGCTCGGTGGAGCCGCCGAGCAGTCGGTCGAGCAGGACGAAGGCCAGGTCCTGGCCCAGATTGACCACGAGCTGCTGCCCGCCGGTGCCCGCGATGTCGTAGACGAACGCCGAGCAGGGCGAGTCGAGCGACAGCAGGTATTCGGTGAAGCTGAACTGCTCGACCGAAAGGAGTTCCACCTCCACCTGTGAACGCACACGCCCGCCGAGCCACGACTCGATCGACTTGGCCACGAGGCCGTACATCGCCTCGAGGGAGCGGTAGCGCCCCTTCGAAATCCGACTCGGCCGACGGAAGTCGTACGGCTGTACCGTGACTTCGGTCGACGGCGTCGCCGGGCCGTCGGGAGTCTCTTCGGGGACTCCGAAGAGCTGATCGATCTCCTGCTGGGAGAGGTTCTCGGTCGACACGTCGGGCCTACTGGATGACGAATCGGGGGAGGTAGAGGCGCACGATCGGCTCGCCTCCGAGCAGCTCGTTGAGAAGCTGCCGCAGTTCTTCGCGCAGAGCGGGGCGGGCCGTCACATCGGCCAACTCCTGGACGGTCTTGGCCGACAGCATCGTGAGGATCACGTCGCGGACCTCGGGGTCGCGCGCCTCGATGTCGCTGAGCGACGCGCCCTCGCCCAACTCGAGTGCAAGCGAAAGCACCAGGAATCGCGAGCCGTCGGTGCCGGCCGGATTGAGGATCAGGTCGTCGAACTGGACGAAGCTGTTCGACGACTCCTTGCTCTCGCCGTGACCGTCGTCGTGACCGCCGTCACCACCGAAGGGGAGGGGAATCGCAGCCCACACCGGGCCGGCGTCGGCTGCGCAGGGAGCCATCCTCGGCGCGAGGCGAGGCGCGCCCTGCCAGGCCCCCAGCCCGACGCCGATGGCGATCGAACCGAGAAGCAGGCCACGGCGGCTCTTGGCGGGTACCCCGCCGCCCTCGGCCTCGGTGTCCTGACTGTCGTTGGTGTCGTTGCTCACAAGTCCCGTCCCGGGAGATGGTGCGATATGCTGCCCCGGGGATTGGCAGGGATCGTACCATCGTGCCGATTTCTTGAGACCTATCTGCAACGCACTGCGATCAAACGACTTACAGGGGCAGCCCGACCGTTCACCTCCAGGCGCACGATCGCTCGAGATCCCTCGCCCGGAAGGTCGTGCCGGGCTGAAACCGGCGAACTCTTCCGGCGCGGGACCCGGAAACGACAGCCGGCCGCCGCCCCGGATGGGAGCGACGGCCGGCGGACCGATTCAGCGAATCAGGCGGTGATTACCGCTTCAGACTCACCAACTCCTGCAACATCTCGTCACTCGTGGTGATCACCCGCGCATTCGACTGGAAGCCGCGCTGCGCGGTGATCATGTTCGTGAACTCCTGGGCGAGGTCGACATTCGACATCTCGAGCGCGCCCGAGGCCACGACCGATTGGCTCCCCTCACCGGCGTAGTTGATGACCGCGGTGCCGGAGTTGTTGGACGGGGTGTACATGTTGTCGCCCGCGCGGAACAGACCACTCGGGTTGTTGAAGTCGGCGAGCGCCACCTGCCCGAGCACCAGTGTCGTGCCGTTGGTGAACGCACCCGCGATGATGCCGAACTGGTCGATGCTGATCTGCTGGAGATCACCCATCGAGTACCCGTCCTGCTCGCTGAGCACCGCCGTGGACGCGGCCGAGAACTGCGACAGGCCGTCGATGGTGTCAGCGGTACCGAAGTCGACGGTGATCGTCTGGCTGGCCCCGAAGTCGGTCGGCGTGAACTCGAAGTCGATGTCCTCCGGGCCGACCAGCGTACCGTCGTCGTTGAACGTCAGCGTGCCGGTATCGCCACCATTGACGGTTCCGTTGGGCGTCGTGATCGCGAAGTCCCAGGTGTTGGTCGCCGTCTTCGTGAAGGTGACGGTGAGTTCGTGCCGGCCACCCTGTTCGTCGAACACGGCGATGGTCGTTTCGCGCGTGTCGTCGATCGCGGCCGACGCGTCGAGGTTTCCGGTCATGTCGACCATCTCGGTGGCCCGCGCGGCGGCGCGCTGACCGAAGGGGAGGATGAGGTTGCCGACCGTGTCGGTCAGCACTCCGTCGACCGACTGGCGTCCCTGCACGATGTAGCCGTTCGGGGCGACGAGGCGCCCCTGGTTGTCGAGATTGAAGTTCCCGGCGCGCGTATAGAAGTTCTGCGAACCGTCGTTCACTACGAAGAACGAGTCTCCCTGGATGGCGAGGTCGGTGGTACGACCGGTGTTCTCGAAGTTGCCCTGGCCGAACAGCATGTCGATCGAGCCGATGTTCATGCCCAGCCCGACCTGCATGGGGTTGGTTCCACCCGTCGCCTGGTTACCGGCTCCGGGCCCGCGAACCAGCTGCGCGAAGGCCTCTTCGAAGGTGACGCGGCCGGCCTTGAATCCGACGGTGTTCACATTGGCGATGTTGTTTCCGATCACGTCCATGCGGACCTGATGGTTGCGCAGGCCGGACACGCCGGCGAAAAGGGATCTCATCATGATGGGGTTCCTCTCGGTTGGTTGGGTTCAACTCGTGATTTCAAGGACGGACGCGAACGAGACTTCCCGTCCGCCGATGACGAAGACCAGACCGTCGGGTCCCCAACGGACTCCTTCGACGCGACCTGAGGTGTAGGTCGTGGCGGTGACCGGCCCCTCGGCTCCGACCGCCTCGACTTCGACCGTGTAGGTGCCTGTGTCCAGGCCCTGCAGGTCCAACTGCTGACGCCCGGCGCTCAGCGCTCCGACGTCCATGGTGTGTACGACGTTGCCGTTCTCGTCGGTGAAGCGGACGGTGACGTCCGACGCCTCGGCCGCAAGCTCGAACGTGAGTTGATCGGCGCCTTCACCGGCGACCTCGATCGTGTTGCCGAGGGCCAGGACCGTGTGGCCGATCGCGTTGAGGGCCGAACCGGCCTGGAGGCCCTGGATGAGGTCGGCCTGACTGTTCACCTGGGCCTCGAGCAGATCGTTGGTCTTGATCTGCTGCTCGAGCCCCGAAAACTCGGCCAGCTGCGAGGCGAACTCCTGCGCCTCCATCGGGTTGAGCGGGTCCTGATAGCGCAACTGCGCCACGAGGAGCTGGAGGAACTCGTCCTTCCCGAGATCCTCCCCCGTTCCCAACAGACTCGGTTCCGTGTTGATCCCGGCTGCCGCCAGGGGGTCCAAGCTGATCATGATTCATCCTCCATGTCGGTGTCCCGTGACGGGCCCTGGTCTTCCGGGAACTCGCGCCGGCGCTCGGTCAAATCGCGCTGATCGCGACCCTGATGGTGAGCACCGCCGTCCCCTCGATCGCGACTGGTCTCGGCCCCGGACGACGAGCGCGTGGCGTCGATGCGTACATCAGTACTCGGCGCCAGCTCACCTCCGCCCGTGCGGACCTTGAGACGACCCGGGTCGACGCCTTCGGCCGCCAACTGTGTGCGGAGCGCCGCCATGTCGCGCTCGATGCGTCGGGCCAGAGTCGGATCGTCGATGTCGAAGAGGGCGTCCACCCGCTCGCCGCGGACGTCGAGTCGAACGCGGCCGACTTCGGCGGCGTCCGCCCCCTCGAGCGCAATCATCACGCGCCGAAGGGCGTCGCGCGGCTCGGCGTTCCGGATCGCTTCGACGCGACGGATCATATCGAGCCCGGGTGTGCCGCTGCCCACTCGACGCACCCAGCTTTCCAGGCTCCTCTCCGACGACGACCCGAGGCCGAACCCGTCGGAGCGCCCGGGGCGGAGATCACCCGCCTCCGCGTCGTTCGCCTCGCCTCCGTCCTTGGCCGAGCGGAACGCTCGGTCCAGTCGGGCCGCCGCGGCGGCTTCGGCCGTACGCGAGGTGTTCGCCGCTGGATCGGGTGCGCGCTCGAGCGCGTCGGCCCGCACCTGTTCGACGATGGCCTGTCGGCGAGCGTCGAGTCCATCGGTCGCCGCCCCGGGAGCAGCGCGTGCATCGACTCCTGCCGTCGGCAGGGCCGCCAGCTCTCCTCCGGGTCGGGCGGGTCGGGCGACGCGCGCCACCGGTGCCACTCGTGCGACTCCACGCGCACCCTCACCGTCTCGCCGCGCGGTCGCTCCCGTGGGAACCGGTCGGAATCTCTCGTCCAGCTGCTTCGCCAGATCGAGCTCTCCTGCCCGCGCGGCCAACTGGGTCATGTCTCCGGGGAGTTCGACGTGCCCCGGATCCCTCGGGCCCAGGGTGCGGAGTCCCTCCTCGGCTGCGACGCGCGAGAGCAGAATCGCACCTCGCCCCTTGGCCCAATCCCCGTCGATGAGCACGTCCGCGGCCGCGCCGACGGTATGCCTCGACTGGCGGGTCCAGGTCACGATCGGGCCCGGGCGGGTCCGTCCCTGCGCCCAGAGATCGTTCTGGCGCGACTGCGCCCGGTACCCCTCGAACACCTCGACGTCCATGCCGTATTCCGTCCGCATGCGGTCGATCACGCGCGACAGTCGCGACTGGAACTCCGGGTTGAGCCCCCACCCCTCCAGTGTGTCGGCGACCTGGACCGACGGAATCGCCGTCACGCCCTCGACAGCCGACACGACTCGGGCCGCGAGTTCGCCCTCGCCGCGAGCGTAGGGGCCCACCACGGCCTCGTGCACTCCGAGGAGCGCCGTGAACTCCCGGAGGAGGGCCCGCTCCGTCTCGCCATCGGCAGACGGGGCGAGGTCGGCCATCTGCTCGCCGAGCTGCCAGAAGTCGGTCGCGGCATCGAGGCCCTCTTCGAGGTACTCCAATTCTTCGCCCAGAAGAAACGCCAGGTCGACCACCGCGTCGAAGTCGAGCACCTCTTCTTCGCCTAGCGGCACCGAGACCTCGCCGACCGCGTCGGCCGACGACACCTCGGCCTCGACCGGGGTGCCGAGGAGCGTCAGGAAGACGGCGGGGAAGGCCGCGCGCTCGAGGTGTTGTCGAAGCGTTCCACCACGACCCTCGCGGCCCTCGGTGGGGGTCGGAGCGAGAACGCCTTCCCCGGCCCTGGGTGCATCCGCACCGGCGGAGTGGAAGAAGGATGCGCCGCCGATGTCGAGGCCGCTCATTCCTCACCTCCCCCGCCGAGCACCAACTGACTCAGCACCGCAGCTCGCGACGAATCCATCTTGCCGAGAATGGCGGCGGCCGCCCGTTCGGACATACTGACGAGGATCCGCTGCGCCTCGGCGTCGGTCAGTTCCACCATCACCGCGGCCGCCTGTTCGGCCTTCATGTTCGAGAAGATTCGGGCCAGCCGGCGAAGCGCCGTCGGGTCGGGCGTCGGCGCGAGCACGATCGGCTCCACCGCCGGATCCACCGGATCGATCGATCCCGGCGGAGGCGTATCGGGCTCCGCTGCGGCCTCGACGTCGGCAGGCGGGGCGACGTCTTCCGGGGTCGGCGCAGGCTCCGCCTCGTCGCCGGGGGCGGCGACCGAGTCGGCAGCGTGGTCGGGAAGCGGCCCGAGCGCGCCAACCGTATCGGGGCCCTCGGCCTCGATGACGGCGGTCGAGTCGACCGCCGTGCTGTCGTGGACGGCGTCGTCGGACGCGTGCGCGTCGGCCGCATCGGACTCGCATTGCGCGAGCAGAAACGCGCCGCCGCCGGTACCCACCCCACCACCGATCAGCGTACCGACCAGTGCGAGAATCACGGGCTTCATTCTGTATCTCCCCTCGGGGACATGCCTTCGCCACGCCAGAAGCGGTCGACGGCGATTTCATCTTCGCGTTTCCGTTCTCGCCCCTTGCGGGCCAATTCAGCGCGTTCGATCCGGCGTTCCTGCACCTTCTCGACCGCGCGACGCTCGGCGTGGGCCTCGAGATACGAACCGGTCTGCTCGGTGACGCGGTGCGCCGCCGCGCTTCGCGCGCGATCGGCGAGTTCGATGCCGAGTTCGAGCTGCTCCATCATCAGACTCAACGCCTGCAGCTGACCGACCACCGCGGCGCTGGCCGCGTTCATACCGTTGCGCAGCTCTCGCCACTCCTCGCGGAGTCGCGCCAGCGTCGCCTCGGCTTCGGTCACCGCCTCCTGGGCGGTCACGAGGGCCTGGATCTCGGACTGCTCCTTCCACCGCCGCACCTCGAGCACCTTGTCGAGTCGGCGAGGGTCGTTGTCGTCGCGCATCTAGGCCTCCCTCGGGCGCACGAGCGCCTTCAACCGTGTGAGCCACGCCTCGGTCTCGGCGTGGGTCGATACCTCGTCGCGCTCCTGCCGGAGGAAGCGGATTATCTCTCCGCGGGTGGCGATGGCGCGGTCGACGTCGGGATCCGAGCCCTGCTGATAGGCACCCACGGCGATGAGATCTTCCTTGTCGCGGTAGACGGCGAGCAGGTGCTGGATCGCGTTGACGGTCTGGCGGTGTTCCTCGGTGACCACTCGATCGCGCAACCGCGACACGCTCTCGTTGACGTCGACCGCGGGGAAGTGGCCGCTGGTCGCCAGACGTCGGCTGAGCACGATGTGTCCGTCGAGAATCGAGCGGGCCGAGTCGGCGATCGGATCGTTGAAGTCGTCGCCCTCGACGAGCACGGTGTAGATCCCGGTGATGCTCCCGTTGTCGTCGTTGCCGGCCCGCTCCAGCAGGCGAGGCAGGTTGGCGAATACGGAGGGCGGGTATCCCTTGGTCGTCGGGGGCTCCCCTACGGCCAGACCGATCTCGCGCCACGCCATCGCGACGCGCGTGACGGAATCCAGCATGAGCAGGACGTGCAGGCCATTCGAGCGGAAGTGTTCGGCGATGGCGGTCGCGACCAACGCGCCGCGCGCGCGAAGCAGAGCCGCTTCGTCGCCCGTGGCCACGATCACGACCGACCGGCTGAGCCCCTCTTCACCCAGAGAATGCCGCAGGAAGTCGCGCACCTCGCGACCACGCTCGCCCAGGAGGGCGATCACGTTGACATCGGCCGAACTGCCGCGGGCGATGCTTCCCAGGAGCGAACTCTTCCCGACCCCGCTCCCTGCGAAGATCCCGACACGCTGCCCGTGCCCGATCGTGAGAGGTCCGTCGATGGCGCGGATGCCCGTCACCAGCGCGTCGTCGATCGTCTCGCGTACCAGCGGATTGATCGGCACTCCGGCGAGTGGCACCCGCGTGTCGCGCCGTAGCGGGCCCAGGCCATCGATCGGATTGCCCATGGCGTCGAGGACCCGGCCCAACAGGCCATGGCCAACCTCGATGTGCGGCGACCGCCCCACCGCCTCGACCGAGCTCCCGGGATGAATCCCGTCGAGCTCACCGAAGGGCATCAGGAGAACCCCGTTCGCGTGGAATCCCACGGCCTCGGCGAGGACCTCGCCGCTGCCGCTCAGCGGTCGAACTCGACAGATGGAGCCGAGAGACACGTCGAGGCCCGTAGCCTCCATCACGAGTCCCACGACCCGACTCACCCGGCCATGCTGAGCCAGCCGGGGAACGTCGGAAATCCGGTCCAATACAGGAGCGAGTTCGATCACGCCTCGTCCTCGGTCATCGCTCGGTAGATGCGTTCGAGGGCCGTGCTCACACGACCGTCGACGAGGCGGTCTCGGCTTTCGACGAGGCACCCGCCTGGACGCACCTCGGGATCCGAAATCCACCGGACCGTGCGCCCCGCCACGGGGTCGTCGCCCTCGATGTCGGCGCCGAGCGGGCCCGAGAGGAGGGCGAGGTCACGGGGATTCACGCGAATCTTGAGGGGCTCGTCCGGGAGGAACTCCGAGACCGCCTGCTGCACCAGGCGCGCGAGGAGCGCCGGGTCGCTTTCCACCGTCTGCCCGACGAGGTGCGACGCGATGGCGGTCGCGAGACCGGGTAGGTCACGCAGGGCCCCCTCCTCCATCTGAGCCAGGCGGGCCTCCACCTCCGACACCACCCGAGCGGCCGCGTCGAAGGCGCTGCGGGTCCGGGCTTCCTCCGAGGCTCGCCCTTCGGCGATACCCGCGCGGTGGCCGTCTTCCCACCCCTCGGCGCGCGCCGCCTCGATGGCGGCTTCCCACCTTTCGGCGGCCGAAGCCGTCGACTCGGGGACCGCGGGTGCGGCCGGGCGCATCGGGGCCACTTCGCCCATTTCCCACAGGCGAATCTCACCACCGATGATCGCCGGGGCTTCGATCCAGCCGTCTGCCGTGAAGGCCTGCTTAGAGGAGGACATCGTCATCGCTTCCCGTACTGATCACGAGTTCACCCGCCGATTCGAGGTCGCGCACGACCTTGACCACGGCGGCCTGGGAGGCCTCGACATCGCGCAGGCGCGTCGGACCCATGAATTCCATCTCTTGCTCCAGGGCTGCCTTCGCGCGCTGCGACATGCAGCCGAGGATCTTGGCCTTGAGCTCGTCGCTCGCGCCCTTGAGCGCCCGCGCGAGTTCACGGACGTCGGCTTCCTGGACGACCTTCTGCACCGCACGATCGTCGATGCGGATGATGTCCTCGAAGATGAACATCAAGGACTTGATCTCATCGACGAGTTCGGGGTCGCGCTGACCCACGCCGTCGAGCAGTTCCTTCTCGAGCGCCGAACTGGAGAGGTTCAGAACGGCCGCAACCGAAGCCGGGCCTCCCGCCGCCGCCAGATCCCGCGACAGGGCGATGTTGGCCTCGCCACCCAGCGAGCGCTCCACGATCTCGAGGACCTCGGGGTGCACCTTCTCCATCCGCGCCATACGGAGCATGACCTCGGCAGCCACCTCGGGGTTGAGGTGCCGAACCACCTCGGCGACCAGCGTCGTCTCGAGGTGCGCCATGATCAGCGCGATCGTCTGCACGTGTTCGTTGCGCAGCACGTTGGCGAGCTGCGTCGGGTCGGCGTGACGGAGGGAGTGAAAGCCGGTGCCTTCGCGCAGTTGACTCTCGATGCGAGCGAGCACCAGCTCGCTCTGGTCGGGGCCCAAGGTGTTGTTGAGGATTTCGCGAGCGGCATCCACACCGCCGGTCGCCAGCGTGAATGCGGCCTCCTCGGTGTCGAACCACTCCTCGAGGACGCGCTCGACGACGTCGGGTGGCACCTCGTCGAGCTGGGCGATTTCGAGAGACAGCGCCTCGATCTCGTCGGCCGTCAGACTCTTGGTCAGGGCGGGAGCCCCCTTCGGACCCAGGGTCATCAGGAGGATCGCACACTTCTGGCGGCCCGAGAGGTTCTCGAACTTGATGGCACGACGACCATTCACGGCGGCGGGCACGTCAGGCGTCCTTCATCCAGGCCCGCAGCACGCGGGACGCGTTTTCGGGTCGCTGCGACAGCAGGTCGGCGAGCTGGTCTCTAGGCGTGAGAGCCGTCTCACCCGCCACGGCGGGGAGCGCGGCTTCGCCGCCCTCCCGCCGTTCCGCCGTGGGAAGCGCCCGCTGCTCGATCAGCCCATCGGCCGCGGTCTTGAGCGACCGCAGGGCGAAGAACGCGACGCCGAGCGTGACCATCATGGCGAGCGCGGCCATGATCTGACGCTGGTACTGCAGCAACAGCGCCAGCCAGACCGGGCTTCCTTCCTCTACCGGCGCAGGTGGGGTGTCGGGCTGCTCGAACGGCATCGCCTCGACCGAAATCTCGTCGCCTCGTTGCGGGTCGAGTCCCACCGCGTTGGCGACGAGGCGCTGCACCTGCGCGAGGGCGATTCCGCCGTCGGCCAGGGCGGCTTCGTTGAGGGCGACCGACACCGTCAGTCGCTGCACGGCTCCAGGCGAACGCTCGACCGTTTCGGTGCTCTGGTTGGTCTGGAACTGCGTGTTGAAGATGGTGCTGGCCGCGCCCTGCGAGGGGTCGCTGGGCACCACTTCGGACCGTTCCTCGCTCATCAGGACCGACACCTCGGGATCCACGCCCTGCGTGACCCGCTGGACGCGCTCCGTATCGAGGTTGGCCGCCACTCGCACGCGTACGTTGGACGAGCCGACGAGGGGAGCCACGATTTCTTCGGCGCGGCGTTCGAGATACGACTCGAGGTCGCGTTGCATGGCCAGCTGACGGCGCGAACTCCCCGCCGTCGACAGGCCCGGCTCCTCACCCGCCGAAAGGACCCGGCCGGTGTTGTCGACCACGCTCACGTGGTCGGAGTTGAGGCCGTCGACGCTGCGGGCGAGCAGGAAGGTGATCGCTTCGACCAGTTCGCCCGACGGCCTCGCTCCCGAGGCGAGGTTGAGCATGACCGACGCCTCGACCGGAGCCGCGCCACCCCGCAGGGTGGGGGTCTCCCGCATGCCGAGCAGCACGTCCGCGCTCGCGATCCCCTGCATCTGCGCGATGCTGCGAGCGAGCTCGCCCTCGAGAGCACGACGGTAGTTGACCCGCTGGGTGAACTCGGTCATCCCCCACGACGCCTGGTCGAAGATCGTCCAACCGGGCTTGCCGGCAGGCTCGATCCCGGCCTGGGCGAGGGTCACGCGTGCACGGGGCACCTCCGACTCCTCGACCTGGATCTCGGTGCCGCCCCGGGTCAGTTCGTGCTGGATGCCCGCATCCGTGAGCAACTGGCTGTACTGACCGATCGCGTCGACCGGGAGGTCACGGAACAGCGGTACCCACGTGGGAGCGGTACCCCATGCCACGACGCCCCAGAGGCCGGCGACGGCGACGACGACGACCGCGAGCAGCCCCACGATGCGGGGCCGGCCGAGGTCGCGCAGGATGTCGTTCAACGATCCCATCTCAGAAGTCCCTCATCAGGTCTGCATACCGACGACCGAGCGGTAGGCCTCGGTCAGGCTATTGCGAAGCTGGATCAGGAAGTCGAGCGCGATGCCGGCCTCTTCGACCGCGGCCATCACCTCGTGAATCTCGACGGGTTCGCCGCGCAGAAACGCGCCGATCGCGTCGGCCGACTGGTCCTGAAGTTGTTGGGCGTCACCCAGCATCGCCTTGAGAGCGTCACCGAACCCCGGTGCCGCATTCGCGAGCGATGCATTGGGTCGAAGTGCGTTGGCGCCGGCCGCCGAGGCGGCCGCCCGCATCTGATCGATGGCACTCATGCGCGGATGTCCAGACGAACGCCGCGACGGGCCTGGCTGCGCGCCGGCGCGTCGGCATTCGAAGAGGTGTTGTAGGTCAACGGCCCCATCGACCTCAGGCGGGTGAAGTGGGCCCGCTCTTCGGTAGTCAACACGGCCCACAGCTCCGGGTCGGTTCCCGGGGGAACGTCCGAAGCCGGTGAGGTTCGCGCGGGCGCAGCTTCTTCACTGCGGGAGCGCCCGTTCGACTCCGTCGTGGCGACGTCGGCCGCCCGAGAGCCACCCGGGCGGTTGGAGCCGCCGAGCGGTCCGATGCCGCCGGGAAGACTCGAGAGACCGGGAATGCCGATGCTCATGCGATATCTCCTAGATCTCGAGGGCGCGCTGGAGCATGGACTTCATCGCCTCGAAGGCGGTCGCGTTGGCCTCGTAGCCGCGGCGGGCCTCCATGAGGCTGACCATCTCCTGAGCGATATCGACGTTCGGGTACTCGACGAAGCCATCGGCGTCGGCGTCGGGGTGCGCGGGATCGTAGACGCGAGGCCCGGGGGTCGTGTCTTCTACGACGCCCGCCACTTCGACGCCCTGGGGGACGTCCTCGGAAGCCGGCGCTGCGCCGGGTCGAGGGACCTCGATCTCCGGGATGCGCATGGGGTCGCCGGGCACGGCCTGGGTAGAGCCGGGCTGGGCCTGCACCAGTTCCACGAAACGGCGTCGGTACGGACCCCCGTCCGCGGTCCGCGTCGTCTCGGCATTCGCGATGTTCATGGCGATCGCGTCGAGGCGCCGGCGCTGCGCCGTCAATCCACTCGCGCTGATGCCGAGTCCGCGCAGCAGTCCGGGCACTCCTCCAGGGCCGTTCATCAGCCTCGGACGCTCGCGCGGACCTGCTGGTAGACCTTCGACAGCATCCGGCTCATCGCGTCGAAACGGATCTGCTCGTCGGCCAGACGGATCATCTCCGTCTCGACGTCGACGGCTTCGGCCTCGCCGTTCTGTGCGGCATCGAGCGCATCGGTAAACGACGCGTCATTGCCGTTGAATGCGTTGGCGATCCGGTCGGCCCCCGCCCGCGTCCGTTCCATCGACGAGGTGAGGTGCTGCCGAAGGTCGGCAGTCGTGGTCCCGGGCCCCATTACGTGGTTGATCATGTTGGTCCTCCCATGTGTGCGGGGAGGTCCATGAGCAACGGCCGTTCCACGACGTCGTCGCCTCGCCGCAGCGAAGCTCGCGGCGTGACACTCCGGCGTCGCAAAACGCACTACATCAATCGCTTACGCGGATTGGCCACGGCGACGACTCGCCCGGAGGGGGCGGCCCTGAGGTCGATGCGACCCGTCTGGAGGGGGCGGCACGAAACGACCGAGGGGAAGGTTCTGCCGGGCCGAACCCGGACGAATTCTCCGGCTCGCGCGGCCCCGGCGACCAGGGCCGACCGGGGTCAGTCGGCGCGATTCAGCTTGGAACGAAGGGTTCGCACACTCATTCCCAACAGCCCCGCCGCCTTCGTGCGATTCCCCTCCGTTCGATCGAGCGCCGCCTCGATCAGCGCCGCCTCCGCATCGTCCACCCGGAGGCTCTGCAGGACCACGGCCCCCTCGGGCACTCCGGCCCCGAGCCCGCCGGCCGGAGCACCGTCGAGCAGATCGAAGGCCTCGGGACCGAGGTCGTCGCCCTGAGACAGGATGACCGCTCGTTCGACGGCATGCGCGAGCTCGCGCACGTTGCCCGGCCACCGATAGGTACGCAGCCGTTCGATGGCGTCCGGCGTGAAGCCGGGCACGGGCCGCTGCAGCTCGCGGGCGACCTTGCGGGCGAAGTGTTGGGCGAGCCGCGGAATGTCGTCGACCCGTTCGCGCAGCGCCGGCACCCGCATCGGCAGGACGTTGAGGCGATAGTACAGGTCCTGACGGAAGCGGCCTTCGTCGACCTCGACGGGGAGGTCGCGATTCGTCGTCGCGATCACGCGTACGTCGACGCGCACGGGCGAGGCACCACCCACGCGCTCGAACTCGTTTTCCTGAAGGGCTCGAAGGAGTTTCGCCTGCAGGTCGAGCCGCATCTCCGAAATCTCGTCGAGCAGGAGCGTGCCGCGGTTCGCGCGCTCGAAGGCCCCCTTCGCCTGCTTCACCGCGCCGGTGAAGGCCCCCTTCTCGTGTCCGAAGAGAATGCTCTCGACCAGGTGCTCCGGCATGGCGGCGCAGTTGACGGTGATGAACGCTCCGTCGTCGCGTCCGCTCATGTTGTGGATCGTGCGCGCCAGCAGCTCCTTGCCGGTCCCGGACTCGCCTTGCAGCAACACGCTCGCGCGCGTGGGCGCCGCCGCGCGGATCACATCGAGCAGCTTCTGGAAGGAAGGGCTCTCTCCGACCAGCTCGTTGCCGGCCCGGAGTTCGGAGACCTCACTGCGTAGCGCCTGGTTCTGGCGGCGGAGCCGAACCAGCTCCAGCGCCTGCTCCACCACCAGTTCGAGCTGGCCCGCGCGGACCGGCTTCGTGACGTAGTCGATGGCCCCCGCCTTCATGGCCGTCACCGCATGGCCCACCGATGCGTGACCCGTGATCATCACCAGCGGAACGTCGAGCCCCTCCTCCTGGATTCGACCGAGAAACTCGAGCCCCGACGTCTCCGGCATCCGATAGTCGGACAGAACGAGATCGATGCCTCCACGCCCCAGAACGGCCATGGCGGCGTCGACGTTTCGAACCCCCACGGGCTCGTGTCCAGCCTGGCGCAAGGTCTCCTTGAGGATATCGAGCGCACCGGCCTCGTCATCGACACACAGAATTCGCGCCATCAGTCGTCCGTTTCGGGTGAGAGACGGCTCAAGTTGGTACAGGGCGAGCCGAAACTACGACGGTAGACTACGAGTCGGTACGTCCGTACTCAACTCGACGCGGAGAAAGACCAGGTGCGGATCACCAACAATCTGAGCCTCATGCGTAGCCTCGGCACCGTCCGGACAGGGATGTCGGATGTGGCTGCGGCGCAGAAGCGTGTCTCGACAGGGCAGCGGATCGACCGGCCTTCCGAGGACCCGGCCACCGCCACACGCGTGCTCGCCACGGATTCGGACCTGCGCGCGTTGACCCAGTACGGGCGCAACATCTCGGCCGCCCGGGAGCGCCTCTCCGTCGAAGAGACGGCGCTCGATCAGATCTCAGGTCTCCTGGAGCGCGCACGAGAGCTCGCCTACGGTCAGGCGGGAGCCACCGCCAACGCACAGACGCGTTCGGTCACGGCCGACGAAGTCGACGAGTTGCGGCTCCAGGCGATCCAGATCGCCAATACGCAGTCCGGAGGCGCCTACGTCTTCGGCGGACTCTACCCGGACCGCGCCCCTCTCGATGCCGTGACCGGCGCCGAAGATCCTGCCGCGCCGACCCGCGAGTCCCCCTCGTACGAGGTCGGAGCGGGAAGCATCATGCAGGGTGCGCACGGCGCCGGAACCATCTTCGTCGACACCGACGTTCTCGCCTCGATCGAAGCCCTCTCGGTTGCATTGCGCGCCAATGATACCGACGGAATCGGCACCGCCACCGACCGCCTCGACGCCGCCCACACGAGCGTGCAGGGATACGTCGGCGAAGTTGGCGCCCGCCAGGTGAGATTGGATGTGGCCGAGGCCAACGTGGAGTCCCTCGACCTCAACCTCCGCAACCTCCGCTCCGATCTGATGGACGTTGAGATGGAAGAAGCCGTCACCGTTCTGGTCAACCGCCAGGCATCCTACCAGGCCGCGCTCCTCTCGACGAGCCGGATCCTCGACGCCACCCTGACGAACTACCTGCGATGAGCGCTGTCCTACCGCTCCCCTCCCCACCCCGCGATCCCTCCGACGGGGCGGAGGCGGGTCAGCTCGTTCGGTTCCCGGCCGGTCTACTCGGCTTCCCCGACACCCAGACGTATCGTTTGGAGGCCGCCGACGTGCCCGGGTTCTACTGGCTCAAATCCGAAGAGCACGCTCCGCTCGCCTTCGTGCTCGTAGACCCGTTCCAGGTCATCGAGGGATACAGCGTCGACGTACCCGCGCAGGAGGCGGAGATACTCCGCGTCACGCAGCCCAACCAGGTGGCCGTGCTTGCGATCGCCACCGTTCCCCGGAAGGCGGGCGAGATGTGGACCGCGAATCTGCAGGGCCCGGTGGCGCTGAATCTCGAAGCCGGTCTCGGCGTGCAGTTCGTGCGCAGCGACGCACCCGGCGTCCGGACTCCATTCCGCCCCGCCGTAGCAGGGGCCTGAGCGGCTTCACCCCCTCGAGGCGATCGCCTCGAGACGCTCCAGCAAACGCTCCACGACGATCGGTCGCGCGAGCACAGGACACTCGAGACGGGCCTCCTGTTCTCGCCTCTGGTCGACCGACGCCGCGTCGGTCACGACGACCGTCCGTCGCGCCAGATCGGGATCCGCATCGCGCAGGTCCGACACGAACCGAAGTGCAGCCGCCTCGTCTCCGGTGAAGCAACACACGGCGAGGTCGGTCCCGCCTCGCTGCACCAGATCCGAAATCGCACTCCGACCACTCCACGCCTCCCGCACCTCCATACCCACCGTCTGCAGGATCCGCACCAGCGCCGTTCGCACGTCTTCGGCTTCTTCGAGAACGAGCACACTGCGGCCGGCCAGCTGAGGTCGCAGCTGCGCCTCGCGCGTCGGCCGCTCGGGCGTCGCATCGCGCGAGGCGTCTTTGGGGAGCGCGACGACGAAGCTCCCTCCGCCCAGCTGACCCTCCGACACCTCGAGGCGGCCCCCGCGCAGCTCCACCTGGGCGCGAGCCACCGACAACCCCAGGCCGAGGCGCCCCTCCCACCTCGAGTAGAAGGGCTCGAACAGCGCGTCCTGATGCGCGCGGGGCACACCGGGGCCCGAGTCTTCGACACGCACCGTGACGATGGCCCCCTCCCCGTCCGCGTGAACGACGATTCGAGGGTCTTCGCTCTCTTCGACGGCGATGCGCGCGTTTTCGATCAACTCGTCCAGTACGGCCGTCGCCACCTCTTCCGGCAAGGCCACCGGGGTGTCGCGCTGGTCCTCGAGCGCCGGGAGCACGAGCTGGATCCCCTGATCGCTCAGAAACGGAGCCCAGCGCTCCCGCATCGAGTCCACCAGCACACCGAGTGAGGTGGCTCCCTCGCTTCGCACCCCTTCCGTGAAGTGGCCGAGCCGATTCTCGAGCGACTCCATCTCGAGCCGGAAGCGGGCCTGCGCGACACCGGCCGACTCCGCACTGGTGAGTCGCCGCACCCGATCTCTCAGGCCCTCGACGAGATGCACGGTGAAGTCGCCCACGCGCGCGAGGCGTCTCACGCGCTGACGTTCTCCACCCTCGGCCGCCTGGTCTTCGGCCGGGCGGATGACCAGGAACCCCGCGCCCTGGCGTCCCCCTCCGACGACCCGAGCGGGGATCAGATCCCCGACACAGGCGGCGCCATCGTCGCCGTCGCGAAGCACGGCGAAGGCCCCGTTCCACGGCAACTCGCCGGCGAGGGCCGTCGACAGGCCGTCCAGACCGAGGCCCTCGAACTCGACGAGCTTCGACAGATGCCGCCCCAGGGCCTCGGTGTCGTCTCGCCCACCGACCGCAGCCATCCCCCAAGACCCCAGCACCCACAGGTCTTCCGACAGCAGAACCACGGCCTGCCCCGGGAGGCGCTTGACCAAGGCCGCCAGCGCGGGCACCAGGCTCCGCGGCACGTCGTGCACGGGAGGCGTCCAGAGCATCATGACGGCCACCTCATCGAGGAAAGCGACCGAACGCAGAGTCCAACGCACGGCCGGGGACCCCACCAGCGAGACAGGCCACTCCGCCACACCCTTGTCGAGCGATTGCCGCAGGTACACGCGACTCCCGCCGCGATCGGCCGGCGCGAGTTGATCGACGAAGGCAGACCCCACGAGCTCGTCGCGGTTCATTCGGGCCGCCCGGCAGAAGGCCGGGTTGGCATCGGCGATACGCCCATCCTCGCGCACCGTCACGAGAGGGATCGGCGAGCGGCCGTACAGGGTGCGGTAGGCTTCGGCCGGCTTCACCCGTCGAGCACCTCTCGCACGGTACGACGGAGGTCCTCGGGGGCGAAGGGCTTCTGGAGCACGCGGCCCTCGCCGAGGCCGATCCCCTGCGCCTCGAGACCGTCCTGCGTGTAGCCCGTGAGGAGGACCGCGCGCAAGCGGGGCTGCCCCATCCGAAGCTGGGCGAGGAGTTCGGCTCCGGTCAGATCGGGCATCATCACGTCGCTCACGAGCAGATCGACCGCGCCGTCGCACTCGTGGAACGCCGCGATCGCCTGGTGCGGTCCGTGCGTTTCGATCACGGAGTAGCCGACCCGCCGGAGTGTCGAGGCGAGCATTCGTACGATCCCGGGATCGTCATCGCACAAGAGGAGGGTTTCCGAACCTCCCGCGACGGGCTGCCGGGGAGCGGGCACCGTCACCGCCGCCACGTCGTCGGGCGCGGGAATCCGAATCGTGAAGGTGGTGCCCTGCCCGGGCGCGCTCGACACCGATACGTGTCCCCCGAGGTCACGGATCACGTCGGCAACCACGGCCAGACCCAGGCCGGTGCCGACCCCTTCCTCCTTCGTGGTAAAGAACGGTTCGAACACCCGATCGAGGGTGGGACCGTCCATTCCGACGCCGGAGTCGGCGACCGACAACACGACGTGACCCCAATCCTCGTCGGCCGAAGCCGGCTCGGGCCAGGTGCGGATTTCGATCCACCCCGCACCCTCCACGGCATCGCGCGCGTTGAGCGCGAGGTTCAGGAGCACCATCTCGATGTCGCTGACGACGGCGTTGATCCTCGGAACCTCGGGGTCGAGATCGGTACGAATCTCGAGATCCGGCCCCACGACCCGCCGCAAGAGCGTCTCGACCTCGCCCACACATTCGTTCAGATCGAGCGACGACGCCCGTGTGTTCCGCCCCCGTCCCACTGCCAGGAGCTTGCGGGCGAGCGCGGTGCCTCGGTCGGCGGTGTCCTGGATCTCACGGATCACGGCGCGGGTCGACTCGGGGGCGTCTTCCGTCGCGAGTTCGGCGAAGCCCCGAATCGCCGTGAGGATGTTGGCGAGATCGTGGGCGACGCCGCTCACCATCTGTCCGATGACCTGCATGCGCTGCGCCTGCCGGAGCTCGCGCTCCGCGGTGCTCGAGGAGTCGGCGGTGCTCGACGAGTGGGCGGTACTCTGAGGTTCGGCAGGGGATACCGAGGGGTGCGGCACGACAACACTCGCGGCTGGAGAGACGCGTGAAGCTACCGGGCGGTCGGCCGGGAGATCAAGCGCCCACTCCGGGGAACGGGTGCCAGCTGTGACGGGCCCCGGGGCGATCCCAGGTGACGGCCGCCTCGAGACCCGCCTCCCACGACACCGACCGCATGGTCCACCGCCTCGTGTCGTCTCCCGGATCGGCGATATCCAGCAGCTCTCGCGAGGGGGCTCGAGCCGCCGAGACGATGAAGCCGTCGAGTGGATAGGCGAGTCCGAGTCCGTGGGCCTTGATGAACGACTCCTTGCGACTCCACACACGGAAGAACGCGCCCTGCCGCTCCAGTCCTTCCGGATAGTCCAGCACCGCCGCGGCCTCGTCGGCGTGAAAGGTGTCCAGTGCGAGCGAATCCAGATCCTTCAGCACCCGGTGGCACTCGACGTCGACGCCCAGTCGCCCCTCCGCGGCGTACCCGCACAACCACCACGCGCCCGAATGGGAGAGGTTGAAGACGGGTCCTGACCCCAACGCCGGCTTGCCGTGCTCGCCGAGAAGGATCTCGAGCGACGCCGGGTCTCGCTCGACGAGCGAGCCCAGAAGCATCCGCAGGAGCCCCCGCGAGACCCGGTAGCGCCGGCGATCCCGATCGAACCGGAACCTCTCCGCGCGCCGGCGCTCCTCGGGCGACAGGAGGTCACCGAGTCGGTCGGCCGGCACGGGGGGATCGTCGAGCGACGCCCGGACGAGACGAACCTCGTCGCGGACATCGCCCGGGTTCGATGAGCCCAGCGCGAAGGGGAGAGACATGGCCCCAAGATACGGCGAGGCCACACCGGGGCGAAGGCACGGACCGCCCACCGAGGGCTCGGCCCGTCTTGCGAGGCCTCGGCCCGTCTACGCCGGCACGTCGGGGCGGCGATCCCGCCCGAGCGCCGCACAGATCCCCTCGATGCCCGAGGCGCGCGCATGCACCTCCCGGACCCCCGTCTCGCGCACCAGGGCCACGACGTGATCGCCGCGCACCCCGCCCGCGGCCAGGATTCCGGGACGCGCGCGGGCCCGCCGCACGTAGCGGGCGAGGGCGTGGCGCCCCTCCCATGCCGATCCCCCGCCCCCACCCGTCAGGACCCTCGTCACGCCGAGAGACGCCAACGTGTCCAGGTCGCGGTCCGGGTCGGGCACTTCGTCGAACGCGCGATGGAAGGTCACCTCGAGAGGGCCCGCGGCCTCGCACAAGGCGGTCACTGCCGGTCGGTCCACGCCCCCATTGGGGCCGAGAAGGCCGAAGACGAGCCCCGAGGCCCCCGCGACCTTGAGGGCCCGGATCTGCTGGAGCATGACGTCGGTCACACCGCTGCGCGCGCGGAACGGTCCCGCCTCGGGTCGGACCATGACGAAGACCGGCACCGATACCGCTCGACCGACCTCACGGACCAGGGACACCGGCGGCGTCAGCCCGCCGGAGGCGAGGTCGCGACACAGTTCGAGGCGGTCGGCCCCCCACGATGCACAGGCGACGGCCTCGTCGAGAGACGTCACACAGGCCTCGACCTGCACCGTGGGCGACGCCGTCATCTCGGCTCCGTGCGGGAGAGCGCCGCTACCGAATCCCCGTATCGAACTGCACGGTGACACTCGTCCACACGCGAGCAGAGACGTCGACGACCTGGTCGGAGGCCGTGGGGAAGGGGTTCCCGGAGACCGGCGCCAGGGTGTACCGACCCGGTTTCAGGCCCACGCGAAAACGACCATCGAGGCCGGCTTCGACGCGCGTCACGCGGTCGCCGTCGCGGTCGAGAACCACGATCGACGCCGCATACGGCGCATCGGGACAGGGGTCGGTGTCGCTCTGCACAGGACACTGCGGGCCGAGGAGCACGACGCCCTCGACGCCCTGGTCGGCCTCGGGCCCGAGCAGCAGATCGTCGCCGCAGGCCGCCGCCAGGATCAACAGCAGCCCCCCGATTCCCGTTCGCCGGATGCGTCCGTGCCCGATGCGTCCATGCCCGATGCCCCGCATGAGTCCTCCTCGACCTTGGCGATGCGACCATCGTCGACCGTGGAGAGAACGAGCGAGAGCCCCGCGACGTGACGCGCAGTCAGCGTCCCGTCGAAAACGACCGCAGTCGGAACTCGAGCGACTGCAGCAGCGGCAGCTTCGAGCGCAGCATCACGAGAAACCGGTAGGAGTCGTCGGTGAAGTAGAGTTCCGCCTCGCCCCCCTCCGAGAAGAGGCCGCTCGTCTGGATCGTGGGGCGCACGACGATCGTCTGGAACTCACCGGCCGGGACCTTCACGGTCTCACGCCGCACGACGTCGAGGATCACGGGGTTACCGGACTCCTTGTAGTAGTCTTCGAGCACGTAGCGCTGTCCGACCTCGAGCGGGAGGGCCCGAACGAAATAGATGAACGACACGTCGTCGAGGGGGTTTTCCGAGTTCAACGCCCCCTGCTCACCCCCGTCCGTACGGCGCCACTCGCCTTCGTCGATGAAGAAATCGAACGTTTCGTGCGTCTTCGTGCGCGGCTCGTCTTGCTGCTTCTCGAACCGCAGCGACCGCATCGTGTGCGGATCGAGCCACGACTGAAACAGGTTGTCGACCTTGAGCGTCCCGAACAGCGCGGAAGCGCTCAGCTCCATGCGCGTGTTGTACACCGGCACGCCTCGCAGGGAGTCGGCTCGAATCTCGAGAACCGCGTCCCCGACTCCGCCGAGGATCCCGACGTGCGCATCGTACTCCAGTCGCTCACCTGGCCGGTAGGCGTGGTACATTCCCGTGCGCTCCGGAAGCGGCGTGATCGAGTCGGCCGCACTGCCGCCGTTCTGTGCCGCGAGGGGGTCTCCCGCGGCGAGCGAACCAGCGCAAAGGGCCAGAAATGCGGCCGAGGCAAGCCATGAATGCGTCGTCATCGAAGTCTGTCGCCGAGAGGGTAGGGTCCCGCGGCACATCGCCTCGAGTCCACATGTCCAACACCCGCCGGCCACCGCACGTTCCTCGCGCCGGCATGGCTCCGGGGCCTCGCACCGGCCGACCGGAGCGGAGCGTGGTCGGTGCCGTGGTCCTCGGCACGATGCTGGGAGCGGGGTGTGCGACCGACCAACCCCCACCCGACCCACCAGAGCCCGAGATCTCGGCGTGGGCCGTCGATGACGCACGGGTGCGCATCGGCGAGCTGGCCGGCGACGACGCCTACCACTTCGTCGAAATCGGGGACGCGGTGCGGCTCGACGACGGTGGAATCGTCGTGGCGGACGCCGGCGCGGGGCGGGTTCGGCACTTCGACGCCTCGGGCCGATTCGTCTCGGAGTGGGGCGGCCCGGGCTCGGGTCCGGGCGAGTTCGCTCGACCCGTCCAGATCGCCGTACTCGACGGGGTCGTATCGGTGTGGGATGAGGGCCACTGGAGGCTCGAGCAGTTCGACGTTCGAGGCGAGCATCTGGGCTCTGCGGGGCTCGGGTTGGGGGACTTCGTCGAGGCGTCCCTGCCACCGCTTCATCCCCGGTCCGTGCGGTTTCTCGGTCCGACGGGCTGGGCGATCGAATTGATCTCCAAGGCAGAGGAAACCAAGACGGCCACGAAGGCCGAGACGACCGCTGGATCACCCGGCGCGGGTATCATGCGAGGCTCGGCCGACCTCGCGCGAACCACCCTTCTGGCCCGCCTCGAAGGAGACGAGGAGGTCGTGGTCGAGGCCCCCTGGGGACCCCAGCCGATCGCACCGCCCCTCGCCCGCGGGCCACGGATGGGCATCGATCCGCACACCGGACGCATATGCGCCGGCGATGCCTATTCGCCCCGCGTCACCTGCTTCGCGCCGGACGGAACGGAATCCGTCGTGACCTGGGCTACCCCGGAGGTCGGCGTCGCGCGCGGCGATCCCGAGATCGCGCGCTGGATGGAGGAGACCCGCGCGCTCTACGAACCGAAGATCGCGCCCGAGACGGTGGATGAACTCCTGGCGCAGGTACCGGCGCCCAATGTCCGGCCCCCCTTCGTCGGCCTCCACGTAGACCGACAAGGGTATCTCTGGGTCGAGATCGGGGTCGGAACCGACAACGGGGCCGCCGGGGCGTCACCCGGCTACCGGGTGTTCGCCCCCTCCGGTACGCCGGTCGGCGCGGTCTCGATGCCGAGTGGACGCCTCCTCGACATCGGTAGGGACTACCTCCTGGTCGAGCGCCTGGACGATATCGGCGTGAGCTACGTGGAGCTCCGCGATCTGATTCGCGAAACCGACCCGGAGGGCGCCCCGACTCCGTGAGGCGCTACCAGTCGGTCGGTCGGTAGTCCTTCAGGAACTGCCCCCACATGTGCACCCCGGTGTTGAAGCCATCGATGATCGGGTCGACGATGCGGGCCGCGCCGTCGACGATGTCGAGCGGAGGGTGGAAGCGATGCACCTTCGTCTTGCGAGCTGCGATCGCTTCGGGGTCTTCGTCGGTGACCCACCCCGTATCGACCGCATTCATGTGGATCCCGTCGTTGAAGTAGTCCGTGGCCGACGTGCGGGTCATCATGTTCAGAGCCGCCTTGGCCATGTTGGTGTGGGGATGGCGGGTGGTCTTCGAGTTCCGGTAGAACTGCCCCTCCACGGCCGACACGTTGACGATGTGCTTGTCGCGTTCCGGCGTGCGGAGCATCAGCTCCTTGAGCCTCGCATTGAGCACGAACGGGGCGACCGCGTTGACGAGCTGCACCTCGAGCAGCTCCACCGTCGGCACGTCGGCGAGCAACATGCGCCACGAGTTCGTCTCGCGGAGGTCGACCTGCTGCAGGTCCTGGTCGAGCACCCCCACCGGAAACAGCGCCGCGCGCGCCTCGGCGGCCTCCACCTCGTCGGGCAGGAGCGGGACCTGCGAGAGCGCCGCCGCGTGGGTCAGCCCCGGAAGATCGCTCCCGTGTGATCGCACGTCGGGATCGGAGGCGCCTCCACGCTGGCCATCGGGCAGGAGGTCGACGCCACGGAGACCCTCGTAGTCACCCAGCACCGCCTGCACCCGCGCAGGAAGTCCCTTCAGAGCGACCTGCTCCTGTTCCATCATGTGCGCGTAGAACTCCGGCGGTCGGCGCACGGTCTGGCAGGCGTTGCTGATGATGAAGTCCAGCCGATCGCGCGTGGCCTTCACCTCGGTGCAGAAGGCCTCGACACTCGGCGTGTGACGCAAATCCAGCCCGAAGATCTGGAGTCGGTCGCCCCAGAGGTCGAAGTCGGGCTCGGAGGCGTAGCGCGCCGCGGCGTCGCGGGGGAAACGGGTCGTGACGATCAGCTCCGCACCGCACCTCAGCAGCTTGATGCCGGCTTGATAGCCGATCTTGACCCGGCCACCGGTGAGCAGGGCGACGCGGCCCGAGAGATCGGCCAGCTCGGTGCGCTTGTGGTAGTTGAACTCCGCACACTCGGGGCAGAGCTGATCGTAGAAGTGATGCACCCTCGTGAAGTTCTGCTTGCAGACGTAGCAATGCTGACGGCGGGCCTCTACGACGGGACGGGTCGGCGCGGAGTCGGCCCCCCCACCCGGCACGAGCGCCGGTGCGTCCTCAGGCTCGGAGCCCGGACCGAGAGCCGGCGCATGCGCCGTGGCCTCACCCGGCCCTTCGTGCGCCGTGGGTGGAAGCTCGCCGGGCCCCGTCGGAGGGTAGACGTTGGGTGTGGTGAACGTCGGCTGACGGCGCAGGGTGCGGATCCCCGTCTGGTCCAGCGTCTCCTCGGAGCGGCGCACCTTTTCGGCCTTCCGCTGCTTGGCCAGCCGCTTCGTGAGGCGACGACGGTCGATCGGGTCGGGATTCCATACCTTTCCGGCCGCCTGGATCAGGCGGCGTTGCTCCCCGCGGTCGGTCGCCGCGAGAAGGCCCCGATCGTCGGCGATCGCCTCGAGCAGCCGCGTCGCCTCGCGGATCCTGCGCTCGAGATCGTCGGGCGGCTCGCTCATCGCCCTGCGGGGCCCGCGGGCCGGTTGATGAACAGGCGGTTCACCGACCCGGAGTTGGCGACGGCGATGTCCGGGTAGCCATCCCCGTTCACATCTCCCACGGCCACCCCATACGTCGCGGCGTCCCCGTCCCCGAGCGACGCAGCCGTCCAGACGCGACCGGTCCCGTCGTTCCAGTACACCTCGTTGGGGCTCCGGACGTTGGCCACCACGAGGTCGACGTCGCCGTCCAGATCCAGATCCGTCGCAGTCGCCGCGTAGGTCGCCTGATCGCCCCCGAAGTCGGCGGCGTGCTCGAAGACCCCGCCCGGGCGCCCCAGAAACACTCCGTTCGGCTCGCCGATGTTGGCGGTGACGAGGTCGAGGCGGCCGTCGCCGTCGACGTCGACCACCACGACCGAGCGGGTCTCGTCGCTCCCCGTGCCGAAGGTGGAGACACGCTCGAACCCCAGTTCTCCGTCGTTCCACAAGACCTGATTGGGCTGGCCGTCGCGATTGGCGAGCACGAGATCGACGTGCCCGTCACCGTCGAGGTCGCTCGGTGCAACGGAGATCGTCGAGCCGCCGCGATCACCGAACGATCGCTTCGGCGAAAAGCCTGCCGAGCCGTCGTTCAGATAGAATCCGTTGGGTGTGCCCCGATTCGTGAACAGGGCGTCGAGATCTCCATCGCCGTCGAGGTCGAACAGTTCAGCGCTCCGAGTCGGCTCGATGTCGCTCGACACCCGTCCGTGAAGTCCGAAGCGGCCCTCCCCGTCGTTGAGGTAGATCCAATCCGGCGCCTGGTCGTTGGCCACGACCACGTCGACGTCGCCGTCTCCGTCGAGATCTCCGGCCGGCACACCGTAGGTCGTTCCGAGTTCGGGCCCCACCGGCCACCCGTGCATGAAGCGCCCCGCGCCCGTATTGAAATAGACCTCGTTTTGCTGCGGCCAATGGCGACCGTTGGCGTACACGAGATCGAGATCTCCGTCACCGTCCAGATCGGCGAACTCGACCGAGGCCGTCAGATCGGAGTCCGACCCGAGGATCATGCGGTTGGTGTGGACGAACGATCGATCCTGCGCCTGGAGCGGCGCCCCCATCGCCAACAGAAGCACCACACCCGACCTGGGAATCATGCCTCGGGAATGTCGGAGCCACCGAAGTCGAAGAAGACCGGTGGATTCGTGGGGTCCGCGTCGAGGGTCTCCTGGATGTACCAGATCGCGCTCAGCTCCGTTTTGTACACGGCGCCGATGCTGCGCGCGAACTCGTCGAGCGAGAGACCGTCGACGAACCGCCGCACGCTCACCTGAAACGCCTCCGGGCAGGAGAGACCGCCCGCCCCACGCAACTCGAAGTCGACGTCGGGGCTGTTGAGGGTGTGGCGCAGGCCGAAGAGGAAAACCCGCTTCTCGTCGTCGGGCATGCCCTCGAAGCGCTGGAGGTGGCGCTCCGACATGCGGGTCACCGATACGATGACCAGCGAAGGCACCGTACCCGGCACCCCGGCTACATGCATCACGTGGTCGTCTCTTCGGGCCGGGTATCTCACCTCGAACCGCCACGCCATGTGCGCATCCTCCACCTCGCGATGGTTGCACTGCAGGGCTTCGAGCCAAGACGCGACGGTGTCCTTCAGGTCGGCAGACATGGGGAACTCCAGGGAGTAACGGGTCGCCGGAATGTGCCGAAACCGCAGCGGCCGACCAAGTGGGCCCCACTCGACCCGTCGACCCCTTTCTATTGACATGCAATAGGAAGAGTCCCCACACTCGTATCTATTGGATGCTAAAGGGAGAGCCGGAATGGGAACGGACAAGATCGATGTGCTCCAGGGAACGCTCGATCTGATCGTGCTCCGAATGCTGCAGGGTGGACCGGCAAACGGATGGGATCTGACGCAGAACATCGAGATCGTGAGCCAGGGCGTGCTCGAGGTGAACTACGGCTCCATATATCCCGCTCTTCGTCGGCTGGAAGCCCGGGGCTGGGTGAGTGGCCACTGGGCGCGCTCCGACAACAATCGACGCGCGCGCTACTACGAGCTGACAGCGAGGGGGCGCAAGCAACTCGCGGCGGAACGCGAGCAGTGGAAGCGTTTCTCCGGCGCTCTCGAACTGATCCTCGGGACGGACTGAACCGTCGTGCTCTCGCGGTGGCTCCTTCGACTGAAGACGCTCGTGCGGCGCGAACGCGTCGAGGCGGAGTTCGACGAGGAGCTGCGCTACCACCTCGACCGTGAGGTCCAGCGCAACGTGGCCCGCGGCATGACACCCACAGAAGCGAGGCGCGCGGCCCGCCGCGCCTTCGGCGACCCGGGGCGCCTGAAGGAGGAGGCTCGCGACACCTGGCGGTGGCCGCTGCTGGACGAGTTCGCCGAAGAGGCACGGTACGCCGGGCGCCGGCTGTGGCACAGTCCAGGGTTCACGGTCGTGGCAGTGCTCTCTCTCGGGTTCGGCATCGGTTCCGCCAGCACACTCTTCGGAGTCATCGACGCCCTCGACTTTCGGCCTCTGCCATTCCCGGACGCCGAGCGTCTGGTGTGGCTCGCCGAGCGACTCGATCCCGAAAACCCGCGCTGCCCCGGCTGCCCCTGGGACGTATCGTCCTCCACGGCGGCCGCCTGGACCGAAGGAGCGCGCTCACTCGGCTCGGTCGTCGGGTGGGCCAACTCGGGGGCGTACTTTGCCGAGGGAGACGCCTCCCGGAGCGCGAGGGTGAGTCACGTGTCGCCGGGGTTCTTCGGGATGCTGGGCACCGAACTCCAGCTCGGTCGCGGTTTCGTGCCCGACGACACCCTGTCCGGCGCAGAGCCCGTCGCCGTGCTGAGTCACGCCATGTGGGAGCGCGCCTTCGGTGGCGATCCAGGCGTGGTCGGTCGGCGCCTGGAGTACTACCGGGACATGACCCTCGAGGAAAGGGCGGGCGCCACCATCGTAGGGGTCCTCCCCGAGAGCTTCCGGTTCGAGTCCGATCGAGCGTTCTGGACCCCGCTCGGGCCCGGCCAGGGCAGCGGGCCCCGCTCGGCGGTGTCGGTCTTCGCGCGCCTCGATCCCGGTATCACCCGAGCGATGGCAGAGACTGAACTGAATGGGCTCGCCCGCGCCCTGGCCGCCGCCGAGCAGCGTGACCACCGCAGCGTCGCGGTACTTCCGTTGCGCGACCGACTGGGCTGGGGATCGGGTGAGGGTCGCGGGATCCTCTTCTCCATAGCTGGTCTGGTTCTCCTCATCGCCACTCTCAACGTGGCCGCGCTGTCACTGCCCCGTTGCATGTCACGTCGTGGCGAGATGGCACTCCGAACGGCTCTCGGAGCGCCGAGGTTCAGGCTGGTACGTCAGCTTCTCGTCGAGGGATCTCTCGTCGGCTTGCTCGGTGGGGCGGTGGGCGTGATGGTGGCCCTCGCGGGGGTGGGCGCAGCCCGCACGTGGTTCCGCCTCGAACACTCCGTGTTGTCGGTGGTCGTCGATCTCCGCGTCTTCGCCTTCATCGGAGTGACGGCCCTGGCGGTCGGCCTGGTGACCGCCGCGTTGCCGGCGGTACGAATTGCCCGTCGGGAGCCCGGCACCTCGCTGCGCCAGCGGCCGACGTCCGGCCTTCTCTCTCGCGCCGGGGGCGTGGCCAGCGGGTTGTTGGCGGCTCAGATGGGTGCGGGCCTCGCTCTGCTCGCAGGGGCCGGAATCCTTGCATCCGACTTCATGGAGATCCGCTACCGGGATCTCGGGTTCGAGCCCAAAGGCCTCCACCAGGCCTACCTGTTCGGTTTCGGCGAGGCCCGATTCCTGGACCACCCGGAGGGGTGGCGGCCCTTCATCGAGGACGTCCTCGCACGCACACGAGCCGTACCGGGCGTGGTCGATGCGTCGCTCGAGCATGGGTCCGCTCGGTCTCCGGAGGTGGTCCGGTCGGGCGGAGCCGACGGCCGGACCCTCGAGGACCCCCATCCGCGCGTCCTGGCGGTTGACCATGGGTATTTCGAGACGCTCGGGACGAAGGTCTTGCGGGGAAGGGACTTTCGCGAGACCGATCGGCGGGGGGCGAGCGGGGTGGCCATCGTGAACGAGTCCGCTGCGTTTCGCTTCTGGCCGGATGAGGATCCCCTCGGGCGCCAGCTCTTCGTTGGCGATGCGGCCGGAGCAGGGGAGTGGTTGACGGTCGTTGGTGTCGCGGCAGATGTCGAGCGCGGCCAGATGGTCGAGCGCCATTGGTCGGTTGTCTATCGGCCGCTCCAACAGGCCCCGATCTACCATGCGGCAGCGGCGCTCATGGTGCGGCTCGCGGATGGATCGCCTCGAATGGTGGCCGCGGTGCAAGCAGCGGTGCGCGAGGGCCTGGGCCACCCAACGAGCGCGCTCGAGTCGGTGGAAGGATCGCTCGGCCAGCGCTACCGATTCGAGCGCTTCAACACGCTGGCGCTGAACCTGTTCGCCGGGTTCGCCCTGCTCCTCACGGCCATGGGCACCTACGGAAGCGTGGCCTACCGCGTGGGGCGACAGACGCGAGAGATCGGGATCCGAATGGCGCTCGGCGCGCAGAGGCGACGAGTACTCGGCCTGGTCGCGGGGCACGTGGCGAAGATCACGTTGGCCGGGGTCGTGCTCGGCCTCCTCGGCGCGAAGGCCGTCGCCCGCGGCCTCCGAGCATTCGTTTCAGCGACGAGCCCCGATGACCCCCGCGTGCTCCTGGGTGCCGCGCTCGTGGTCGGCGCGGCAGTCCTGGTCGCGGCCTGGATCCCCGCACGACGCGCAACGGCGGTCGACCCCGCCCTGGCACTCCGAGCAGACTGAGGAAACCGCCCCATGCGACGCAGACACACCCGGGGGCGTCAGGGTGCGAGAGCTTGCATGGAAGCGACGAGGATACCAGGTCCGTCCACGAGGCCGCACGCGTCCTCGGTCAACACGAGCATGAGCCTCCGCCGAGCACATCCTCGCACCCGACGAAGGCCATGCACGCCGTCAGGATCGATCGTCCAGCGAGGAATCGGGCCATCGGGATCACAGCTCCCGCCCTACGGATTCCCTCCACGTCTTCCGAAGGCCGGCGCCGCGGGATCACGTTCGGCACAGTTGGCCTCGAACCAGATCCCGTCCCGGCCCTCCGGGCGCTCGCCGGCATTCCACATGTCGTAGGTCGTCAGCACGGTGGTGCCGTCTGCTCGCATCTCAGAGACGGCCGCCATGTCGACCGTGAGCTCCAGGACGCCATCGACCGAGGTCGGGCGCGGCATCCACGCAACCCACCCTTCGAGGGAGACGACCACATCGTCGGTGTCCTGCCACGGCCGCAACCGCAGTGAAACCGCGTTCGAACGCCCCGTCTCCCCTCTCGTGATGCGGTTGGCCTCGGTGATGAAGCCCGCCTCCGGGCGGCCCTGTACGCGACACTCGAGGCGCACGAGGAACTCGTTGTCATCGACCACGATGCGTGCCGAGCCCGGAAATCGGTCGCTTTCTCGGGGGGCGGGCTCCTGCGCGTCGAGCCCGGTGGGGAGCACCAGCCCCATCCCGAGAGCACCGGCGAGCGCCAACCGTGAGCGCCTGGAGAGGGGGAGCCTGCGGTGGAAAACGTTGCGCATCGGCGTCTCCGCGGCGGAGGGATCGAGGGCGATCGACAGCCCACCAAGAAGTACGCGACGCATGGAAGAAGCACCAGAAGAAAGGGCAGAGCCTCGCGACGAAGCTCTGCCCGAAAGCTCGAGTGGACCTGGGTGGACTTGAACCACCGACCTCACGCTTATCAGGCGTGCGCTCTAACCACCTGAGCTACAGGTCCCTGGAGCCGTGTAAGGTAACCCTGGCCCTGCGCGGGTCAACCGCCGCCATCTTCGCGACGGCTCGCAGTGACAACGTCGTCGTCGCGCCCCATGTTCTGCGGCTCAGGGCCGAAACACCGCGGAACCCACGCACCGCCGAAGGGTTCGCGGCACGCCTCCGGGCACTCGTCCCCCTCCTTCCCCACCCCTCCAGCCCGACGATGTCGTTTTCCTCCCGCCTCCGAGCGCTCTGGACCTTCGGCCGCGGAGTCGCCCTCGGCCTCCCTGATCCGACGGGCGACGAAAACCCGATGGAGTTGTTCGAGCGTTGGTTCGCCGATGCTCGACGCAGTGGCCTCTTCCTGCCGGAGGCCATGTGCCTGTCGACCTGCACGCCGGAGGGGGCGCCCTCGAGTCGCATGGTGCTCCTGAAGGGAGTCGAGCCCGAGGCCTTCGTATTCTACACGAATTTCGAGAGCCGGAAGGCGGGTGACCTGGAGGCGAATCCGCAGGCCGCCCTGCTCTTCCACTGGGGGGTTCTCGAACGCCAGGTCCGTGTGGAAGGGCGCGTGGAGCGAGCGTCCGAAGAGACGTCGTTCGCCTACTTCAGCAGCCGCCCGCGGGGCAGTCGGATCGGCGCCTGGGCTTCGAAACAGAGTCGGGCCCTGAACTCCCGGGAGGAACTCGAGGCTCGGGTGCGCGAGGCCGACGCTCGGTATCCCGGCGACGATGTACCGCTCCCCCCATTCTGGGGCGGCTATCGCGTCGTGCCCTCCCGGATCGAGTTCTGGCAGGGCCGGGCGAGCCGCCTGCACGACCGATGGGTTTGGCAGCGCGTTGAAGACGGTAACTGGTCGGTCGGTCGGCTCTATCCGTAGACGGCGCGCCGGGGAGGGCGTGAGCGAGGAATTGCCCCGACCCCACGCGGGGTGAAGATTCCGAGCCCGTCCTTCGAAGGAGCCCTGGATGAAACACCCGTTCGTGCCCCGATGCTTGCACATCGCCATCGCCGTCGCCGTGGCCTTCGGCTCGACCGGGTGCGCGGAGCCCGAGCCGGAGCCGATCCCGCGCCTCGACCTGATTCTCGAGGGCGGTACGATCGTCGACGGAACGGGACGAGCCAGCTTCGTGGCCGATGTGGGCATTCTCGATCAGCGTATCCGGGTCATCGGCGACCTCGCGGGCCAGGAGGCGGACGAGCGCATCGACGTCGTGGGTCGGACGCTCACCCCGGGCTTCATCGACATGCACTCGCATGCGCAGCTGGACGAGGATGTCGGCCGGGATGCTCGGCCGTTCCTGTCGCAGGGAATCACCACGGTCGTATTGGGAGGCGCCGGAAGCGGGACACACGAGGTCGAGGCGCGCCTCGAGGCCTGGGCGGACGCGGGGATCGGGGTGAACGCCCTGACCTACGTGGGCCATTCCCACGTACGACGTGAGGTGCTCGGATTCGACGACCGCGCGCCGACGCCCGGCGAGCTGGACACCATGAGGGACATGGTCCGCCAGGCCATCAACGAGGGGGCCTTCGGACTCTCGACGGACCTCACCGACGCGCCGGGCTACTTCGCCTCGACGAGCGAGATCGTCCAATTGGCGCAGGCCGTCGCAGACGAGATGCCGGGAGCGATCTACGACACCCGCGACCGCGACGACGGCGCCACCCCCGGCGGCGTGGGAATCGAGGCATCGATACGGGAGGCCGTGCAGGTCGGGGCCGAATCCGGCCTTCGTGTGTCGTTCTCGCACTTCCATCCACAGGGCCCGGAGAACTACGGTCGGGTCGAAGAGGCCGCGCAGCTCATCGAAGATGCCACCCTTCGCGGCCTCGACGTGGTCGCCGCGCATCCCTTCTACCCGTCGACCCGCTCGACCCTCCGGGCCGACGCCCTACCTACGTGGGCGACCGGGGGCGGCCCGGATGCGACGGTGCGCCGCTTCTCGCGACGAGATACCGCGCAGATCATCTACTCGCACATCGACCAGGCGCTCGCCCTTCGCGGCGGCCCCGACAAGATCCTGTTTGCCGACGCCGACAGCCGGCTCGATGGCAAGACGCTCGCTCAGGTGGCGCGAGAATGGGGCCTGACGCCGGCCCGAAGCGTCGAACGAATCATCCGCGAAAACGGGAACGCCGGGACCATCAACCTCGAGGCGTACGATCCCGCCGATACCGGGTTTCTCGCCACGATGGGCTGGATGACGACCTCCACCAACGGCCGCACTCCCTCGGATCCGCGCGGTCTCGTACATCCCGCGGTGTACGGAGCGTTCGCCGAGAAGCTGCGTCGCTACGCGATCGCCACTGGAGACCTCTCGATCGCCGCGGCGGTCGAGAGCATGTCGGGCAGCCCCGCCGACTTCCTCGGGCTCGACGGCCGCGGCGTACTGGAGCCCGGGGGTTGGGCCGACATCGCCGTCCTCGACCTCAACGCTCTCGGGGCTCGCGCCGACTTCGACGATCCGCATCAGTACGCGACCGGTGTAGAACACCTTCTCGTCAACGGAGGCTTCGCCATTCGCGATGGCGCCTTCGTCGACGGCACACTCGGAATGCCGATTCGCGCGGGCGAGGACTTCGCCGATCCCGAAGGCTGAGCCCAGGCCTCTCCGCACACGGTGCGGACGCGAAGCGGGGGGCGGATCCATACGGACCCGACCCCCGAAGCGCCTGCGATCGTCCGCCACGAGGGGGCGGTATGCCGTCAGCGCAGGTGCGCCTCCACGGCGATCGCGATATCGACCGTGCCACCCACGACGACCGTGGCGGCCCAGTTGCCGGTCCCGACGCCGAAGTCTCCCCGGTCGATGCTCAGTGCGCCCTCGAACGAGGCGACGCGCTTGGCTCCGCCCAGCATCTCCTGCATCTCGGCTGGGATGTCCTGGATACCGAGGAGGTTGATCGGCATCTCGACCTGACGGGTCACGCCCTTGATGGTCAGGTTGCCGGTCGCCACGAAGTTGCCATCGCCCGCATCGCGCACGGAGGTGCTCTCGAAGGTGATCGACGGGTGCACCTCGGCCTCGAAGAAGTCGGCCGAGAGCAGGTGGTTGTCGCGGCGCTCGTTGTTCGTGTCCACACTCGCGACCTCGATGGTCGCCGACACCGAGCTGGCCGATACGTTCTGGTCGTCGTACTGCAGATCGATGCTGAAGTCCGAGAACTGGCCCTCGACCGGTGTGAAGAAGTGCTTCACCGTGAATCCGACGGTGGTGTGTGAGGCATCGATCTCCCATCCAGCCGGAGCGGCGACGGGTGCCGCGGCGATCCCGGTCGCGGCCGCGGCGAGGGTGAGGGCTTTCGTGAAGTATGTCATGTCGATCTCCGTGATCGCGTCTGTGTCGAAGACCGGATCACGATGGGTGGAGCCCCGACCGGTCTTGCTGTCGTGGTCCCAACCGGCGAACTCCCGTCGTGGTTCCAGCCTCCGACGGGGAGCCACGCTGGCGCCGCTACGCGCGCTCCACCTCGCCCTCCCCCTGGGTGAGGTCGGCGAGGGCTCGCTGGAAGGCGACGAACCGCATCTCCGGCACGTCGACGACGTAGATCACGTCGGCCCCGTAGCGTTCGTCGACCGGTAGTGCGTCCATCTCGTCCAGAAGGCGCTGGACGGCATCCACGTACGGGTACCCCACCCGGACGCGCACGCGGGCGCGCGGCACCCGCAACTCCGTTTCGAGACGACCCAGGGCGGCCCGTACGCCACCGGAGTACGCACGCGACAGCCCTCCGGTACCGAGCTTCGTGCCGCCGTACCATCGCACGCATACCGCGGCGATTTCGCCGACTCCGCTGTGGAGAAGCACCGTTAGCATGGGGCGACCGGCGGTGCCGTGGGGCTCTCCATCGTCGCTCATGCCGATCGAGGCGGTGCCGCCCGGGGGCCCTGCCACGAAGGCCCAGCAGTGATGCGTCGCGTCGGGAAACTCGTCGCGAACGGAGCGGACGAGCAGGCGAGCCGACTCCGACGACGGGGCGTGCGCGAGCACGGTGAGAAAGCGGCTGCGCTGTATGACTTCTTCGGCCCGAGCGGTTCGGGCAGGAATCAGGTAACTCCCCGACGAGGTCACCCGAGCGGCATCAGCGCGACCCCGAACTCACGACCATCCGATCGAGGAACTGTCGCTCGCTCGGCGTGAGCCCCCGGGTGCCGTGCGCCTTGGCCTTCTCGAGCAACGACTGCACCTCGTCACGGTTGAGTTCGTGAAGCGACGCCACGTCGATGCTCTGCCAGCGCGCGAGCTGGGCCTTGTCGGAGAGCCCGACCGAGGGGGCGACCTGGCTGCCCTCGAGGCGCCGCTGGAAGTCGCGGCGCGCCGAACCCTGACGCCATTCGCGCCACTTCACGTAGGCGAAGGCGAACACCAGGCCGCCGAGGTGGGCGAAATGCGCGGTGTTGCCACCGGTTCCGCCAAATCCGAGATACACGCTCGCGCCCACGGCGATCGCGACGAGGATCCTCGCCTCGACCGGCAGCACACCCCAGATGTAGATGCGCTCGCGCGGATAGAACATCGCGAAGGCGAGGAGCACCCCATAGATGGCGCCCGAGGCTCCCACGACTGGGGCGGACGGCTCGAAGAGGAACGAAAAAGCCGCCCCGCCGAAGCCCGCGAAGAAGTAGAGCTTGAGGAAGTCGTTGCCGCCCAGCCGCTGCTCGATCCGAGGGCCGAAGAAGAAGAGCCCCAGCATGTTGAATGCGATGTGCGACAGGCCGCCGTGCAGGAACATGTACGACAGACCCGTCCACGGACGCTGAAGCAGCAGCGACGGGATCAGCACGAAGTCGCGAAACAGATACGGCATCACCGACGTGCTCAGCAGGAAGATCACCACATTGGCGATCAGTAGTCTGCGCACCCACGGTGTCATCGCGAACATAGGTGTCTACACCCGCAGGCGGGGTCGGAGTAAGCCATGGCATCCATATCCTGGTCCGACGGAAAACGTTCCTTGTCGGATTCGACACGACGCCAGGCAACGTGACGGTCTGAATCGGCGTCGGCCAGTCGACGCGCGCCGCTCGCCTCAAGGGTCGCACCGCTTGGCCGATAATCTACCAAACGGCTTCGACCCGCACAGACCCGGCTATGTCGACACTTCCCCGCTCGCGCTCCACGCACCCGATTCCATCGACGGTTCTCGCGTCGGTGGTCGAGCAGACGCCGGCGATGGTGCTGCTGACCGACCTCGACGGCCGGATCGTGTACGTGAACGAGGGCTTCACCCATACCACGGGCTACAGCGCCGAAGAGGCGCTCGGCCGGACCCCGGCCATCCTTAGATCGGGACTGCGTGACCGGGACTTCTACGCGCACCTCTGGCAGACGCTGCTGGAGGGTCGCAACTGGAACATGGTGATCCCGAACCGGCGCAAGGACGGTTCGATCTACTGGCAGCAGACCAACATCTTCCCGGTAACCGACGATACCGGCGACCTGCTCTACTTCGCGGGAGTCGGCCGAGACGTCTCGGATCGAGTGAAGATCACGGAAGATCTGGCCGCGGCTCGAGACGCCGCCGAGGCGGCCGCCAAGGTGAAGTCGGATTTCCTGGTCAACATGAGCCACGAGATCCGAACACCGCTCAACGCCGTGCTCGGGATGGCCGACCTCCTGACGGATACCGCCCTCGATGCACGGCAACGGGGCCAACTCGACGTCCTGCGTCGCGCCGGAGAGTCCCTCCTGGGGCTCGTGAACGAGATCATGGACCTCTCGAAGCTCGAGGCCGGCGGGATGCGTCTCGACGATCGCCTCTTCGACCTGCGCGACCTGCTCGAGGGTGCCACGTCGGTCGTCGCACCCATGGCACACCGCCGAGGTCTGGTCCTCCTGGCGCAGGTCGACCGCGAGGTGGATCGGCTCTGGCGCGGAGACGCCGTGCGCGTTCGCCAGGTGGTGATGAACCTGCTGAGCAACGCCGTGAAGTTCACGGAGTCCGGCGAGGTTCGGATCACGGCCCGCGCACCCATCGCCTCGCGCGGGGGTGGGTTCGAGATCGAGGTCCGCGACACCGGGATCGGCATCCCCTCGGAGCAGCTCGACGACGTGTTCGAGCGCTTCACGCAGGGCGACGGGTCACGCTCGCGCCGGCACGGCGGGGCCGGGCTCGGACTCACTCTCTCGCGCGAGCTCTGTCATCTGATGGGCGGCACGCTGACGGCCGAAAGTGCTGTGGGCGAGGGCAGTACCTTCACGGTCGCGCTCCCGCTCGCCGACGAGGACCGACCAAACGGAGCGCCCATGCTCGCGCCGGACCGGCGGATCCTCGTCGCCGACGACCACGCGATGCACCGCTCGATTCTCGCCTCGGTGCTCGGTGGGGCCGGAGCCCGCGTGGAGGAAGCGAGCTCGCTCTCCGACGTGGTCGCGATGATCGCCGCCGAGCGGGAAGCGGGCCAACCCTTCAACGTCGTGGTGCTCGACGATACGTGGGCGGAGGGGAGCGTCGACGAGGTCGTCGAGGCGATCGCCGGCGAGTCGGAGCCGCCGGGACTCGTCCTCGTAACGCGAGTCCAGGACGAACACGATTCGGGCAAGGCCCTGGCCCGACACGTCACACAGCCCGCCTCCAGGGCCGACCTCCTCGACGCTGTGACGAAAGCCGACCCCGACACCCGCCGCGGCCACGCTCTGGACGCGGATCACGCATCGGGGCAGGGTGCGGAGCCGACCGAAGAGGCGCCGTCGTCCGACTGGCCCGAGCGGGTGCTGGTCGTCGACGACAACGCCGTGAACCGCCTGCTCGTCCACGCGCTGCTCGAGAAGCAGGGTTCCATCGTCGAGGAGGTGTCGTCGGGGAGCGAGGCGTTGGTCCGCCTCACCCGCGAGCCGGCCGTCGACCTGGTGCTGATGGACCTGGTCATGCCTGGGATGGACGGCTTCGAGACGGTGCGCGCGCTGCGTCGGCGAGAGGCGGACGGCGGCCGGCGCGCCACCCCGATCGTGGCCTTCTCGGCCGCCACGGCACCCGAAGAGATCCGCGAGGCGATCGAGGCCGGATGCGACGGCCACATCGGCAAGCCCGTGCGAAAGGACGAACTCCTCGCCGAGGTCCGGGCGGCCATCCGAGCGGGTCGGCCGGCGGGCGTGTAGTCCTCCTCCCACCCCACCCCCCAGGCGGCACTCCCTTGACAACGTCAGGGGACGGCGAGAGGCTCCCTTGGTCACACCAAGGGAACGGGAGCCGGTCATCGTGTCGCGCGTACAAGCGAATCTGCTGCGGGGAGCCCTGGAGCTCCTGATCCTCAAGGCCATCGAGGCCGAGCCTCAACACGGCTACGGAATTCTCGAGTGGATCGAGCGGCGCATCGGTACACAGGTGCTCGTCGAGGAGGGGACCTTGTATCCCGCGCTCCACCGGCTCGAAGAGCGGGGCTGGATCGCGGCCTCGTGGGGCCGGTCGGACAACAACCGGCGGGCGAAGTTCTACACGTTGACCCCACAGGGGCGACGCCGGCTCGCAGAGGGCGCGCACGTCTGGCACGACTTCACCGCGGCGGTGACCCGAGCTCTCGAGACGGGCGGATGATGCGCGAGTCGCGCGACGGCGACATCGACGAGGAGTTCGACGACCACATCGCCCGCCGCACCGAGGCCCTGATCCGCGCCGGCCTTTCGCCCGAGGAGGCCCGTTCGCAGGCGGTCGCCCGCTTCGGCGACCGAGCCCGTCTCCGCGCTTCGTGCGCCCGCATCGGTCGGCGGCGCAGGGCGAAGCGGCGCGCGCTCGACGCGCTGTCGTCGCTCCGGCAGGACGTGGCCTGGGCCACGCGCTCGGCGCTGCGACGCCCCGGGTTCGCCGGCGTGATGCTGGCGACCATCGCCCTCGGGGTCGGCGCGACGACGGGGGTCTTCAGCGTTCTTCACGCGGTCGTGCTCGACCCGATCCCCCTCCCCGACGTCGGGCAACTGCACTGGCTGGTGACCGCCGACGACATCGAGGGTGCCGCAGTCTCGCCCGCCGTCGTCGACGCCCTGAACCGGCCGAGCTCGTTTTGGGTGGCCGCAGCGGCGATGTCGTCGGAACGGAAGGCGCTCACAGGCCCGCAGACCCCTCGGGTCGTGGAAGGGTGGCGTGTGTCGAACGCCATGGAGCGGGTGATCGGCCTACCGATGCTCCGCGGACGCTGGTTCACCGAAGACGACGACCGAGCCGACGCCGAGGCGGTCGTCCTCATCTCCCGCCAACTCTGGAGCGACCTCTACGGGGGCAGTGAAGACGTCGTGGGCCGAACCCTGCGGTTGGACGGCGACGTCCACGAGGTGATCGGAGTCCTGCCCGGCGCGATGGGCCTGGGCGGACGCGCCCCGGACTTCATCGTGCCGCTGCGCCTGAATACGGCCCAGTGGCAGAACCGCACGCCCTGGCTGGGGAGCCTCGTCCGGTTGCGCCCCGGGGTGGACGTCGAAGCCGCGGGTACCGAAGTGCGGCTCAGAGCCGCCGAGGCGGGCCGGGAGACCGGCACCACCGCCCCCCTCGACCTCCGTTCCTTCGAGCGCGTGCTCACCGATGCGGTGCGGGCGCCGCTCTGGCTCCTGCTCGTCGCCGTCGGTTTCATCCTCCTCATCGGCTGCGTGAACGTGGCGACGCTTCTCTCGGCGCGCGGGGCACGGAGGTCGTCTGAACTCTCCGTCCGGACCGCCCTCGGCGCGGACCGATGGAGGCTGATCCGACTGATGATGGTCGAGAGTCTCGTGGTGGCGATGGCGGGCACGGTGCTGGCCCTCCCCCTCGCTCACCTCACCGCGAGAGGCCTCCGCGCGATCGCCCCGGCCGGGGTGCCCCGCATTTCGGAAGCCGGTCTGGACCCGGCCTCCCTCGCCTTCGCGCTCGGCCTCGCCGTCCTGACCGGGTTGCTCTCGGGCCTCCTGCCGGCGCTACGCGCCGCTCGGGTCGACGTGCACGCGATCCTGAAGCAGGGTAGCTCGGCACTCGGTGGTCGCCTGGGCGAACGATCCCTGTGGGGCCTCGTGGTGGTGGAGGTGGCCGCATCCGTGGTCCTTCTGGGTGGGGCGGGGCTCCTGCTCCGCAGCGCTGCGGCGCTGGCCGCCGTGGATCGCGGCTTCGACGAAAGCGTCGTGACGGCGCGCGTCGAGCTCCCCGAGTCTCGGTATCCCACCGTCGCCGATGCCATCGCCGGGCTGGACCGCATCCTGGCGGCCATGGAGCGAGTGCCCGGTGTCGCAGGGGCTGACCTCACGTCGCGCGCCCCCCTGGCGGGGAGCAACTTCGGTCTCCCGGTCGTGCCCTCGGGGCGGGAGGCCGAGGTCGACGGGGCGCCGGCGCCGCGCATGCGGATCACGACGGCGGGCTACTTCGGCACCTTGGGCGTCCGGCTCCTC
>JANQNV010000266.1 GCA_028279425.1 Longimicrobiales bacterium | reverse complement strand
CGGGGGCGAGGCGGAACGACGCGGCGTAGCGATAGCTACGGCAAGGAGTTCCAACGACGCATCCCGTGGATGCCCCGCGCACGAACGGCATCAGGACTTGGGCGACACTACACTAGGCCCTCGAGCGACTTGTCGAAGACGTCGTCGTCGGCGTCCATCTCAACGCTTGCCGAGCGTCGGGGGCCTTCATACGCATACCTTGACGGCTCCCTCGACTCGAAAACCGGACGTACCCATGCTCGGATCCCGGATCCTCCGCCTCGTCTTGCTCACCGCGATCGGCGTCGCCGTCGCGCCCCCCTCGAGCCTGACGGCGCAGATCCCCCTCGACACCCCCTACGGCCGCGCCCTCGACCACGAGGACTACGACCGCTGGAACCGGATCGCCAACCCCACGATCTCACCCGACGGTGCCTGGATTGCCTACCGGGTCGTCCCGGGCTCCGAAGAACCGTGGGCGACCCTTCACCTCAAGAACGTCGAAAGCGGTGAGAGCTGGAGTGTCGAAGGCGGGTCGGCCCCCACGTTCACGGACGATTCGCGCTTCTTCGTCACGCTCGTCGAGCCCGATCCAGCCGTGGTCGACTCGCTCGAGACGCTCGCCGAAGACGACGAGACGGTGATCGTGCCCCAGGCCGAGCTGCAGGTCGTGGATCTGGGCTCCCTCTCGGTCGCCGCGTCGTTCCCTGACATCGACGACTTCGAGGTGCCGGACGACGGAGCCTCGGTCGTAGCCATGCGGATGACCGAAGAGGCCGAGGACCGCGAGGAGGACGCGTCCGACGACGCTGAGGAGGCCGAAGAAGAAGAGTCCGAAGACGACGAGGACGACGATGAAGACGAGGCGGAGGGCCAGCCGCTTCTCGTGGTCCGTCTGGACGGCGACCGCACTCCCGTGCGCGTCGACGACGTCACGGACTACGCCTTCACCCACCGCGGCGACGCCCTCTTCTTCGCCACCAACGACGAAGACGACGCCGACGGCGTGCATCGCATGGACCCGGCCAACGGCGAGACGACCACGCTCCTGGCCGGAAAGGGGCGCTATCTCGAGCTGACGGTCTCGTCTGGTGATGACGGTACCGGGGCGGTCGCCTTCATGAGCGATGTCGCCGACGTCGCGGCCGACGCCGACGTGCCCGGGATGGTGCTCTACGTCGCCGAGTCGGGCGACGACGCCGCACGGGTGCTGGTACCCACCACGAGTGATGCCTTCCCTTCCGGCTGGGGCGTCAGCGAACACGGCAGTCTTCGCTTCTCGGAGGCGGGCTCTCGCGTGTTCTTCGGGACGCGTCCCCTACCCGAGCCCGAACCAGAGGAGGGTGAAGAGGACGACGAGATCGACGTCGAACTCGACATCTGGAACTGGAAAGACGGCTACCTGCAGCCCATGCAGCTGGTCCAGGCCAGGGGCTACGACGAACGCACCTGGCAGGCGACGGTGCGTATCGACGGCGGTACCCCCCTTCAACTCGCCGACGAGGAGTACGACTTCGTTCAGATCGCGCGGGACGGCGAAGGAGATCACGCACTCGTGCGCCGCAGCGGCCCCTACCGTCAGGAGGTGTCGTGGGACCGCAGCTACTACGACTGGTTCGTGGTCGACCTCGCCACGGGTGAGCGCACGCAGACCGCGACGCGCATGCCTGGATTCGCGTCGTTCACTCCCGACGGCAGCCGGCTGGTGCGCTTCGACGGGGCGGAGCGGCATTGGTTCAGCCTCGACCCCACGACGCGCGAATGGACGAACCTCACGGAGGGGATTCCCTACCCGGTCCACAACGAGCTCGAGGACCGTCCCCAGGAGCCCGGTCCCTACGGGTCGGCCGGCTGGACGGAAGACGGGCGATTCATCGTGTACGACCGTTACGACGTCTGGGCCGTGGATCCGAGCGGCGGACGCGCTCCGCAGAACCTGACGGAGGGCGTGGGTCGCGCGGAGGGAATCCGGTTCCGGTATACGTCGCTCGAGCCAGGGCTCGACTACGTGCCCACCGACGACGTGTACCTGATCGCCTTCGACGAGGCCGACAAGGAAAGCGGGATCTGGGCCGACGACTTCGGGGGCACCGCCCGCCCGCGGTCGCTCGTGTTCACGGATCACCGGTACGCCGGCTTCCAGAAGGCCGAAGACGCCGACCGCATCCTGCTCACGCGCCAGAGCTTCCGGGAGTTCCCCGACCTCTACACGACAGACTCCGAGATGGCGGAGTTCGCGCGCCAGAGCGACGCCAACCCCCAGCAGGACGAATACCGCTGGGGCACCGCCGAGATCTACGAGTGGACCTCGGCCGACGGGACACCCCTCCAGGGCATCTTGTACAAGCCCGACGGCTTCGATCCGAACCAGCAGTACCCCATGATGGTGTATTTCTACGAGCGCAGCTCCGACGGCCTGCACGGCTACACGATTCCGGCGGCGGGTGGAAGCTCGATCAATCGGGCCTTCTACGTCTCGCGCGGCTACCTGCTCTTCGTGCCGGACATCCCCTACGAGATCGGCTTCCCGGGTGAAAGCGCGGAAGACGCCGTCATTCCCGGGGTCCTCTCGCTGATCGACCAGGGCTTCGTGGACGCCGACAAGATCGGGGTCCAGGGGCACTCGTGGGGTGGGTACCAGATCTCACACATGATCACGAGGTCCGACATCTTCGCAGCGGCCGAGGCCGGCGCCCCCGTGGTGAACATGACGAGCGCCTACGGCGGCATCCGCTGGGCCTCGGGGATGAGTCGTGCCTTCCAGTACGAGCGTACGCAGAGCCGGATCGGGGGTACGCTATGGGACTCCCATCAGAAGTTCATCGAAAACTCGCCGCTCTTCTTCGTCGACAAGATCAACACGCCGCTCCTGATGCTGCACAACGACGAAGACGGGGCGGTGCCGTGGTACCAGGGCATCGAGATGTTCAGCGCGATGCGTCGCCTCGGAAAGCCCGTCTGGATGCTCAACTACAACGGAGAAGCCCACGGTTTGCGGCAGGAGCGCAACCAGCGCGACTGGGCGATCCGCATGCAGCAGTTCTTCGACCACTACCTCGTAGGCGCCCCTGCCCCGGTGTGGATGGAGGAAGGCGTGCCGGCCACGATGAAGGGCAAGACGCTCGGGCTCGAGCTGACGCGCCTGATCGGGTAGGACCGCGGGACCCGTCGTGCGGCCGTCGTCCTCCGGGGCGGCGGCCGCTCCGGCAGAAGCATCCGGCGCCAACCGAAGGCTACCCGAGCGGATTCTACCCGAGCGGATTCCACACGTAGGTGCGGGCGCTTCCGGTGAACCCCGGCACGTCGTCGGCCGAGACGCCAGGCCCCGACGGCAACCGTCTCCTTTTCGGCGTCGAAACCGCTGATGTCGTTCAGGCGTTCGTTCGGCGGCGACCCGACGGTCACGAACTGGACCGAGAACATCTCGAGCTTCACCATTCCGGAGGCGGGGGTGATGCTCTCGACCCGCGGGTTGTCGCGGATCCAGAAGGTCATCTCGATCAACGGCGGCCCCGACTCGTTCTGAAAGAGGGCCATGCCGTCGGCGAACACGGAGCGATGAGCCTGAAGGTGGTGACACCCGAAGTGCACCACATGGTCGAAGCGGAACTCCCTGGGATCGGAGCCCTCGAGATACCAGAGGCCCGGGAGGGTACCCGCCACGTCATATCCGTAGTGACCGGTTCGAGGGGGCAGCTCGCGCAGCGTCCAGTCCAGTAGCTGGGAGCGCAGCGGCTCCCGGTAGTAGTCTTCCAGCGGGACCGCGAAGGGGTTCGGGCCGTAGAACTCGGGGTGCAGGGTCGCGGCGGGGGCGGCCGAGTCGTTCACCGCGAGGTCGAGGGGAGTGTTGGCGACGTACCCCAGCGTGTCGCCCGCCTCGACCGGGATCTCGACGTTGAGAGACACGCCCAGCGCAGGCGCGGCCGAAGCCAGCGGCTCCACCAGGCGACCCACATGCCTGGAAGGGGCTGAAGTAGGCCCCCATGCTCTCCCAGAAGTAGACGCTGTCGACACCGATCGGCAGGTGGGTGAAGAAACACCTTGCCGACCGGGTAGGGATACCCGCCGGCCGCCCCGTCGTCGGAGTCGTCACCGACGATCGGCTGGACCCGAGCCGCCGCAGGCGGCGACGAGGCACGTGAGCCCGAGGAGCATCGCTCGCAGAGTCGCCATGAAGCCCACTATACGCGGGGGCCGCCCCCCGTCCCAGCCTTCCTCCTCAGTCCCACCCGCGATCGGTCCAGATCACCACGACGCCGCAGGCCTTCCGGTTGAGGTTACGCAGCTCGCGTCGGGCCCAGACGTCGCCAATCTCGATGTGGTCGACGATGTCGTCGGGTACCTCCGACCAGTTCCGGTAGATCTCGATCGCCACGAGATCTTCGGGCCCCACCTCCGACAAGGGCGGCGTCGCCCACGCCTGGGTCGAGAAGGACTCGAAGGGGAAGTCCGGCGGCGCCACGAGGGTACGGTCGACGATCCAGTGGAAGCAGCCGAAACGCCGAGAGCCGAAGTGCGTACCCACCCGCGGAATCGGGCCGGTTTTCATGTTCTGGTCTCGTCCGAAGCTCCACCTCACCAGCATCGTGCGGTGATGCTTGAAGATCTCGCCCGCGTGGATCTCGGGCCGGAGCGAATCCACCTTGGCCGGGTCGAAGTGCAGGCCGCGCCCGAGTTCGCGCCGAGACGCGAAGAGCTCCCGGCCCGGCACCCGGTCGACCAGCGCGAAGAGAGGGAGCATGGTGACCGCCTCGACGTTGATCCGGAATTCGACGTCGACGTCGCCGAGCTGGGAGACCTCGAAGGGCAGCGACACCGTCGACGCATACCCGATGCGGTCAGCCTGCATTCGGTAGACGCCGAAGTCCACCTCCATGGTGAATCGGCCTTCCTGGTCGGTGATGCGCTGCTCGAGCGGATGGTCGCCTTCCTCCGCGAGCAGAGAGACCTGGGCGCCCACGATGGGGTCACCCGAAGCGTCGTCGACGAGCACGCCCTGGAGCGTCTGCGCCCCGACCGCTTGGGAGGCCAGCGCTGCGAGGACGGTACTCGCAAAGGCGCTCCGGAAGAGATCTGCCCCCAGGCGCAACGGACCCTCCGAGGTCGAAGACGGGACGCCGCGGAGTCGCGACGACTCCGCGCACCCAGCGGGAGACCCCGACGTTGGAGGTGCTCCCGCGCTTAGGCTGTCTACCCCCCGGGGCGGACGAGTGGTCCAGCGGGGCCGCTTGCGCCTAGTGTAACAACGACCCCAGTCTCCGTCTCGAAACTGTTACAAAGGCGCGGCTCACCGTCGCCCGACCCGTCTCGCGGCGAGACGCCCCGGGACGTTTCCTCCAGGAGGCATGTGAAGCGCACACCAACGAGGCTCCGCGGAGCACTCGACGGGGAGGTCGCCGCCACATGAACGGCGCCGTCACCCCCCAGGACACCCTCGCTTTCTGGCCTATCCTGATGGGGCTGTTCGGCGGTTTGGCTCTGTTCCTCTACGGGATGGAGAAGATGTCAACGGGGCTGAAGGCCGTCGCCGGCGGCCGCATGAAGGCGATCTTGGGCCGCCTGACCCGGAATCGTATCACCGGCGCGATCACGGGCGCCTTCGTCACCGCGGTGATCCAGTCCTCGTCGGTCACGACCGTGATGGTGGTCGGATTCATCACGGCGGGACTCCTGACGCTGTCGCAGTCGATCGGCATCATCATGGGTGCAAATGTGGGCACCACGGTCACGGCACAGATCATCGCGTTCAAGGTGACGCACTACGCGCTGCTGATGATCGCCATAGGGTTCGCGATGAGCATGCTCGCCCGTCGCGAGAAGGTGCGGCACTACGGCGCCGTGCTCATGGGGCTCGGCCTGGTGTTCTTCGGCATGGACGTCATGGGCGACGCGATGCGCCCGCTCCGCAGCTACCAGCCTTTCCTGGACTGGATGACGCGGATGGAGTCACCCGCGGTGGGCATCGCGGCCGGCGCACTCTTCACCGCACTGGTACAGTCGAGTTCGGCGACCACCGGTGTCGTCATCGTGATGGCGACGCAGGGCCTGATCACCCTTCCGGCCGGGATCGCACTCGTCTTCGGTGCGAATGTCGGCACATGTGTCACGGCCCTCCTGGCGGCGATTGGAAAGCCCCGCGAGGCTCTCCGCGCAGCTCTGGTCCACGTTCTCTTCAATCTGGTGGGCGTCGCGCTCTGGCTTCCCTTCATCGGCCCGCTGGCGGAGGTCGTGGCGGGCTTCTCGCCCGTGGCGAGCGATCTCAGCGGTGCCGCGCGGCTGGCCGCGGAAACGCCGCGACAGGTGGCCAACGCGCACACCGTCTTCAACGTCGCCAACACCCTCGTCCTGCTCCCGTTCGCCGGGGTCTTCGCCTGGATCGTGACCAAGCTCGTGCCCGACCGACCCGAGGACGCCGAACAGAGTGTCCGCGCCCGCTATCTCGACGAAGTGCTGCTCAGCGCGCCGTCGCTCGCCCTGGACCGCGTCCGGCTCGAGATCCTCCGGCTCGGAGAACTGGTCCTCGACATGATGCAGGCGATCCTCCCTGCGATCATCGACCAGACCGGCGACGACCTGCGCGAGGTCCACGCCATGGACGACCGGGTCGACGCCCTGCACGGACAGATCGTGACCTATCTCGGCTCGATCAGCCAGGTCGAGCTGACCGAGGAGGAGACCCGAGAGTTTCTCAAGCTGTTGGAGGCGGTCAACGACCTCGAGAACATCGGCGACATCATCGAGACCAACCTCGTGGCCCTCGGACACGAACGAATCCAGCAGGGACTGCGGATCAGCGATCCGACACGCGAGGTCATCACGGCCTTCCACGCCGTGGTGCGCGGCGCTGTGGAGGCGGCCGTGCAGGCCGTCACGCAGAAGAACCACGAGGCCGTGCGCGTGGTCGTCGAGATGAAGACGGAGATCAACCGGCTGGCGGACTCCGCCGCCCTGCACCAGGCCGGACGGTTGGTCGCCGAGGAGCCCAACCGGCTCCCGGCGTACAAGATCGAAATGGACATCCTCCAGAACCTGAAGCGGATCTACTACTTCGCGAAGCGGATGGCGCGCGCCGCGGTCCCGACGGTCGCACTCGAGGAGGCCGGCTGACGATCCCGTTGCCTGATCACTCCAGCGGGTTCGATGTCCGCAGTGCAGCCTCCAGCTCCTTTCGCACCCACGCGTCCGCTTCGGACTCGTAGGCGGAGGCCAACGCCGCGGCCGCGTCGGGCGATGCGATCTGCCCGAGCGCCCACGCGGCATGGCCCCGCACCAGGGCACTGGGGTCGGAGAGCGACTTCGAGAGCACCGGTACCGCCTCCGGGGCGCCCCAGTTTCCGAGCGCTACGGCGACATTCCTCAAGAAGCCGGCCCGCTTGGGCCGCTTGAGGGGCGAACCTCGAGAGAACGACTTCCACGTCGCCTCGTCCATGGACATCAGGTCGACGAGTGCCGGGGAGTCGGTGCCCGGATGGCCGACGTCGGCAGGCTCCCGCTGAACTCCCGACGGCAGCTCTCCCGGCGCCCGGGCAGCGTACGCGGAATCGGACGGCGACCCAGGTCCGAACCTTCGGGTGAACGGACACACCTCCTGACAGATATCGCAGCCGAAGACCCGATTCCCGATGGCCGGGCGAAGTTCGCGCGGAATGGGCCCGCGCAGCTCGATGGTCAGGTACGAGATACACCTCCGCGCATCCATCACCGGCGCCCCGTCGGCGTCGCGCCCCAGGAGGGCCTCCGTCGGACAGGCATCGAGGCACGCGCTGCAGGTGCCGCACCGGTCCGCATCGAAAGGGGGGTCGGCGTCGAGGGCGAGGTCGAGCACGAGCGCGCCGAGTACGAAGTAGGACCCCTGCTTCGGGTGAATCAGCATGGTGTTGCGGCCGAACCACCCCAATCCGGCTCGCCGGGCCAGGTCTCGCTCCAGGAGAGGCCCCGCATCGACGAACACCCGGCCGCGCACCGGCGCGCCTCCCCTTCGACGCACCTCCGCGTCGAGTGAGGCGAGAAGCGCGCGCAGGCCCGCATCGACCACCTGATGGTAGTCCTTGCCCAGGGCGTAGCGAGCGATGATGCCGCGCGAGGGCGGCAAGGCGTCGGGCGCCGTCCCCGCTTCCGCCGTCGATGCGGCCTCAGCGTCGTACGCGTGCCCCACCACGACCACGGCGCGGGCGTCGTCGAAGGAGTGCCGTGGGCCGGCCCGTCGGGCGACCGCATCGGGTCGAGCGAGGTAGGCCATCTCGCCGTGGTACCCTCGGTCCAACCATCGCTCCAGGAACGGCAGGTGTTCGGTGTCGTCGGCGTCGGCGATCCCGACCAGATGAAAGCCGAGATTCCGCGCCGCTCCCTTTGCGAACTCCGCGAGGGTCGGCGCGCGATCCATCTTGTCTCCTCGTCTGGTCGGGGGCCGGAACCGACGCGCGACGCGCCCGCTGGCGCCGGATTCCACCGCTCTTGCGCCTCGCGATCCCGAGGGCCCAACCTCCACCCCCGATCTTCTGACCGCCGGAGGTTGTGTGAAGTTCGTGGCGACCCGCAAGTCTGAGCAGAATCGGACCGTCCTCGATCCATGGTCGGTCGTGCACTTCGCGTCGGGACTGGCCGCCGGGTTGGCGAGGGTGGATCGTCGCCTGGCGCTCGGTGCGGCGATCGCCTACGAGTTCATCGAGCAGGGCCTCGAGCGGAAGCGGATCGGACAGGAGATGTTCCACGTCGCCGGACCCGAGGCACCCGTGAACGCGCTGGCTGACGTCGCTCTGTTCGGCGTGGGCCTCGTTCTCGGGGAACGGTGGAACCGCAGCGGGGAGACCGAATGAACAAACTCATGGCGCCGCTCAGCGGGCAATACGATCCCGACCACCCGGCCAACCTCGAGGCGCCTGCTCTCCGGGCAGCGTTCGAAGTCGCTCGAGGATTCGACGCCCACGCCGAAGTCGTGTCGATCGTCGATCCCCCAGCCGAGTCGATCAAGGAGTGGCCGTTCTGGCTCCCGGGCGGAGGAGCCGCCGCGGTGTGCGACATGATCGACGAGGCGAGCGAGGTGCGACGTCGCCACGCGCGCCGCCAGTTCGAGGCCGTGCTCGCCGATCTTGGGGAGCCGCCTCCGGTGGTGGATCGCCCCACACCCGGCTACTCCACACGGATCGTGGAACGCTCCGGTGAGATCCGAGCCACGGTCGCGCACTACGGCAAGCTGTGCGACCTCCTGGTCGTGGCGAGTTCCGACATGATGTGGCTGGCGCCGTTCACGCCGATCATCGAGGCCTGCTTCACCCAAACGGGGCGTCCGGTACTCCTCGCCCCGCCTGAGATGCCGGAGCACATCGGAGCGAGGGTGGCCGTCGGATGGGATGGCTCCGTCGCTGCGACGCGGGCCGTTGCAGCAGCCATGCCGTTTCTGCACCGAGCCGACGAGATCCTTGTCGTCTCATGTGAGGAGAGCAAGAAGCCGTCTCCCCGTGGTGAGTCGCTGGCGGAGTTTCTCGCGTGGCACGGCTTGGAGGCCGGAGTCGAGCGCATCACCGCGCCCTCGAGGGCGGCGGGTGAGGAGCTGTTCGATCGCGCGATCGCGCGGGACTGCGACCTGATCGTTCTCGGGGCGCGCGTGCACACCCGGGCACATCGGCTTCTGTTCGGGAGCGTGACGGAATACGCCCTCGACGAGCCTCGCCTGGCTGTCTTCTTCGGACCCTAGTGTAGTGTCGCCAAAGTCTGGTGACCGCCGAGGGTGCGGAGGCGCCGCGGGGGCGAGGCGGAACGACGCGGCGTAGCGATAGCTACGGCAAG
>JANQNV010000259.1 GCA_028279425.1 Longimicrobiales bacterium | reverse complement strand
TCCGCTCTATCACTCCGCACCCCTCGCGTTCAACGCCATCACCCAGGCCAGCGGCGGCACCAGCGTCATCATGGAGCGATTCGACGCCACCGGCGCGCTCGCGGCGATCGAGCGCTACCGCTGCACCCACGCCCAGTTCGTGCCGACGATGTTCACCCGGATGTTGAAGCTCCCCGAGCAAGAGCGCGCCCGACACGATACGGGCAGCCTGCGTTATGCGATCCACGCCGCCGCCCCGTGCCCGGAACGCGTCAAGCAGCAGATGATCGACTGGTGGGGCCCCGTGCTCGTCGAGTACTACGGGGGCACCGAGTTCAACGGACTCACCTTTCTCGATTCGGAGCAATGGCTGGCCCATCGGGGATCGGTCGGCCGCGCGGTGTTCGGGACGCTGCACATCTGTGACGAGGAAGGCGCGGAGCTCCCGCCGCGCGAATCGGGCCTCGTGTACTTCGAGCTGCCGCAGATGCCCTTCGAGTACCACAACGCCCCGGAGAAGACGCGGGAGGCGCAGCACCCGACGCACCCGAACTGGTCGGCGCTGGGAGACGTGGGATACCTCGACGAGGATGGGTATCTCTATCTGACCGACCGCAAGACCTTCATGATCGTTTCGGGCGGTGTGAACATCTATCCCGCCGAGATCGAGAACGTCCTGGTGACCCACCCGAAGGTCGTCGACGTCGCGGTCTTTGGCGTGCCCAACGAGGAGTTCGGCGAGGAGGTCAAGGCCGTCGTGCAGTTGGCGGACGGAGTCGAGGCGACCCCCGACGTCGAGAGCGAGCTGCTCGCGTTCTCCCGGGAACACCTGGCCGCGTTCAAGTGTCCGCGCTCCGTGGACTTCGAGGCAGAGCTCCCCCGTCTCCCCACCGGAAAGCTCTACAAACGTCTACTGCGCGACCGCTACTGGGGCGTCGAGGGCTCGCGCATCGTGTAGCGTGCCAACCCGCGAGGCCGCGTGCACGAAGTCGTGGCTACCATGACGGCAGCGGAAGCCCGCAGCCAAGGAGGCGAGCCGTGATCCCCGTCACCGACGCGATGCGAGAGACCTTCGCCCGAGACGGCGCGTTCAAGGCCGAGGGTCTGTTGAGCGCCGAGGAGCTTGCGGCGTGTCGTCGCTGCTTCGACTTCAATCTGGCGAACCCCGGGCCCACGGCACTCCAGCTCTTCGAGGGCTCGAACGACGAGCAGTACAACGATCTCGGCACCGCCAAATCCCTCGAGGTCTACCGACCGATGCTCGAGGGCCTCGGTTTCGCCGACTTCCTGTCGGAGCTCTGGGGCTCGGAGCACGTCTGGTACTTCGGCGAGGAGATCTTTATCAAGCAGGGCGGCGGGGTGGGGCGCACCCCGTGGCACCAGGACACCCCCTACTTCCCCGCGGAGGGCGCGCATCTCGCCAACCTCTGGCTGAGCTTCGAGGCGCTTCCGGCGGGCAACGCCCTCGAGGTGGTGCGCGGATCGCACGTCGGGACGATGTACGACGGCGCGGCGTTCATGGACCCCGACGATCCGACCCGGCCGCTGTGGGGGACCGGCGATCTGCCGCGGCTCCCGGACATCGAGGCGGAGCGCGCGGCAGACCCGAGCTCTTGGGACGTCCTTTCCTGGGGGCTCGCACCGGGAGACGCCGTGGTGCTCCACTCGGGTTCACTCCACGGTGGTGCCCCGGTCGACCCCGGCTGTCCGACGCGCCACACCCTGGTGCTGCGCTTCTTTGGCGACGACCTGCGCTATCGGCCCTTCCCGGACGCCAAGCCCGACTACTTCATGGACCTGCGCGCCTTCGACGTCGACGACCTCGAGGCGGGCGACCCCTACCGGGGCGAGCACTTTCTGCAGCTTCGCTGAGCGGGATCCAAGACAGCGCCGCCCGCCGCGCAGCGCGCGGAATCCCGCTCTACGGGCGACCAACTCGTGTACCTTGTGCGGTTCCCGGCGAGTCGAGGCCGGGCAACGAGGGGGCTGCGAGTGTCGAGGAAGAGGCTGGTTTGCGGGGGGAGCGTGCTGCTCGTCGTGGTCGCGGCCGCGCTGACGCTGGATGTGGATGTGCGCTGGCGCGTGTCCGCCGCGGAGGCGGCATCGAAGTCACCGTCCGGCCGGGAGTGGTCCCGCACCAAGCCCTTTCCGGTGCAGGAGGTCTACTACCCGGGAACCGAGGCGCTCGGGAAGGACGAGATGCGCGTGGTGGCGTGTGGCACCGGAATGCCACAACCCCGTCTCAAGCAGGCCGCCGCGTGCTTTCTGGTCGAGCTCGGCAACGGCGACAAGTTCATCTTCGATATGGGTGAGGGCTCGTTCGAGCGGATCATGGCGTTGGGCATCCCCCTCGACCAGCTCGACAAGGTGTTCCTCGGCCATTTGCACCTCGATCACGCGGGCGACTTCCCGGCCTTCTACTTCACGGGGCCGGTCAACAACCGGCTCACACCGCTCCGCGTCTGGGGCCCCTCGGGCGTGAAGCCCGAGTGGGGCACCAAGGCGTGGGCGGACTTCATGCTGAAGCAATGGGGCTGGGAAAAGGCGGGGCGCGGCAGCGCCGTCGACCCCCGCGGGCTCGAGCTCGAGGTCAACGAGTTCGACTGGACCGGCGTGAACGAGGTGATCTACGACGAAAACGGGGTCCAGATCCGGACCCTCCCCGCGATCCACCTCGATCAGTCCGTGAGTTTCCTCCTCGATTGGAACGGACTGCGCTTCGCGTTCTCGAGCGACACCCTCCCCAACAAATGGTGGCGCGAGCACGCGACCGGGGCCGATCTCTCGATCCACGAATGCTTCATCCCGCCGCAGATGATGATGGAGCGCTACGGCATGGCGCCGAGCGAGGCGGTGTACGTCGGGACCCAGGGCCACACCGCCGCCGCGGCCTTCGGCAAGATCATGTCCCTGACCCGGCCGAAGCACGCGGTCTGTTACCACTTCCAGAACGACTTCGACACCCAGATCGTGGTGGCCGAGGAGATCCGCAAGACCTACGACGGTCCCTTCGACCTCGCCATCGACTTCATGACCTGGAACGTGACGAAGGGCGGCGTCCGCACCCGGATGGGGGTTCCCAACGAGGAGACCTTCCCGGCGCCGCCCCAGCGCGAGAAGCAGCCGCCGGACTCGATGACCGCCTACCAGTGGACCGAGTTCAGCCTCTCCGGGGTCGAGCCCGAGTCGGCCAAGGTCACCAACGAGCTCATCGAGGCGTTCAACGCACGCAACGGGACGGACGTGGCGCCCGGATTGACGGGGCTGCCGTTCAAAGAGTAGGCGCCGAGCCGCACCCTCGATTCGAGGAGAGGACTCTGCTGGCGTCTCCCTGCCTATGGCCTATACCGGAGACGTCACGATGCGAAGACGCCGGATCAACGATGAAGGCCGACGAATCGGCGGGGGTGCGCTGGGTGCCGCGCTGGCCGCGGCGCTTCTGCTCGTCGCGAGCCCCTTGGGTCACGTCTGTAGCCATCCGTGCGCGTCACCGGCCGTGAGCGAGGTGCATTGCGGGCACGGCGACGAGGGCCCGGTGTCCTCGGTCGAGCCCCTCGACTGTCGGCGTTGCGTCCTCGCGGTCCAGCCAGAGGCTCTGCCCCCACGGCTCGCGATCGGACCCGAAGGCAACCCCGAGCAGCCGATCACACCAGCGGGGTTCGGGCCGAGGCACCACGCCCAGATCGTTGGCCACGCGGGCCGAGTTCCAACCCTGCCTCCCTTCACTCGACCGGTGGAGCGCCCGCTCCGGATCTAGGCCGTCGCGCTTCGCGCCGTCGCTGCCACGGTTCTCGATCCGGAGTACACCACGATGCGTACCGCGCTCTGCGCGCTCGTCCTGCTGTGGACGGGCGCCGCCCGGGCAACCGCGCCCGAGGCGACCCTCGTCGTCCGCCAGGAGGTCGTCGAGATCGCCGGCGTGTCCGCGCCGGCCATGACCTTCAACGGGCAGATCCCAGGCCCCACGCTGCGGTGGCGGCTCGGCGACCTCGCCCGGATCCGCGTCCACAACGAGATGGACGTGGCGACCTCCGTGCACTGGCACGGCTTGCTGTTGCCCAACCGCGAGGACGGGGTGCCGGGACTGACGACGCCCCCC
>JANQNV010000241.1 GCA_028279425.1 Longimicrobiales bacterium | reverse complement strand
GGGGGGGCTGTGCGGTCGGTTCCGGCGCCACGGCCCCCTGGGGCCTCTTGGCAGTCGGCCTGACGTTGCTCGGGTTGCGGCGGCGCCGTCAGAGTCTCGCCAGGTAGAGGGTGTAGGCATGCGGCTCGAACGGAGCCGTGTCGGGGTCGAACGGATGGGCCAACGTCACGCCCCCCATGTTCGTTCCTACCAGCACGATCCCCGCCGCCCCTTCTAGGCTCACGATCTGACGCTCTGCCTTCGTTCCTCGCTCTTCGTACAACACGTCGAAGCGCCGCAGCTCCTCCCCGTTCGCGTCGACCGTCACCACCGACCACTTGAAGGCGACGGGCGCTTCCCACTGCGCGCGAAATGCGAACGTGGCTCCGTCGTGTGCTCGGTCGAGCGACACCCAGACGTAGGTCGAGCCCAGCGGTTCGAGCGCGGGCAGGGCCAGGTTCTTGGGGAGCTCCGAAAGCCTCACCGACGCGTCGAACCGCACGTTGCCGAACGCGCCGGCCCAGGCCAGCTCCGGAAAGTGAGTCCCATCGTCCCGCTCGCCCAGGAACGCACGCTCTACTGCGAATGCTCCCACCGTGTCGGCCATCCGTTGCGGCAGGTCGTCGAACGTGCGGCGCAGGACGTCGAAAGCGTCCGGCTCGTTGTTCCATTCGTACGCGCCCGGTTTCGTCCGTCCCCGCGATAGCGCGAACAAGGCGGCGGGCAGCGTCGTCAGCTCGCCCGCTCCGAACACCGCGTCGAGATGGTCCAGGAACAGCGCGCCCCCCGCCGAGCGGCGGTCGCGCGGCGAGAGCGAGCTGCCCGGGGTGGCCTGGAGCTCGTCGAACGCTTCGAGGTCCGCGCTCGTGGGGCTTCCGGTGACGAGCCACGTGTAGCTGGCGAAGGCGCGCCTCAGGCTCGGGGTCTCGGCGGCGTCGAGACCGAGGGTGATCGCCTCGGCCAAGCAGAGGGTCGCAGTGCGCTCGACCGGCGCAGGTCCCTCGACCCTGCAAAATCCACTCGACTGGTCGGTTTCGAAGTCGGTTCGGGGGTCGGGGAGAACGGCCACGTCACCCGTGCCCTCGTCGGACCAATACAGGTCGAACCCGTCCGTGTTGCCGAGGCCTCCGTCCCAGCGCGGCGGCGGAAGGTCGAGCACGAAGACCAATCGCACGTAGGCGGACTCGAGGGCTTCGATGGCGGGGCCCACCCACTCCTCTCGGTCGGAGTGCACACAGACCGGGCGGCGGTTGGAGCACGCGGTCGCTGCCAGTCGCGGCCTCGGCGCCCGCTCGATTCGGCTGCCGCGGGGCAGGGTCGGGTC
>JANQNV010000235.1 GCA_028279425.1 Longimicrobiales bacterium | reverse complement strand
AGGGGGGGCGAGCCCGTGCACGCCCACGGCGGTGGAATCAACGGATTCGTGTCGCAGCTGGCCTGGTACCCGGAGGACGAGCTGAGCATCGTCGTGCTCCAGAACTCGACGGCCCCACCCGGCGCGGGGGCGCTGGCGACCGCCTTCGCCGATCTGGTCCTGGGACAGGAGCCCGACCCGGTCGCGGTGGCGTACGACGGCTCGCTGTCGGAGTTGGAAGGCAGCTACCGCGGCATCGCCCGGGGGGAGACGATGGAACTCCGCGTCGCCGCTACGGGCGGTCGACTGGAGTTCGCCTCGGAGCGCGACGACGCTCCGACCGTGCCGACTCACGTCGGGGACATGACGTGGGTCGATGGAGGTGTCCAGTACATCTTCCGTCGCGTCGGCGGCGAGATCACGGAGCTTCGCTACGCGGCGGGCTCGGCTCACTACGTGCTGAAACGCACCGGCTCGTAGGCGTCAGGGCACGGCTCGCTCACGGCCGGTTCGGAGTTGGGCGCGCCCGAGCCGCCCGACCCTTCGACCCTAACCCCTTGCTCGGCTAGGTATGGGGTTGTATACCTAAGAGGGCAAGGCATCGTTCTCTGAGGCATGGGGTGGTTCATGAGCGGGAGTGACCTCTTCACCGGCACCCTCGACATCCTGATTCTGCGTACCCTCGAGGCGGCACCGCTGCACGGATACGCGATCGGCCGATCGATCCGGGACGGCTCGGAAGGTGTGCTCTCGGTCGAAGAGGGGGCGCTCTATCCGGCGCTCCACCGGCTGGAAGGGCGCGGCCTGCTCGAGTCGGAATGGGGTCGGACCGACACGGGGCGCCGCGCGAAGTTCTATCGCGTGACCCGCGAAGGCGCCGAGCACCTCACGCGAGAAGCGGCGCGTTGGGCCGAGTATACCGGCGCGGTGTCGGCGATCCTCGCCACGCGGGACTGACGAATCGTGAGCCGGTGGCCGTTTCGCAGGACGCTCCGACCCGGTCAGGTCCGATCGGATCTGGATCGGGACATCCAGGACGAGATCGA
>JANQNV010000206.1 GCA_028279425.1 Longimicrobiales bacterium | reverse complement strand
GGGGGGGGGGGGGGGGGGGGGGGGGGGGGCCCAATGGGGTAGGCTCGCGGGCCGATTGACCGCTGTGACCCATCCGGACCGACTCCATCTTGGCTGCGGGAAGGTCACCCCCGAGGGGTGGCTGAATGTGGACGGCTCGTTCGTCGCTCGTGCGGCCAAGAGCCGTGTGCTGACGTGGCTGCTTGCGCGGCTGCGTGTGATCCCGCGCGAGGACATCGGTGGGGCGTGGGACCGTTCGATCGTGTATCGGGATCTGCGCAAGGCGCTGCCCGCCCGCTGGGGTGCCAGCTTCGGGGCGGTGTACGCGTCTCACCTCCTCGAGCATCTGTACCACCGCGACGGTGAGCGTCTGCTTGGCGAGTGCTTCCGGGTGCTTCGTCCGGGTGGTGTGGTCCGGATCGTGGTGCCGGATCTTGCGACGATCGTGCGTGAGTATGGGGAGGGGCTGACGGATCCGGAGCACGGGTTCGTGACGCCGGGGGATCTGATGAATCGGCGGCTTGGGCTTCGGCGTCCGGCGGCCCGGAAGGGCAACGTGATCGTGCGTCTGTACCACGCGTTGTACGACTTCCGCACGCACAAGTGGATGTACGACGAGGCGTCGCTGGTGCATCACATGACGGAGGCGGGGTTCGAGAACGTGCGCCGCTGCGGGTGCTTCGAGAGCGAGATCGAGGGGATCCGCGACATCGAGCGCGAGGATCGGGCCGGGGGTGGGTCGCTGGTTGTCGAGGGTGTGAAGGCGTCGTGACTGGCGGGCGCGTCCTGCTGGGGAGATGCTGGTGTGAGGGACCACCAAGGGCTCGCGTCTTGCGGGTGGGGCTTGTTTGTATTGCGGCTTCGCCGCGGCCGATCCCTGCATCCTGCAGGTTTCGGAGCATCCTGGAGGGCTCGGAGTCTGTCGTGTTGCGCGCCCGGGGATGGGGTTCCGCGCTTGCCACCCAGGGCTATGCGCTGACGACTCGTGCCTTGACGGGGCCGAGCTTGGCCATGGCGTTGCGCGTGTCGACGACGAGCTTTGCGTGTTCGCCGATGAGCGCGAGGTCGATCGCTGCGTGGGGCGTGATGATCAGTGCGGCGTCGGCCGCTGCGAGCGCGTCGGGTGTGAGCTCGGTGGATGTCATGCCGAGGTCGTGCTTGCGCATCTTGTGGGTCTTTGGGACGTGTGGGTCGTGGTAGGAGACGTTCGCGCCGAGTGACTGGAGCTTCTCGATGATGGTGAGCGCCGGGCTCTCGCGGACGTCCGAGACCTCGGGCTTGTAGGCGAGGCCGATGACGAGGATGTTCGAGTCGCGGACGGCCTTGGCGTCCTCGCTGAGGGCTTCGGTGAGTCGTCGGATGACGAAGCCGGGCATCTGGTTGTTGACCTCGCCGGCGAGTTCGATGAAGCGGGTGGGGAAGCCGACCTCCTTTGCCTTCCAGGTGAGGTAGAAGGGGTCGACGGGGATGCAGTGCCCGCCGATGCCGGGGCCGGGGTAGAAGGCGTGGAAGCCGAAGGGTTTGGTGGAGGCCGCCTGGATGACCTCCCAGACGTCGATGTCCATCTCGGTGAGGAGGACCTTCATCTCGTTGACCATTGCGATGTTGACGGCGCGGTAGATGTTCTCGAGGAGCTTTGCGGCCTCGGCGACTTCGCTGGTGGAGACGCGGACGACCTTCTCGAGTGTTTGTTCGTAGAGGGCGGCGCCGACGCGTCCGCTGGTGTCGTCGATCCCGCCGATGAGCTTTGGGGTGTTGTGTGTGGTGAAGGTGGGGTTCGCGGGGTCTTCGCGTTCGGGGCTGAATGCGAGGAAGAAGTCGCGGCCGCACGTGAGGCCGCGGGCCTCGAGGCGGGGGAGGACGACCTCTCGGGTCGTCCCGGGGTACGTGGTGGACTCGAGGACGACGAGGACGCCTGGGCGGAGGCGTGGCGCGATCTCCTCGCAGGTTGCCTCGACGTAGCTGAGGTCGGGGTCGTTGTGTTCGCCGAGTGGCGATGGGACGCAGATAACGATGGCGTCGGCGCTCTCGAGGAGGTCGAAGTCTGTGGATGGCGTGAAGCGGTCGGAGTCGGCGAGGTCTTTGACGTAGTCCTCGCCGAGGTACTCGATGTAGCTCTCGCCGCGCTGGAGCATGTCGGTCTTGCGCGAGTCGACGTCGAGTCCGATGACGTTGAAGCCTGCGTTGTGGAAGAGCTTCGCGAGCGGGAGGCCGACGTAGCCGAGGCCGAGGACGGCGACGGTGGCGTCGGTCTTTGCGAAGCGCTGCTCGAGCTGTTTGGCGTGGTCGGTCAACGGGGCACCGGTATCACTGACGCATCGTCGGGAGCAGTGGTTCGATCTCTGTGAGCTTCATGGGGCCTTGCTTGCGGAGGCGTCGGATGAGGCGGTAGGCCTTGGCGGAGACGGCGCGGCGGCCCTTCCACTGTTTGGGGAGTCCGATCCAGCCTTGCCAGATGCCCTTGAAGCGCGGGAGGAGTCGGTTGGGGTGTGTGAAGGCGTCGAGCTTGAGCTTGGCGGTGGATGCGAAGGCGTGCCAGAGGAGCTGGGGCATGGGGACGTTGTGCCATGCGTACCAGAGTGTGTTGCGCGCGGTGAATGTGTAGATGGCGGGCTTTGAGCGCTTGGGGCTCTCGAGGTGGTGGATGGGATCGGCGGAGCCCATGAGGACGACGTGTCCGGAGTCGTAGAGGCGGATGCAGTAGTCCTGCTCTTCGCCTTGGCGCCAGAGCTGTGGGCGGTATTGGCCGAGCTGAAGGAAGAGGTCGCGGCGGAGTGCGTGTGCGGTGCCGCGGTATTGCTCGCTGACCCATGCGACGCCGGGTTCCGGCGAGCGTTGGCGGACGACGTCGGGTTCGATCTTGACGTCGATGTAGGGGATGGCGACGGCGCCGACGCGCGGGTGTGCGCGGAACTCGGCGACGGTCTGTGCGATGGTCTCGGTGGACGGGAAGATGGCGTCGTCGTCGATGGAGACGATGATTGGGGCGGTTGCGAGTTCGGCGCCGCGGTTGCGTTCCTTGATGAGGCCGCGGGGCTTTTCGTGTCTGTCGACGCGGACGGTTGGAAACTTCTCGCGGACCATTTCGGAGGTGCCGTCGGTTGAGCCGTCGTCGATGACGAGGACTTCGATGCTGGCGGTCTGCGCGAGGACGGACTCGAGGCAGATTGCGAGGTCTTCCTTGCGGTTGAGCGTGGAGATGACGACGGTCGCGTCGGGCGCGTCCGTTGGGTCGCTGGGGGGTGGTGGAGTTGGGGTAGGGGAGTGACTCACTTGGTGTTCTCCGGCGGTGCGTCGCTCGGGTTGGCTTGCTGGTTCCCGCGTTGTCCGATGATCTTGGCCGGGACCCCGCCGGCGATTGCGCCCGGCGGGACATCCTTGGTCACGACGGCTCCCGCGGCGACGATGGCGCCGCGACCGATGGTGACGCCCTTGAGGACGGTGACGTTGGCGCCGAGCCAGGCGTCGTCTTCGATGGTTGTTGGTGCGCCGGTGAGCGGTTGGCGGCTGACGGGCTTGTCGGGGTCGGTGCCGTGGTCGTGATCGGTGATGTAGGTGTATGGGCCGATCATGACGTTGCGTCCGATGCGGATCGCTTCGGAGGCGTCGACGATGACGCCGCGGTTGAGGTATGCGGGTCCGACGAGGTGGATTTTGGGTTTGTCGGACTTGGTGCGGGCGCCGGTGACGAGGAGGCAGACGTCGCGGTCGAGTGCGACGTCGTCGCCGAGGACGATGTCCCAGAAGTTGCGCTGGATCTCGATCTTCTGGATCCAGCATCCGGATCCGATGGAGACACCGAGGAGGCGGAGGCGGGTGATGCGGAGCTTGCGCGCGATGCCGGGGACGATGCGGCTGAGGTTTGTTGCGAGCTCTGGCGACAGTCTCATCGCGCGTGCTCCGTGTGCGATGGGTCAAGGTAGCCGCATGGGGTGGGTGACGTGGGGGTGGGGTGGGTCACGTGCCGGCTCCTTCGGTGGTGGAGCCTCCGGTGTTGCCGCTTGGCGAGGCGAGTCCGGCCTTGCGTGCGACGTTTCGGACCATTCGCGTGAAGTGGCCGCGTTCTTCGGCGTCGAGGCAGGCGAACCAGATGACGGGCACGAGGGCGACCCAGGCGGTGCCGGCGCTGGCGGCAAGGCGGGCGAGGCCGGGCTGCATGGTCGTTGCGAGGATCGCGGGGCCGATCGCGCCGGCGATGGTGGCGACGGCGCAGGGGACGATGCCTCCGCGGACCCAGCGCATGATCGGTAGGCCGAGGAGGGCGCGGACGACGTAGGCGCGTGCCGCGAGCTGTCCGATGACGACGATCATGGTTGCGATGGGGACGGCCTCTGGTGGCGCGCCGAAGAGGAAGAGCGCGCCGGCGGCGAGGACGAGGGCGGCGCCGTCGAGGACGAGGGTTGCGAGTGTGATGGTGCGGAGGGTTCCGGTCGCGTTGATTGCGGCGATGAGTCCCTGCCCGAGCGTGAACATGCAGGTCCAGGTTGCGACGAGGCGCGTGAGGGGGACGGCGTGCTCGGGGACGCGTCCTTCGCCGAGCCAGAGTGCGAGGATGATGGGGGCTTCGAAGAGGAGTGGGAGGATGTAGAAGAGGGTGAGCAGGAAGCTGTACTTGCCGGCGACGACACAGAGGGTGTGGACGGCGGAGGTGTTGCCGGCGGCGTGTCGCGACGTGATGGCGGGGTTGAGGGCGCGTGTGATGGTGAAGGCGGCGGAGTTCTGGATCGTGGCGATCTGGATCGCGACGGCGTAGGCGGCGTTGAGGGCTGGCCCGAAGCCGAGGTTGATGAGGATGGCGGCGCCCTGCATGCGGATGCGCCAGGAGATGTTGCTGAGCATGGACCACGAGGCGAAGGAGGCGATGCGCCCGACTTCACGGCGGCAGAAGAGGCGTGGTCTTGGGCGTGACTCTGGCGCGACGCGCATGACAACGATGGCGACGAAGCCGGCGTGGATGAGCATGGCGCCGGCGAGGAGCCACGGGTACTGTGCGAGCGCGTCGCCGGAGAAGTAGGTGAGCATGAGCGCCGCGACGAGTCGGAGCAGGACCTTCGAGAGCCCGAATCCTGCGAGGATGACGTGGCGTTGTCGCGCGGTGAGGACGGCCTGGAACGCGGCTTCGAAGGTGGTTGCGCCGAGGGTGAAGCCTGTGGCGATGAAGACGGCGCGGGCGACGCCCTCGCGTCCTTCGGGGATGTCGAGGATGGAGACGAGCGGGTATGCGAGCGCGACGCCGAGGAGGATGATCGCTGCGCTGAGCGCGGTGAAGACGATGAGGGACGTGTTGAAGAGGGCTGCGACGGCTCGTTCGTCTTTTCGTCCGATCTCGAAGGCGAGGTGTCGGGAGGCGGCTCCGACGAGGGAGTCGGAGAGGATCATCAGCAGTGCGCCGGCGGCTCCGAGGACGCTGAAGACACCGAAGTCCTCCTTGCCCATCTCGGCAAGGACGATGCGCATGACGAACAGGGTGATCCCGATGGTGGTGATCATCCTGACGAAGGACGCGACGGTGTTGACGATCAGGAGCGAGGATTGACGCACGGTCGATGGTGGCCTTCGTGGGCGGGGGTGCGTGGGGGGAGGCGGTGGAGTGTGTCAGGCGCCGGGCGCGTCGTCATCGGGGGAGATGAGCGTGACGTTTTCGCGCGACGCGAGCGAGAGCTCGTAGATGCCCGCGATCTTGTGGTACGAGGCTGGGCGGATGAGCGTCGGCTTGTCGAGCATGGCCGAGAGCACGCCCACGTGGAGTCGGTTGGTGTAGACGACACTGGCCTCGTTGATGGCGTCGAGGAAGCCGTCGAAGGTGATCGCCATGGGATCGGAGACGTCGGAGGCGATCACGGGGAGGTCGGCGAACTCGGGGTGGAGGCGTTTGACGGTGCGGACGGCCTGCTCGGTGAAGGGCGAGGCGTTGGCCGCGGCGCGCTTGGCGAGCAGTTTGCGCGCGGTGCGTCGGATGGGTCCGGTGAGCCAGCGGATCTTCCGCTTGATGGCGCGTGGGCCTGGGAGCGGCTTGGCGCGGGCGGTGGTTGACTCGACGTCTCCTCGCTCGACAACGAGGATGTGTTTGTCTTGGGAGCGGGCCTTGAGGTCTTCGATGAAGGGGGAGCCTTGAAGCCGGAAGGCCATGTCGTGGTCGAGTCCGATGGAGACGTTCTTGGAGAAGTGCATGCCTCGGAGCGTCTTGAAGGAGACGCGTTCGCGTGCGAAGAGCGTGCAGGGGACGCGTCGGTCGGCGAAGAGTGCGGGGAAGTCGAGTGTTTCGAACTTGTAGCTCTGGGGGAGGACGATGAGGGGTGTGTCTGCGAAGTCGCGGAGGTACATGCGGAGCGTGTCGAGGCCCGCGGCGTAGAACTCGACCATTGCGCCGCCGCCGTTCATGACGATGAGCGAGGCGTCCTTTGGGTCTTCGACGAGGTCGACGCCGGCGTCTTCGAGTGCGCGGAATGCGCCCTTCTCGATGAGGCGGTCACCGTTGTTGCCGTTGGGGTAGGGGAAGTAGTGGAACTTGACCTTCTTGCCTCTGTACGGTGCGAGCGCTTCGACGACGGAGGCGACCTCGGGGGTCTTGGTGTGGTCGGGGGTGGTCTGATCTGAGGGCGGGCTTGTAGCGGTCATCTGGCGGGCCTCTGTGGCGTCGAGGGGGTAACACGCGGGCGGTCGATGGGTGGTTCGCGCCGGGGGCGCGTCCGTGCAGAGGTATATCGGTCCGTGCGCTGCGCCCGGTCGCTCGGGGGCTGGAAATGCGTCGGTTCGCGGGATCTTGTCGGGTGCCCACGGCGGGGGTGGGGGGTCCGATTCCGGGGGGTCGGCGGCAGGACCCGTCAGGGGCGGGTTTCGCCGTCGGGGCCGACGAGGGTGACGTTGTCGCGGTTGGCGAGTGAGAGGTCGTAGATGCCTCGGATCTTGTGGTAGGAGGCCTCGCGGATGAGGGTTGGCTTCCCGACCATCGCGGAGAGGAGTCCGACGTGGAGGCGGTTGGTGTAGACGGCTCCGGCGTCTGCGACGGCTCGGCAGAAGGCGTCGAAGTCGACGTTGCCGGGGTCTG
>JANQNV010000205.1 GCA_028279425.1 Longimicrobiales bacterium | reverse complement strand
GGGGGGGGGGGGGGGGGGGGGGGGGGGGGGGGGCCTTGTCGGCCAGGCCAGCGTCACGGACGCCGATGCCTGCCCCGGCCCCAACCCTCTGATGTTTGGTGCGTATTCGTACACGACAGAAAGGCCGTGCACATCGAGTCTAATCCCCCGAGCGGGGGCGTCCACCGGGACCACCTTCCATTCGCCCGACCCCGCCCGGCGGATCCACGCCCGCACCGAGCCCGGAGGCCGGTGACCGCCCACTACCCCGGGTCCGCGCCTCCCCCGAGGAAGAACGCGTTGACGAAGTCGAAGAAGTCCTGGTCGTTCACGACCCCGCTGAAGTTCGAGTCCGCCAGCTCCGCACGCACCGCCACGACGATCGCCGCCGACACGACGCTCCCGAACGGACCACCCACCTCGCACTCGTACACACCGACCCGCTCACGCCCAACGCCCTCGAGCGTCAGCGTCGGCGTCGTCGCGCCCGTCACGCCCGGCTTCCCGCTCAGCTCGACCCCATCCTGGCGCCACACGTAGCTCAGCGGCCCGGTCCCCGCCGCATCCACGCCCAGCGTCACGCTCTGCCCCGCATCGACAACCATCGCCTCGCTCTGCGACCGGATCGTGGGCGCCGCGCCCGCCGGCCCGATCGCCAACCGCCGCGGCAGCGCCAACCCCCCAAGCACCTCCACCACCGACTCCCCCTCCGGACCCGCGCACACCAGCCGCTGGCCATCGGGATCGATCCAGTACAACCGCCCGCTCGCCTCGTCGAACACGATCCCGTCCGACGCGCCGACCAGCTCCCCCGAAGCGTCCTCGCACCCCCCGAAGACGCCGACGGAGCGCAAACGCTGGAACGAAACCCAGAACACGCGCCCCCGATCCGGCACGAACGCGAACGACAACGCCTGCCCAACGAACCCCGGTGTCAAGAGCTCCACGTCAGACGCACCCACCCCGCCGCGATAGATCCCCTCCGTCGGGATCAACCAATACAGCTGCGCCCCATCCTCCCCGACATCACCCCCGACCCCACGCTCGACACGCACGTCCTGTGGCGACGCAAGCCCCGACGCCAGCACGGCCGTCTGCCCCAGGTCCAGGTCGTACCGCCCAAGCGCGCCCGAGAGCGGATCGCACCAGTACACGCTCCGCCCCACCGGATCGACATCCAGCCCGACCGGGAACCCGTCGATCTCCACCACCACCTCGCGCGCCGAACCATCCAGGTTCGAACGCTCGATCCGCTGCATGATCGGATCCGCCCAGTACAGCTTCCCCTCGATCGGATCGACACCGATCCCCTGCGGCGAAGGCAACCCCACGTGCAGCGTCTGAACCCCGGTCCCGTCCAAGAGTGCACAGCGCACCGTCCCCGAACCAAGCTCGGTCCAGTACAGCCGCTGCGACGCGGGGTCGTCCGGTCCCGGCGCACTCGCCGCGTGCGCCCAAGACGCACCGACCAACACCACGATCGCAAAAAACAAGCGCGGGACCCCGAGGGGATCCCGCGCTGCGTGTGTATCCGTGGTGCCTACAACGAGCGTCGGGGCTCTGAGGCTCTGGTTCATCTGGGGCCTAGGACGAGACGGTTCAGCGCCGTCTGCGGGTCGCGGCAAGGCCGCCGAGGCCGATCAGGGCGACCGCGCCGGGCGCGGGAGTGACCGTGTAGATGATCGTCACGCTCCCCTTCGCCACTTGATTGACCAGCGAGAGCTGCACGGCCGACACCCCACCAAGGTCGAACTCGGTGTCCGCCGCGAGGTCGATGTCGAACGTCCCGCCGCCGATGTAACCGGCGAACGCAGCGGCGTTGATGAACCCGCTGCCCGAGTCGCTACCGTCGTTGCCCAGCAGCGTGTCGTTGTCCAGGCCACCATCGTTGTC
>JANQNV010000204.1 GCA_028279425.1 Longimicrobiales bacterium | reverse complement strand
CGGCGTAGCGATAGCTACGGCAAGGAGTTCCAACGACGCATCCCGTGGATGCCCCCGCGCACGAACGGCATCAGGACTTGGGCGACACTACACTAGAGTCCCGTTTGAGAAGTCCGGTGCGTACGGAGAGGGGGTGTGGGCTTGGGTGGCGAGGCGGAGCGACGCGGCGTAGCCAAAGCTACGGCACGGGACGCTAGGGGCTGTTCACGCTACGGGGGGCACCGCTGCTGCGACTGAAATCGTGTCCGTCCAGACGAGAGGAGCGAAGTTTGGCAGCGTCAACGAGCGACGAACGACGCCGAGGCGCGCGGTTTCAGCCGCAACCCGGCAGGGCCGGGTCTCGCCGGCTGCCGGCCCTGGAATTCGCTTGCACTTCGCCCGCATGCCGGGCGATCGTGGGATAGACCGTGCCACATCGATCCGAGGAGACCGAATGCCCGTTCGCCATGCCGCCGACATCGCCCGCGACCCCGTGACTGCCGGAAGTGGGACGGAGCGTCAGGTCCTGATCGGGCCCGATGTGGGTCCGAACTTCGCTCTCCGCCGGTTCATCATGCAGCCCGGCGGTGGGATGCCGCGACACACCAATGTGGTGGAGCACGAGCAGTACGTCTTGCGAGGGCGGGCGACCATCGGGATCGGCGAGGAGACCCATGTGGTCTCGGCCGATGACGTCGTCTTCATTCCGGCCGGGGTGCCCCACTGGTATCGGGCCGAGGGCGACGAGCCGTTCGAGTTCCTGTGTGTGGTGCCGAATGCGGAAGATCGCATCGAACTCGTCGACGAGGACGGGTGCTGACATGAACCGCCGGCGAGCCATCACGCGTGCCCTCTGGGGGGCTATCGCGGGTGTGGGGCTCGTCGTCGGCCCGACCGCGGCGTCGGGGCAGCTCCTGTTCGGAGTCCACGGCAGTCGAGCCGCCGATCTTTTCGAGGGGGTCGACGGGGTCGGTGTTCGGACCGGCCTCCGAGTGGGCCCAGCGAGTCTCGTCGCAATGGGGGATTGGTACTTCCCCGAGTGCCTGGGGCCCGCGCCGACCGGCGCTTGTTCGTACCGGAGCGGAGCGATCCTCGGCGTGCTGGCACTTCCCTCCCCCGTCGTGCAACCCTACGTCATGGCGGGTGTCGGTCGCCGGTGGGTCGAGCCCGACATCGACCCCACGCGCTCCTGGGGCGTGGCCGGGGTGGGCCTTCGGGCCGGCCTCGGTGGGCTCGGCGTGTTTGCGGAACTCCAGGCCGAAGGGGTTCGACGAAACGAAGCTCGGCGCTGGGTGTTCCGGCTGGGTCTCGGCTCCTAGGAGCCTGCCCGTGCTGCCACCGCGCACGAACGGCATCAGGACTTTGGCGACACTACACTAGAAGGGCGACACCCCTGCGATCGCGAGCAGGGGATCCAGGCGCTCGTCGGCCCGGTCGCGGGCCGCAGCGAGGGCGGCCTGCGCTCGCGCCGGGAACGGGTCGGTGGCGCGGGCGATCCAGGCCACCAGCTCCCGGGCGTCGCGCAGCGTCGCCACCTCTCGTAGGTCGCCGTCGTACAGGAGCCGACTCAACGCCTCCACTGCGGCGTCCACGCCGCGCTCACCCGAGGTGAGCCAGTGGGCACGTTCGGCCGGGAGGGCCCAGCGCCGGAGAAGCCGGTCCCGCAGGAGCGCGCGGATGTCTCGAGCCCAGGGGTGGGGAAGATCGTCGACCCGCACGGTAATCGATCCGGTGGGGCCGCCCTCGCGCGCCGAAGCGATACGCACGGCGGGGCCGTCCCCCTCTGGCGCGCCCACGAGCTCGGCGACGCAGCGGCCCAGGCGGCCCGTCCTTCGGTCGCGCGCCTCGATGTGGTCGTCGTCGGACAGGGCGACGTGAAAGGCGCCCGCGTGAGCCGAGGCGTCGTCGACGCCCAGGGCGCGCCGGAACTCCGCGACTGCGGCCGCCCTCCATGCGGCCCGAACTCCGGGTCGTACCTCGCGGTCCCAGAGGTCGCCCGCGTTTCCGCGAGTCCGGTCGTTGCTCTTGGCCGTCGTCAACACGGCTCGGAGCGCCGACTCGGCCGACTGGCCCGCGGGGCCCGCGAGGTCGAGAGCGCGAGCGGCGGAGCGCATCACGTTGAGCGTTTCGAGGCCGGCGACGTCGTCGAAGAACCAGGCGCACGACGTGAAGGCGGCGAGAAGCTCTCGCTCCATTTCGAGCAACTCGAGGATCCGTCGGGGGTCGGCGCCGGGGGCGGCGGCCACCACAAGCGCCACCCGCTCGTCGAGACGGGAACCCACCACGGTCCCGAACCGATCGCGAAGGGCCCACGGATCGCCGATGCGGGCCTGTGCGGCCTCTTGCTCGAAGAGTCGGTGGAGTTGCTCGGACAACTGGGTCAACCCGTCTCGAAGCGGGGCGCGCCACGCCTGCGACGTATCGTCGCCACCTGCGCGACAGCCGCAGTCCTCCTTCCAGCGGCCGATGCCGTGCGCGCAACTCCAGGCGCTGGGGGCGCGGAGGCGTACCTCGCCCTCCGCGCCCCGCTGTTGCAGCGCGGAAGCGTAGTTCTCGACCTGGACTCCGGGATCCCCCGCGAGATCCGCGATCACGCTGGCCAGTCCCATCTCGCCGAAGGTGTGGTGATGCCCGAAGGTCTCCCCATCGGTCGCGACGCTCACGACGACCTCCGTGTCGGGGCGGGCGCGATGCCGCACGGCCTCGGCCCACCGATCGGCGTGGCGCAGCAGGTCGCCGAACGAGACGTCGTGGGCCATCGCGCCGTCGTAGGCGAAAACGGCGATCGACCGCCCCCCGCCCAGGTCGACGACGCCGGCCCGGCCCGTCGAGGGCGGGGGCCCGTCGATCTGGTCGGAACCCACGATCGTGAAGGCGATGCCCTCGGCTTCGAGATCGCGGAGTGTGTCGTAGTCGACAGCGGCTTCGGGGAGCCAGAAGCCCTCGGGCGCACGGCCGAATCGGGACTCGAAGTCGGCGATGCCCCACCGGATCTCGGTGCGGCGGTCGCGGGGCGAAGAGAGCGGGAGGATCGCGTGATGATACGAGGTGGCGATGGCGTTTCCGCGACCGAGGCGCTTCACGCTCCTGCGATCGGCCTCCAGGAACGCCGCGTAGGTCGCCGGTTCCTCGCGCTCCATCCAGCGTAGAAGTGTGGGCGCGGCGTCGAAGCTGACCCACTCCAAGGTGTTGATGAAGTCTCGCACGGCGCCCGAGGCATCGAGGAGTCGCGCCTCGGTGAGAGGACGGTAGCACTCCGCGTGGATTCGCTCGTTCCAGTCGTGGAAGGGGGCCGCAGACGGCTCGGAGGGCATCGCACCGAGCCAGGGGTCCTCTCGCGGAGGCTGGTACAGATGTACGTGTACCACGAACGAAAGACGTCCCGCCGCCGGCGGGCGGGAGGTCATGCGAAGAGACCGCTTCTCTCGAGCGCCGCCCGATAGACGACGTCGTACTCGCGTACGCGACGCGGCCACGAGAAGTCGTTTGCCATCGCGGTCTTCATCATCGTCGTCCACGCATCGGGATCCTCGTACCGCTTCACCGCACGCACGAGCGCTCCGTCGAAGGACTCCGACGTGTAGTCGTCGAACTGGAATCCGGTGACCCCGTCTTCGACCGTGTCGGCCAGTCCGCCGACCCGTCGAACCAGGGGCAGGGTGCCGTATCGCTGCGACCGCATCTGCGTCAGACCGCACGGCTCGTACTGCGACGGCATCAAGAGGGCGTCGCACCCCGCGATCATGCGGTGCTCTCGCCGCTCCGTGAACTCGAACCGCGTCGCGATCCGGTCGCGGAATCGGGCGGCGAACCGCGCCAACGCATCCTGGTAGCGCGGATCTCCTTCGCCGACGAAGAGGAACTGCGCCGGCAAGCGGCCCATCACCTGCGACCCGAGGATGAGGTCGAACCCCTTCTGCTCGACGATGCGCGCCGCCATTCCGAACAGGGGCACGTCGGGGTCGATCGGGAGGTGCAGGGCCTCCTGCAGCCAGGCCTTGCACGTGGGTTTGCCCGACAGATCGCCCGCGTGGAAGGGGGCGGCGATCTCCGGATCCGTCGCCGGGTCCCATACCCCCTGGTCGATGCCGTTGAGAACCCCCACGAGGCGGCCACCGAGGTGAGCGAAGGCCCCGTGCAGGCCGAAGCCGCCATCGGGCGTACACAACTCCTTGGCATGCGCCGGGCTGACCGTGGTCACCATGTCCGAGAAGGCCAATCCGCCCTTGAGCACGTTCACCCGGTCGTACCACTCGAGGTAGCGCCAGTGGTAGAGCGACGCAGGCAGTCCCAGGTCGACGAGGACCTCGGTGCCGAAGTGCCCCTGGTAGCCCGCGTTGTGAACGGTGAGCACCGTGGAGGCCCTGCGCGCCGTGGAGGTGTCCGCCAACACGGTTCGCAGGTACACCAGCGACAGTGCGGTATGCCAATCGTGGGCATGCAGAACGAACGGGTTGTGCACGAGCCGCGGGAGGACCACCTCGGTCACGAAGCGGCAGAAGAAGCCGAAGCGCCGGAAGTTGTCGGGGTAGTCTCCACCACCCTCGCCGTAGATCCCGCCACGCTCGAAGTAGTCGTCGTGTTCGACGAAGAAGACACGAACGTCGCCCTCCTCGACGGGCTGCTCATAGAGCGCACCCGTCTCGACCCGCCCTCCCATGCGCACGGAGCCCCGTAGCCCCGTCGGCCGGATGTCGTCGAAGCGCTCCCGGACAGGACGAAAGAACGGCATGATGACGGCCGTGGGGCGACCGCCCCGCGCCTGGTAGGTCGCGATGCCTCGAACCGCCTCCGCGAGTCCCCCGGTCCTTGCGTACGGCCAGTATTCGGCACACAGGTGGACGACCGGGGCCTGCCCCGGTGCGGAAGACGGGTCGTCGAGTGGGACCGAGGTCATCGATGGTGAGGTGGGGGGAACGTGGAGTCGGAGGGTAGACGCGCCGGCTGCCCGGGTGCAACCTCCCTGGGGAAGAGAGCGAGGTCGCGCTCGATCATCCAACCCGCCGTCGGAGTATCGCTTGGAATCGCCGTTGCATGAGGTCTTGAACGAGGCTCGCTGCTCGCAGCCCTTCGACGTGCTCGGCGTGCATCCGATCCGGGCGGGTGGCGGATGGATCGTGCGTGCCTGGCTCCCGTGGGCGCGCGACCCTCGCGTGCGCCGCGCGGGCATGAACGATACGGCGATGGTCGCGGTCGGCGAAGGGCTCTTCGAGGCCTCGTTTCCCGACGACGACGGCATCTTCACCTACCGACTGGTGGCCGACGATCCGACCGGCCGTACGGTCGTCTTCGAAGACCCCTATCGGTTCCCGCCGCTGCTCGACGAAGCGCGGATCGCTCGGTACCTGGAGGGTGCGGAGGTGCGGGTGCACGAGCTTCTCGGCGCGCACCCCTGCACGGTCGACGGCGTATCGGGTACCCGCTTCGCCGTGTGGGCCCCTCACGCTCTCGCCGTCAGCGTCGTGGGCTCGCACAACGGATGGGACCCGAGACTGCACCCGATGCGACCGCGTGGCGCCACGGGTACGTGGGAGCTGTTTCTTCCCGAACTCGCCCCCGGCACCCTCTACAAGTACTACGTCACGCCGGCCCGCGGACCTGGTCGGATCAAGGCCGATCCGGTGGGCTTCCGCATGGAGCTGCGGCCGGCTACGGCGTCGGTGGTGACGGCTCCGGACACCTTCGAGTGGACCGATGGCGACTGGTTCGCGGGTCGCGATGTGGTCGCCGAAGGCGGGACGCCCATTTCGATCTACGAGGTGCACCTCGGTTCGTGGCGGCGCACGGGAAGTCAGGGGTGGTTGGGCTATCGCGAGCTCGGCGAAACGCTCCTGCCCTACGTGCGCGACCTGGGGTTCACCCACGTCGAGCTCCTTCCGGTCATGGAGCACCCGCTCGACGAGAGTTGGGGGTATCAGGCCGTGGGCTACTTCGCGCCGACCTCCCGATACGGTGCGCCCGACGACCTGCGCGCCTTCGTGGATCGGGCGCACGAACTGGGGCTGGGCGTGATCCTGGACTGGGTTCCCGCGCACTTCCCCACCGACGCCCACGGGCTGGGTCGATTCGACGGCACCTCGCTCTACGAACACCCGGACCCGCGCCGCGGATACCATCCCGATTGGGGCACCTACGTGTTCGATGTCGGTCGCCCCGAGGTGCGCTCCTTCCTCATTTCGTCGGCCATCTACTGGATGGAGAGCTTCCACATCGACGGGCTCCGCGTGGATGCGGTCGCCAGCATGCTGTACCTCGACTACTCTCGCGAAGAGGGCCAGTGGCTGCCCAATCCCGAGGGGGGGCACGAGAACCACGACGCCGTCGCCTTCTTCCGCGCGCTCAACGACGCGGTGCACGCCGAGGTGCCTGGGGCGCTCATGATCGCCGAGGAGTCGACGTCGTGGCCGCGGGTATCGCACGGGACCGACGTCGACGGGCTGGGATTCGATCAGAAGTGGAACATGGGGTGGATGCACGACACCCTGGAGTACTTCTCGGCGGATCCCCTCTTCCGAGGGGGGCTCCACGAGCGCCTGACCTTCGCGCTGATGTACGCCTTCTCGGAGCGATTCGTGCTGCCCTTCTCACACGACGAGGTCGTGCACGGGAAGAAGTCGATTCTGGGCCGCATGCCGGGTTCGTACGACGAACGGTTCGCTCAGCTGCGGGTGCTGCTCGCGTACCAGTGGCTGCAGCCGGGCAAGAAGCTGATCTTCATGGGCACCGAGTTCGGTCAGTGGAACGAGTGGAACGTGGGGTCGGGGCTCGACTGGACCCTGCTCGACTTTCCCGCTCACCGGGGGGTTTCGAGCTGGGTGCGTGCGTTGAACCGGGCGTACCGCGACCGACCCGCGCTGCACCGCCTCGACTTTCACCCGGCGGGTTTCGAGTGGCTCGATTGCGACGACCGGGACCACTCCGTCGTGAGCTGGCTGCGCTGGGACGACGACTGGCAGGACTTCGTGCTCGTCGTGGCCAACCTCACCCCGGTCGATCGGCCGCAGTGGTCCGTGCCCGCGCCCTTCGCGGGGCGCTACGGTCTCGTTCTGGACTCCGACGCCGAGGCCTTCGGTGGCGCGGGACGTATGCCCCTGGACGGGGTGACGGCGGTGGCCGAGCCACTCAGCGGTCGACCCCACCGTATCTCGGTCGACCTTCCCGGCCTGTCGATCCGGGCGTTCGAATGGGGGGGCGAGAACCCAGCCGGCTCGGCCTCACGGGACCGGACGCAGGGAGCCGAGATTCCAACGGGCGACTCGGCCTCGCCCCCCGCGCCCAACGCCTCACCCCGCCGACGCTGAGGGTCGGCGGGGCGAGGCGTCGCGACTACCGAATCGGTGGGTCCTCGTCGGGAGCGTCGCCGCGCAGCGCCGGGAGGTAGTAGTCGCGGGTGTACTCCTGCACCATCCGACGGGTCGTGAAGAAGCGCCCCGCCTCGAAGATCGACTCCTTCATGGTGGCGATCCACTCGGTGGGAAGGCCCGCCTCGTTGCGGCGGTAGTACCGGGGCACCACCTCACGCTCGAGAATCGAGAACACCTGCTCGTGATCCGCGGCGTCGACCACGTCGGGTTCGCCGAGTGCAAGGGGAAGCGTCCAGCCGTTCTTGCCCGTGTAGCCCTCGGCCCACCAGCCGTCGAGGGTGGACAGCTGGGGCACCCCGTTCAGCGCCGCCTTCATGCCGCTGGTGCCCGACGCCTCCATCGGCGCACGAGGCAGGTTCAACCAGAGGTCGACCCCCTGCACGAGACGGTGCGCGACGTGGAGGTCGTAGTCCTCGATGAACGCGACCCGCCCCTCGAAGCGAGGGTCACGCGTGGCGCGGAAGATCTCCTGGAGGATCCGCTTCGCGTCGTCGTCGGCCGGGTGGGCCTTGCCCGCGAAGACGAGCTGCACCGGCCGGTGCTCGCTCGTCAGGAGCCGCTGGAGGCGCGCCGGATCCCGGAAGAGCAAGTCCGCGCGCTTGTAGGTCGCGAAGCGTCGCGCGAATCCGATCGTCAGCGGTGCCGGGCTCAGCAGGGTGCCGGACCCCACGAGATGCGTGGCGTCCCACTGGTGGGTGCGCCACCGGTTGCGCGACTGCTCCCGCACGAAGTTGAGCAGCGCGTACTTCAGCTTCATGTGGACGCCCCAGAGGTCGTCGTCGTCGAAGTCGTGCACGGCCGCCCAGAGGTCGTCGTCGTCGACCCGCTCTTCCCAGTCCGCTCCGAGTGAGGCGTCGAACAGCTCCATGACCCGATGGGCCATCCAGCTGCCGAGGTGCACGCCGTTGGTGACGTGGCCGATCGGAAGGGTCGAGGCTTTGCGGCCGGGCCACAGCGACGTCCAGAGGCCGCGGGTCACCTCACCATGCATGCGCGCGACGCCGTTGACGTGTCGGCAGAGCCGAATCGCGAGTGCCGTCATGTGGAAGCGGCCGTGGTCCAGTTCCGGGTGATGCCCGAACGCGTGGAATGAGTCGCGATCGATGCCGAAGTCCGACCACTTGCCGTCGACGACGGCGTCGATCTGCTCGGCCGAGAAGACGTCGTGACCCGCGGGCACCGGGGTGTGGGTCGTGAAGACGCTGTGGGCCCGGACGTGCCGGACGGCCTCCTCCAGCTCCACGCCCTGCCGCGTCATCTCGGCGGCGCGTTCCAGAAGCATGAAGGCGGCGTGACCCTCGTTGGCGTGGAAGGCAACGGGTTCGATCCCGAGCGCCCTGAGGACGCGTACGCCCCCCACGCCGAGAATCCACTCCTGCCGTAGTCGGTACTCCTGCCCACCGCCGTAGAGCTTGCGGGTCAACTCCCGATCTTCGTCTTCGTTGCCCGGGAGATCGGAGTCGAGCAGGATCAGGTCGACCCGCCCGGCCCTCAGACGCCAAGCGCCGAGCTCGAGGGTGCGGCCCCAGCCGGTCAGTGTGCACAGCGTGGTCCCGCCGTCGGGCGCGGTCAGACGGGTGAGCGCCATGATGGCCGGGTCGAAGGCCTCGTCGGAGTCCTCCTGCCAACCCTCGAGCGAGATCTTCTGGTCGAAGTAGCCCTTCGAGTAGAGCAGTCCGACTCCGACGAGCGGCACGCCCAGGTCGGAGGCCGCCTTGCAGTGGTCGCCGGCCAGCACACCCAGGCCCCCGGAGTAGATGGGGAGGGAGTTGTGCAGACCGAACTCGGCGCAGAAGTAGGCGATGCGACCCTGGGGCGCGTCGGGGAACGTCTGCTGATACCAGGTGTCCTGCGCGATCCGGGCGTCGGCGAGGCCGGCCATGGCCCGGTCGTACAGCTCCAGGAAACGCGGATCGCCGGCACACTGCGTGAGTCGGGCCGGGTCGACGAGGCGGAGCATCTCGACGGGGTTGTGGCGCGTGAGCGACCAGAGCGCCGGATCGACGGCCTTCAGCATGGCGCGAGTGTCTCGGCTCCAGCGCCACGAAAGATTGAGTGCCACGTCGGCGAGTCCGACGAGGCGTTCCGGGAGAAAGGGGATCTTACCTTCGGCGAACGTCATGGATTCGTTACGGGGGGGGGATGTGAAGGGAGGAGGGGAAGCTACATTATTTACGCTTGCCGATCGACGCGGAAACCTCCCGCCGCGATTCGTTACGCCTACGATATGAGAGACAAGATGTCCGAGGACTCGAGAATCGACGCGCTTGATACGGAGTTGAAGGACTTCGTAGGCGGGCATATCCACGGGTGGAGCCACGGCGATTGGGACCGTCTGCTCTCCGATCTGGCGGCGGAGGGGCACGATGTATCGGACCGTGACCTCGTCGGGTTGCGACTCGAGCGAGCCCACATCCTCGCCACGCTGGAGCGGTTGGAGTTGAAGGGGGTGGGGGTCAAGCGGAGGGAGAGGCTCGCAGACCACTTCCCGACGCTATGGGCGCTGAGGCACGCCACCGTCGAGGACCTCGCCGCCGTGCCGACGTTCCATCGGGGCCTGGCCGAGACACTGCACGAGGCTCTGACCCGGCGCACGGGCGGATTCTAGAAGGGGGTGCGCCAGCGCCGGGGAGCGCCGGTCGAGAAAGCACTCAGGTGGCGGTGACCCATCGCACCACCTGTGTGAGAACGAAGGTCAGCGCGAACCCCATGGCGAGGGGTAGAGCGGCCGACAACGCGGTCCACTTCCAGCTCCGGGTCTCGCGGTAGATCGTGTAGAGGGTGGTCGAACACGGATTGTGCAGCAGCGAGAAGAGCATGACGTTGACCGCCGTCAGAAGGGTCCACCCGCTCCCCCGTAGCAGCGCCTCGACTTCGGCCGTGGTGCCCTCGAACATCACTCCCGCGCCCGCCCCGAGGGCCGGGTCGGCCGACCCCAGGACCGTGAGCATGAGGATGGTCGGCACCACGATTTCGTTGGCGGGAATCGCCACCACGTAGGCGAGGAGCACCACCCCATTCAGCCCCACGAGTAGGCCGAAGGGGTTCAGGGCGTCCATGAGATGCTCCGCCACACTGGCGTCCCCGACGGAGATGTTGGCGGTGAGCCAGATCACGGCTCCTGCGGGTATGGCGAACACGATGGCTCGCCACAGCACGATGAGCGTGCGGTCGATGAGCGACGTGTAGAGGGTCCGCAGGAGCTGTGGCGGGCGGTACGGCGGGAGCTCGAGCGAAAACGTGGTGGCCTCGCCCTTGAGCACGGTCCGCGACAACAGCCACGATGTGAACAGCATCGCGGCGACCCCGAGGAGGGCGATGCCGACGACGGCCGAGGCCGAGATCACGCCGGCGAGATGGGCCGGCGCCAGCGACCCGATGAAGATGCTCGCCAGGAGGATCTGGGTGGGCCAGCGCCCGTTGCAGAGCGAGAAGTTGTTGGTGATGATGGCGATCAGGCGCTCTCTCGGCGAATCGATGATGCGCGTGGCCACCACTCCCGCCGCATTGCAACCGAAACCCATCGACATGGTCAGCGCCTGCTTGCCATGCGCTCCCACACGGCGGAAGATCGCGTCGAGATTGAAGGCGACGCGGGGCAGGTAGCCGAAATCCTCGAGCAGCGTGAAGAGGGGAAAGAAGATGGCCATCGGTGGGAGCATCACGGCGATGACCCACGCGGTCGCGAGATAGACGCCGTCGAACAGGAAGCCGTTCAGCCACCACGGCATGCCTAGATGGGTGCCGGTCTGCAGTAGCCAGGGGTGGATCGTGTCCACCAGCAGGGTGGCGAGAAGCCCGGAGGGCACGTTGGCTCCCGCGATCGTGAGCCAGAACACGGCCATCAGGATCAGCAGCATGACCGGAAAACCGGTCCAGGGGCCGGTCAGCAGGCGATCGAGGGTGCGATCGACGGTTCGCTTCGTTCGCGCCAGCGCGGTGCCGCCTGCGGCCCGAGCGATTTCCTCGGCTCGGCGGTAGACGACGGAGACGATTCCGTCGTGGAAGTT
>JANQNV010000198.1 GCA_028279425.1 Longimicrobiales bacterium | reverse complement strand
GGCGTGCTCGTACAGGCCCCTCCCGCGCCACCCCTCTATGGCGTGGGCGATCCGGGTTGGACGGTCGCGACGTCTCGACCGCCGTCCGAGCAGGAGTGGGACGATCTACGCTTTGCCTGGGCGGCCATCTTCGCCGTGAAGTCGAATGCGATTCTCCTGGCGTCCGCAGGTGCCACCCTCGGGATCGGTGCGGGGCAGATGAGCCGCGTCGACGCCTCTCGGATCGCCGTGATGAAGGCCAATGACCAGGGGCGGGATCTGGCTGGTGCGGTACTCGCATCGGACGCCTTCTTCCCGTTCCGCGACGGTGTCGACGCCGCGGCGGAGGCGGGGGTCCGAGCGATCGTCCAGCCCGGAGGCTCGGTGCGAGATGCGGAGGTGGTCGAAGCGGCGGATGAGCACGGCATTGCCATGGTCTTCACGGGTCGCCGGTTGTTCCGGCATTGAGCCCGAACCGGAAGAAGTTCGACCGGTCCATCGTCGACGGCCCCATCCCGGGGGCCGTGTGGAAGCTCGCGTGGCCGACGATGCTGCAGAATGTGGTTGGCGGCATGCAGGGGATCGTCGACCACGCGATGGTCGGTCACTACGTGGGATTCAACGGCAACGCCGCGATCGGTGTGTCGTGGCAGATCTTCCTCGTGGTCGTGGTCTTCATCACCTCGCTCTTCACAGGGATGGGCGTGCTGGTCGCCCGGTTCACGGGTGCCAATGACCACGAGAACGTCAACCGAGCGGTGTATCAGGCCTTCCTGACGGCGCTCTTCCTCACGGTGTTCGTCATGGCGCCGGTGGGCTGGTTCCTGGCGCCGGGCCTGCTGGAGTTGATCAACGCGGAGCCGTCGGTGCAGGGCGAGGCGCTTCCGTACCTCCGCACGATGTTCGTCTTCAGCTTCGGCATGATGATGTTCTTCATGCTCGGCGGAGCGTTGCGGGCCGCGGGAGACGCGAAGACTCCGCTGCGGCTCGGCATTGCGATGACGATCCTCAACATCGTCCTGAACGTCGTCTTGATCGCCGGTATCGGGCCGATTCCTGCGTTCGGCACGACGGGGGCGGCCATGGGAACCGTGATCGCCGGCGGCGTGGTGAGCCTCTACGCGCTGGGCCGCCTCTTCGGAGGTGGCTGGGTGGTCGTGTTCGATCGGGCCATGGGGTGGCGTCCCGACCTGGCGGTCATCCGGGAGCTGTTCCGCTTCGGCCTCCCGACGGGGGTCCAGGGGGTCGCGATGAATGTGGCCGGCGTCCTTCTTCTGCGGTTCGTCGGCTCTCTCGAACTCAGTGCGGAGGCGCAGGCCGTCTACGCGGTCGGGTACGGCCAACTCTTCTCATTGATCACGTGGACATCGGTGGGCCTGCTGGGGGCGACGGCGGCGGTGGCCGGTCAGAACCTCGGGGCGGGGAAGCCGGAGCGGTCCGAACAGGGGGTGCGGGTCGCTGCCCGGATCGGGCTCGCGGTCGCGGCCGTGATCGGCGTCCTCTTCCTGCTGGTGCCGGAACCCATGTTCGGTGTGTTCGGGATGGACGACCCCGTGGTGCTCGGACTCGGCGTCGAGCTCCTGCGGTATCTCAGCTTGTCAGGGTTGTTCATCACCGTGGCGCTGACCTACACGGGGGGGCTCCAGGGTACCGGTGATACGAGGAGCCCGCTCTATATCTCCATCGTGTCTCAGCTCGTGATCCCGCTCGGCCTCTGCTGGTTGATCCAGACCTTTTCGACCCTGGATCCGGGCGACATCTGGCTAGCCATCGTGATCGGTCACTTCACCCGCGCCACCCTCAGCGTGGTCGTGTTTCGCCGGGGTCGCTGGCGCGAGATCGAGCTCCGAGTGGGCGGTTAGCGGCGGGGGCGTCGAGGTGCTTCAGGCGCGCCAGGTGGCTTCGAGGACGCGCTCCCAGTTCAGGTGGCCGATGCGATCAAGCTGATCCTCGTCGAAGCCGACGGCGCGCAGCGCGCCGACGAGGTGGGGCAGCGCCCCCGCGTCGGGAAGATCGTCCGGCATGGTCGCGCCATCGAAATCCGATCCGAGAGCCACGTGGTCGACCCCGATGCGGTCGGCTACGTAGCGGGCGTGGCGCGCGATGTCGTGGACGGTCACGGGGGCCGACCAGTCTCCATCGGCCCGCAGGAACCCCTTGTGGAAGTTGATCCCGACGACACCGCCGCTGGCTGCCACGGCGTCCAACTGACGATCGGTGAGGTTGCGCGGCGAGGGGGACAGGGCGTGCGCGGAGGAGTGCGTCGCGACCAGGGGGGCGTCCGACATCCGGGCCACATCCCAGAACCCCGCCTCGTTGAGGTGGGACACGTCGATGAGGATTCCCAGTCGGTTGCAGCGGGCGACGAGCCGTTTGCCCGCCGCCGTGAGCCCGGGGCCCGTGTCGGGGAGCCGCGGAAAATCGAACGGGACCCCGTGGCCGAAGGCGTTGTCGCGGCTCCACACGAGTCCGAGCGACCGTAGGCCGGCCGAGGCCAGCAACTCGAGGGCCTCGAGCCGTGTGTCGATGCACTCTGCACCCTCGATGTGGAACACCATCGAGAGGCGCCCGTCGCGCCGGCACCGGCGGAGTTCACTCGTGGTCCGAGCCATCGTGACCGTGGTCGGAAAGGCTTCCTCGAGGCGCCGGACGGCGGCGTAGACGGCGATCACGTGGCGTAGCGCCGTGCGCCGATCGAGGCGGGAGGGTGGGGGGACGGCGAAGCCACCGGGCACGATCCGCCCGTCGGGGTCGAGCAGCGGTCGCAACTCCTTCGTCCACTCTGCCGAGGGTGTGAAGACGGCGAAGAAGCCCCCGACCAGCCCGCCCCGTCTCGCCCGCTCGACATCGATCTGGCCCCCCTCGTGGCGACCGACGAGCGGCGAGAGATCGGCATGCCCCGCCCCGAGAATGCGGGTCAGCGTGTCGTTGTGGCCATCGAAAATCTGTACTGCGCGCTCCATGCCGATCCCGAGTGACGAGGGCGATGTGGGCCGGGCCCACTCACTCTAGCCGATCGGGGACGGCGTCGACCAGAGGTCCGATGTGGTATCGGCGCAACAAACGTGGTCGGGTGGCCACAAGATCGGGGGGGCTGCAGATCGCCCTCAGGGCGCGTAAAGGTCTGCTAGAGAACGGCTTGAGTGTTTCTGGCACGGAGTGGACCGCGGCTTGCCCATGGAGAGGGCAGATGAATCGCCCACCTCCTGCACCGGCCCCGATCGTGACCACACTCACCCAGACCTTCGCAGAGACCGTGACGACCCCCCAATCGCGTACTCGTGCAACCGGGCCCGCCGATCGACCCACGTACACCGAAAGCCGGGCCTGCCGCATGCTCAACGTCGTCGTGGCGGCCGTCGGCCTGATCGTGACCGCGCCGATCATGCTGATCGTCGCGGCGCTGGTGAAGCTGTCGTCGCCTGGACCGGTGTTCTACACCCAGCCCCGTGTGGGTCTGGACCGCCGAGATGGCCGCGCGACGCCGGAGCAACGTGCGCGTCGCAAGACCGATTTGGGCGGTCGGGTGTTCAAGATATACAAGTTCCGTACGATGTCGGCCGATTCGGACCGGGCAGGCCAGGTGTGGGCCTCGAACGAAGACCCCCGGATCACCCGGATCGGCCGCATCTTGCGGAAGTACCGACTCGACGAGCTACCTCAGCTCTGGAACGTGCTGCGCGGTGAGATGAACATCGTGGGCCCGCGACCCGAGCAGCCCCGGATCTTCCAGGATCTTCGCACGCAGGTCGAGTCGTACCAGAAGCGGCAACGCGTGCTCCCGGGCATCACCGGTTGGGCCCAGATCAACCACGCCTACGATCAGTCGATCGACGACGTGCGCAAGAAGGTCGAATACGACCTCGAGTACATCTCGCGGCGGTCCCTGTCGGAAGATCTCAAGATCATGGCCCGCACGATCCCCGTCATGATCGGCAAGAAGGGGTCGATGTAGGCCGGATCCGGCTGCGATCAGGTGAAGATCGCCCGGAACATGAAGAAGAACGCCGCGGAGAGGGCCGCACCGATCGGGAGCGTCACGATCCACGACGTGACGATGCCGAACACGACTCGGAGATCGATCGACGCCACGCCCCGTGCGAGCCCGACCCCGAGGACCGCTCCGACGATGATGTGGGTCGTCGACACCGGAAGCCCCAGGCGAGACGCGAGCACGACCGTCGAGGCCGCCGCAAGTTCGGCGCAGAATCCACGGCTCGGCGTCAGTTCGGTGATCTTGGTCCCGATGGTCTTCATGACCCGGTAGCCCATCGTCGACAGCCCGAGGATGATCCCGCCCCCGCCCAACAGGAGAATCCAGAACGGGAGGGGTGACTCCTGACTCACTTCGCCCGTCGACACGATGCTCACGACGGCGGCCAGAGGGCCGATTCCGTTGGCGACATCGTTGGAGCCGTGCGCGAAGGCCATCGCACATGCGGTGAAGACACACAGCGGAGCGAAGATCCGCTCTACCCCGGCGTAGTGGAACTCCCGATCTGCGGTGGGATCCACGTCGACCTTCTGCAGCAGCGATCGTCCGACCAGCGACACGATGGTACCCACGACGAGGGCGATGCCCATCGTCTGTCCGGTGGTCAGCTCGAGATCGAGGTGCGTCAGCCCTTTGAAGAGGGTCACGAGGGCGATCAGGGCCCCCATGATGAAGACGTACACGGGTCCCAGCTTGCGAGCCGCACGCATGGGGGATTCGGAGTCAAGAATGAAGCGCTGGACGCTCAGGGCCAGAAGGAAGGCGAAAAGTGCCCCGAGCACGGGCGACACCAACCAGCTCGCGACGATCCCGCCGACCTCTCCCCACTCCACGGCCTGCGTACCGAGGCCGGCGACGCCGAACCCGATCAGCGCCCCCACGATCGTGTGTGTGGTCGACACCGGCCAGCCGAAGAGGCTGGCCACCATGAGCCACAACCCCGCGGCGAGCAGCGCCGAGAGCATTCCGAAGACCAGAATCTCGGGCGCCGGTACGAACGACGCGTCGATGATGCCCTTCCGGATGGTGCTGGTCACGTGACCGCCGGCCAGGACCGCGCCGGCGAACTCGAAGATGGCCGCGATGACGATGGCCTTCCGAACGGTGATCGCCCCCGATCCGACGGAGGTGCCCATCGCGTTGGCGACGTCGTTCGCGCCTACACCCCAGGTCATGAAGAGCCCCAGGACGATGGCGAGGACGACGAGAACTACGGCGAATTCCATGTGCGGAAGGGCAGGAGGGGGGGACGGCCCGAGCTCAGCTCGCCACGAGGAGGCGGAGGCGGTCGCCTACGTTTTCGCCCTCGTCGGCGATCCGTCCGAGGATCCTGGACACGTCGTACCAGAAGATCACGGCGAGAGGACCGAGTTCGGCCTCGCGTTCGAAGAGGAGACCGACCAGGCGTTTTTCGGTGCGGTCGGCTGCCGACTCGGTGCGAGACAGTTCTTCGATGCCCTCGAGCAGGTGGTCGACCTCGCGCCCGCGGAAGCCGACTTCGATGAGCTCGTCGAGACGATCGACGAGCACCCGGGCCTTCTTCACACTTTCGAGCGACCGCTCCACGAGGCTCGTGAACGGATCGCGGAGGACGAGGGGGAGCGGCTGCCGCGCGAGGTGGATCAGGGAGGCGACCTCCTCGGCCTGGTCGGCGATCGCGTCCTGGGTGGAGAGCAGCGCGAGCAGGTCCTGCCGCGGCACCGGCAGGAAAAGAGCGCTGGGCAGCGCCGACCGGATGGAGTGCTTGACGTCGTCGGCCTCGCCCTCGAGGCCGGAAATCCGCGCGGCGATCCCCTCGACGGCTTCGGATCGCTCCTCGGCAAGCGCCACGAAGAGGTCGACCAAACCCTCCACACATCCCTGGGCCAGGTGCATGTGCTGCTGGAGTGGGCGAAAGGGAGACGACCCGAAGAGCTTGGCGAGAGGACTCGTGATCTTCATTCCGGGCGCGCCGGGGGATGGGTGCCAGATGCGGAGACTCGCAAAGGTACCGGCGCGGAATCCGCGAGACCAGATCGGTCCGTCGGCACACTATCGTCGGGGTCGGGTGGGTTCGTATACTCCTTCCGCCGCACCTCGCGCCGATCCGCTACCTCGCACGCCCATGCCGCCTTGAAGTCGAGTCCGAAGGTCGACGTCGTGGTGTTGTTGGCCACGGCGATCGTCGGCGTCGGAGTCTTCCTCAGGGTCACGTTTCTCGAAGCAGATCCCACCTACCCCTACTGGATGGGCTGGGTCACCGACGAGGGCCGCTGGACGGGCACCGCGCGGAACGTGGTCCTGTTCGAGGGGGTGCACGTCGATTCGGGTTTGGCGCGCATTCACCTCATTCTCAGCCCTCTCTACCAGACCGTCACGGCCCTGGCCTTCGCCGTCTTCGGCGTGGCGCAGGGCACCGCTCGCAGCGTCAGCGCCGTCTCGGGGCTCCTCGCGATCGGGGTGGTTGGAGCGGTGCTCCGCGGGCGGGCGAGAACGCGCACGGTCGCCATCGCTCTCGCTCTGCTCGCCGTCCAACCCGATCTCGTCTATTTCAGCCGAGTCGCGATCCCCGAGGCGCTGGCTCTCGCGCTGAAGACAGCCACCTTCGCGATCCTCGTGGTCGGGCCACGGACGCGGAGCTGGTCGTTCGCAGCGGGCCTCTGTATGGCCGCGGCGCTCGGGGCGAAGGGCACGGTGGCTCCGATCGTACCCTTCTTCGGCCTGATCATCTGGGCGCTGCGAAGGCCCGCGGACCTCGTCGGGTGGGGGCCGCGCCTGGGCGCGTTCGTGGCCGGTATCGTCGTGCCCGGCGCCCTGTTCCTGACCATCGCGCTGACGGGATCGTCGGGGGGGATCGGCTTCGGGACGCTCGTCGGCTTCATCGGGCTCGAAGATCCCTACGACTTCGCCACGACGCTCATCGAGGGGGGATGGGCCACGCGCGTGAACCTGATGCTCGTGGTCCTGTTGGGGTTGTCGCTGGTCGCCCGCATGAGGGGACTCCCGGATCGGCCGGTGGCCGGGGTATTCGTGGCGTCGATGATCTGGGCCGTCGGATGGATCGTCGCGTGGGCGACGCTCGACTACTTCCCCGAGCGATATGTCGTCCACGTATACGTGCCCCTCGTCGTAGCGCTGGCCTCCGGGCTCGAACTCCTCGAGAGCGAGGCGCCGAGGAGTCTGGGCGAAGCCTTCGCCGGCCTCACCTCGTGGGATCGCCTGGTCTTCGGGGCCGTGCTCGCCCTGCCGGGCGCCGCACTGATCACCCCGTGGTTCATCTCCCTGCTCGCGGTCTCTGGCGTAGAGTTCGAGAGTCTACGGTTCCGGCTTCCGCTTCTCGCGGTTTTGGCGGTCACGCTCGGGGCGATCCTGCTGCGCCGTGCGGCCCCACGGGCAGTGGTGGGGGGCGCGTTGGTCTTTCCTTCGGTGTCGGCGGGGCTGTGGATCTTCGCCGAGTGGGTGGACCTCGTTCCGATTCGCTTCTGGACGCTGGACCCAGGTCAGGTTCTCGCTCCCTGGACGCTGATTCTCGGCGTGGGTGTCGCCGGCGCCGTCGGATACGGCCGTCGCGCGGCCCCATGGTCCGCCTCAGCTTGGGTGGCCGGGTATGCCCTGTTCCTTGCGGTGTTCTGGACGGCGCAGGGGTTGGCGCGACACCAGGTGCGGCCCGAAGTGAGAAGTGAAATCGTCGCGGTGCTGGAGGAGCGGTATCCCGACGGGGCGATGATCGGCAGTATGGGCGCCAGCGGGCTCCTGGTCGGAAGCGGTTTCCGCTACCGAGAGGTCGAAGACATCGCCGACCGCGACTACGACGCTCTGATCTTCCTGGAAGGCGCCGGTCCCCTCGACCAGCTCGAAGACCTGGAGTACATCGACCTGTTTCATCTCGAGGTGGGTCCCGACCACGATCGGCCGGAGAGCATCGACCCCGTCGTGATTCTTTTCGGAAACTGAACGCTCAGCCCGGGAAACTCCGGACCATCAGGTTGTAGAGCGACCCGACCGCTCGTCCGAGGATGTAGCCGATGACGAAGGCGTAGACGAAGCCGATGACGCTACCGACGAAGGTGACCGAGTAGCCGGGAAGGAAGTAGCGGAGCTGGCCCAGCGTCTCACCTACCTCGGCCCCCGGCGCGGGCCCGGAGAGGATCAGGATGTTGGTTGCCGCAAACAGCCCAAGCCCCAGAACCAGTGCTCCGGCCAGCCCCCATGCCCGGGCGTTCAGTCGAGCGACGGCGCGGCGAAGATCGTTCTCTTGCGTGGTCATCGTATTCCATCCGACGAGGTTGTGAAGCCTGACGGCTATATGTGGTCGAGGAAGTCGTGGGTCTGTGCGAGTTCGGCACGGGTACGCGCGACCCAGACGCTCGCCGCCAGGACGAAATTCCGGCAAAACGCAAGAAACCACGCCGCCACGAAGAAGGCGAAGCCGGCCCCCGCCGCACCTCTCAGCGCGCCCCCCCACGACACGTCGTGCCCTGGAAAGAAGTAGCCGAGCAGATAGAGCACGTCGGGTGGCTGGGGCACGAGCACACCGATCGCGGTCACGACGAAGACGGTGCTGGCCATCACGAGGCCGACCGCCATCCCGAGGGCGCGCTTGTGGATGGGCGCGAAGGCCAGGACGAGATCGTCCGGCAGCTCAGGTGTGGTAGGGTCGTGGGTGCTCATCCCGCCTCCCGGTTGGATGTCGCCGGGCCGGGCTTCGGTGCGACCGGCGCGTGCGCCGACGGTCCGGCAACGGTCGAGGCCGACCATGCCTCAGGCCCGGACACGAGGTGGGCGGTCGATGCGATCACCACCGCCAACCCCGACACGAGGTACAAGAGAATGTTCAACGGAATCACGCGGATTGCGAACCACGCCCCCCGCGTTTCGGCGAACCAGCGGTAGAGAGCGACGTTCGAGACGACGAGCAGGGTGAGCGGGAGCAGGGCGGCCAGCGCGATCCCAGGACGCAGGGTGGCGGCACCCGCGGCCGCGCAGAGGCAGGCGAGTCCGACGAGGGCCGTCCGCGCTCGTTCCGCGGTGCGGACGTTCAGGCGGTCGGCGCGGGGGCGGGCCAGAAGCAGGCGCATCCACGGGACCCCTCGATCGAAGAGGTCGGTCCTCAGCATGCCCCGGAGGCCCCACCGCTTCATGTGCGACGCCTGGATGTGCGGGTCGAGGGTGATGCTCCATCCCGCGTCGCGCAGCCGGTATCCCAACTCGATGTCCTCGATCTGCGGGCGGGGGAACCGGGCGGCGTCGAAGCCGCCGATCTGGCGAAAGGCCGCGCTCCGCACGGCTCCGCACCCCGCCCAGAAGGTCTCCGCTTCCCCCGCTCCGCGGAGATGGACGTACCGGTGGTAGAGGTTGCGGTATTGAGACAGGAACGCCGGATCATCCGGCTCGTCGTCGTAGGCACCGAACGCGGCACCCAGTTCGGGGTCCGCATCGAAGAGCCGGAGAAACCGCTCCAGGGCATCGGAATGCACCCGGACGTCGGCGTCGACGAACACGAGGACACCGGCGCGGGCCAGAGTCGAACCACGATTCCGCGCCGCGGCGGGGCCGAGAGGGCCATCGTCGACCGACAGCAGCCTGTGCCGAGTGCCCCGGACGTAGTCTCCGGTGTCGTCGGTGCTACCGTCGTCGACGATCAGCAGCTCCCAGCGTTCGGGGGCGAGCGTCGAGGCGTCGAGGGCGGCGATGCTCTGCTCGATCACCCCCCGACCGTTCAGGACGGGCATGATCACCGACAGCGCCGGCTCCGGCCCCGGTGGGTTCGGGGCGGCTCCGGACTCGGAAGGGTCAGGCGGACGCATCGGTACGTGCTGCCGGGCGAGGATCGACCCGAGGTAGAGCATCCGAGAGCTTCGCCGGCTCCGGCTCGAGGCGCTGTTCTTCGTGGTACTCGAAATCGGTGTTCACCGCCCACAGGTCGTGGCCGGCTCCCTGCATGTTCCAGAGCGCCATCATCGCGGTGAGCATCGAGTGGTCCGCGTTGTTGTACTTGTGCATGCCGTTTCGACCGACCGTGTGAAGGTTCGGGATCGGGTCGATGAAGGCTCGGATGCCGTCGACGCAGTCGCTGTAGACCGCGTCGTAGATGGGGTAGGCCTTGGGCATGCGGATCACGGTGCCGTCGATGACGGGCGCGTCTCCCGCCACCCCCAGTTCCCCCAGTTCGCGGCGCGCCCGATCGATCAATTCGTCGTCGTCGGCGCTCCAGAGGCCGTCTCCCTCGAAGCAGAAGTACTCGAGCCCGAGGCAGGTCTTGCCCGCCTCCGGGACCATGGCCTGGCTCCAATTGTTGAAGTTCTGGATCCTCCCGACCTTCACGCCGGGCGTGTGGACGTAGATCCAGTTGTCGGGGAACAGGGCGTCTCCCTCGAGGATGAGGGCGACGACCAGGAAGTCCCGGTACCGCAGTCCATCCGCCGCCTCGAGCACCCCTGCGGGAGCAGGTGGTTCGAAAGAACGGGCCAGCGCTCGCAAGGGCATGGTGGATACGACGTGGTCGCAGTCGATGGAGTGCTCTCCGTTGGCCGTGCGCACCCGCACGCTCGCCACCTCCCCGTCGTTCAGGATCAGCCCGTCGACATGATGCTCGAGATGTACCTCCCCCCCCATCTCTCGAATCTTGTCGGCACAGGTCTCCCACATCTGGCCGGGTCCGAGTCGCGGATACTGGAACTCGTTGATGAGCGTCTTGATCTTGGTGGGACGCCGGTTGACCGAGGCCGCCGACAGGATGGCGCGCGCGAGCGACAGCCCCTTGATCCGCTGGGCGGCCCACTCCGCTCGGATCTCGGAGCACGGGATGCCCCACACCTTCTCGGTGTAGGTCTTGAAGAAGATTTCGTAGAGGCGCTTCCCGAATCGGTTGGTTACCCACTGCTCGAAGTTCACCTCTTCGGGGTAGGGCCTGAAATGCCACCACAGGTAGCTCAGGATGATCCCGACCGACCGGAAGATCCCGAGGCCGAAGAGGGCGTTGGCGGGCTTCAGCGGATAGTTGAAGAACTTGCCGCGGTAGTGAATCCGCGATAGCCGAGGAACCGAGATGAATTCGTCGCCGAGGATCTCGTGCCAGAGGGCCTCGACGGGTTCGATCTTGGTGAAGAAGCGGTGCCCACCGATATCGAACCGAAACCCTCGATACTGCGCCGTCTGCGAGATGCCGCCGAGAATGTCCTCACCCTCGAAGACCGTCACCCGATAGCCCTTTTGGGCCAGCAGATAGGCTGCCGTGAGGCCGGCGGGGCCGCCCCCGACGACCACGATGTGGTCACCGTCCTGCAGCTGCTTGACCGTACGCGGTGAGGCGTCGGAATACGGGGCTGGCTGCGGGTCCTGGTGATCCATCACACGCGGTGCGGAGGGGCTGGCGGCGGGGGGGATTCCCCCTGTGCAGGATCGGCGGGCCCACTCGCTTCTCCAGGGGCACCGTAGCTGGCCTCGTCCAGGACCCGGTCGAGGGCTGGGTGCCGAGCGAGAAGGGTTTCGAAGAAGCGGAAGGGGCGCGCTCGCGACGATGGGCGTCCGTGGTACCCGCGCAACAGGTCGTTGCGCTCGGGCTGCGATCGAGGGGTCTGCGAGGATGCGGACCGCTCGGGTCGGGACAGCCGCAGATCATCAGGAATCCTGCGCATCTCGGGTCTCCTCGCCACCGACGATCGTCGATGGCGAATGCAGGGGCGTCGTGGAAGGACACCCAAAGAGGCAGGACTCGTGCCGGTCCCGGCGCCGGCGCCTCGCTTCACGCGCGCAGCTCGAATCAGCGTGGCGGATCGAGAACCGCGTCGATGCGGGCGAGCACGTCGCGGTAGTGCAGGCGCGTCGGCGGATGCGACGTCCGACCCACGGCCCCGGTCAGCTCGGAGCGGAGGGTGGTCAGCTGACCCCGCGCGAAGGGCGCGATGTCGGTCTGGGTCGCCTCTTCGTCGGACATCAGCTCTCCGAGTCGGTCGAGATAAGCCCGCTGCAGGTTCCTCCGGAAGGCGTCGGTGGCCCGCCCCGCCGGGGCCTCCGACCAGATGCCGGCTCGTACGTCGTCCATCATCTGTCCGAGTCCATACGCCGCGTCGCCGTGGAGCGCTTCCTGTTCGATCAACCGCTTCATGCGGTCCACGTTGAAGAGGCCGTTGAGGGCGAAGACCTGGCGGCCACGGAGCTGGTCGGGCACCCCTGAACTCGTGATCCGGCCGAGGATGTCGGTGTCGAGCATCCATTCCGGCGTCGCGAAGACGTGGCGGTTGAGGTATTCGACCGCGCGCGACTGCTTGTCGGCGGGCACCGCCTCGTAGACCGGGCCCTCCTGACCCTGCCGCTTCCGCGTCTCGACCACCCCCCCGACGTTGGTGAGGACGTGACCGGTGTAGCGATTCCACTGGCCGGCCACGTTGTCGTACAGCTCCTCGAGCTGGTCGTAGTCTTCGCCCTCCTGGTAGACCCAGTCCATGAGGTTGTCGACGATGCGCTTGAGGTTTTCGATCCCGTACTCGGACGCCAGCATCGCGTCGTCACCGATCGCCTCGGTCAAGGCGGTGGGGTCTTCGCCGTTACCACTGGCGAACCGGTACATGGGATCTTCCTGCCTCTCGGACACCATCGTGTTCAGCTCGGCGCGCTCCTCGTCGGCGCCGCCCTCGACGTGGCGATAGCCCCACTCGATCGAGAAGACGTCGTAGGGACCGATGAGCGGCAGAAGACAGGTATCGTCACCCGGCTGCGCGACGTAGTTGAAACGCGCGTAGTCCATGATCGACGGCGCCACCCCGTACTCGCAGGTGAACCGAGTGCGCAACTGCTCCACGGGGTAATAGGCGGAGGACTGCATGTTGTGGGGGAGGCCCAGCGTGTGGCCGACCTCGTGCGCCGAAACGAACCGGATGAGCTCACCCATGACCTCGTCGGGGAACTCGATCCCGCGCGCGTCGGGATTGACGGCGGCCGTCTGGATGAAGAACCAGTTGCGCAGGAGGTTCATCACGTTGTGGTACCACTGGATGTCCGACTCGAGGATCTCGCCGGTGCGCGGGTCGTGCACATGGGGCCCGGATGCATTCTGCACGTCGGAAGCGAGATACCGGATCACGCTGTAGCGGGCGTCCTCCGGGCTCCACTCCGGATCCTCTTCGGGCGTGGGTGCGTCGACGGCGTAGATCGCGTTCGAGAAGCCGGCGGCCTCGAAGGCCTTCTGCCAGTCGTCCACGCCCTGCTTGAGATAGGGACGCCACTTCGCGGGGGTGGCCGGGTCGATGTAGTAGACGATCGGCTTGACCGGATCGACCAACTCTCCCCGCGCGAACGCCTCGGGCTCGCTCGGCTCCAACCGCCAACGGGTGACGTAGCATCGGGAGGTCGCCTTCTGCGTGTCGAGCCCGAAGTCGGTCATGTTGACGCTGAAGTATCCGACGCGGGGATCGCAGAGGCGCGGCTCCATCGGGTCGGACGGAAGCTCGAGCATGGAGTGGTTCATCTCGAGCGACACGGTATTGGCCGCCCCGTTGGAGGGGGCCTGCGTGGCCTCGTAGGTGAGGACGCGGCGCACTTCGATGTTGGTCGGGAAGGAACGAGCCCACTCGACGAAGGTGCGGTCCCCGTCGACCCGACGTACTCCGAACTGCGTCCGGCGGAAGGACGGTAGACCCAGAAGGGGCACGTCGGAGGTGAAGAGGGGCGTCACCTCGATCACCGCCGCCGTGGAATCGGGTGACAACGCCTCGACGTCGAAGGCCATGATCACCGGTTCGAAGTTGGAGTTCGCGACGGCGCCGGCCACCGGGAGCCCCTCTTCGGCCACGTTGTCGTGGTTCACGAGCCGCAACAGGACGCGGTCGCCGCGATGCTGCCAGCGCACCACCGAGGTATTCGATTTCGACCCTCCGTAGCCGGCGCCGTCCGGCGTCTTCGACACCCGCGAGAGCAGCAGGAATTCCTCGTCCATACGGGCGAGAGGGATCTCGTAGAACAACTCGTCGTCGATGCGGTGCACCGTGAAGAGACCCTCGTCGGACTCGGCGTCGGCGGTGATCACCTCCGCATACGGCTTCGGGCCGTCGTCGGACGACGAGCCGCGTGAACCGGCCGGACCTGCCGTGCTCTGGCCCGGGGACGGCGATGCCGCATGGCCCGAGGCGCAGGCGCCCATGAAGAAGCTGGAGAGGATCAGGACGGAAAGGTACGAACGGCGCATCTGGAGGGATCCCGTGGAGTCGAAGGTATCGCCCGTCGCGCGAGCGGATCGACGAAAAGTCCTCCTACGGGTGTGCGCTGGCAAGGGTGCCGGGAACCTGTCCTTGCTACCCCCAACCCGAAGGTCGGGGGGGACCTCCGCGTGGCCTCACCCCATTGCTCGGACCGCCTCCTAGTGTAGTGTCGCCAAAGTCTGGTGACCGCCGAGGGTGCGGAGGCGCCGCGGAGGCGAGGCGGAACGACGCGGCGTAGCGATAGCTACGGCAAGGAGTTCCAACGACGCATCCCGTGGATGCCCCCGCGCGCGAACGGCATCAGGACTTTGGCGACACTACACTAGGTCGCGGCTACCACCGGGGGGAGCAACTCGTCGATCGCGGCCTCGACTTGCCTGAGTCGGAACGGCTTCGGAATGAAGCCGTCCGGGCGATGCTCCTGCGATCGCGCCAGCACCTCCCGCTCGCTGTAGCCGCTCGTCATGAGCACCTTCAGGTCGGGCGCGTGCCGCCGCAGTTCCGCGAGGGTGTCGCAGCCGTCGAGGCGAGGCATCATCATGTCGAGGACCACGAGATCGATCTCGGATCGGTGGGCTCGCCATACCTCCAGCGCCACATCGCCGTCGTCTGCTTCGAGCACCTCACAACCCAGCGCCTCCAACAGTCGACGCCCCGCGCGTCGCACGATGTCTTCATCGTCGACGATCAGGACCGTTCGCCGCTCCGGCTCCACCGGTTCGAGCGGAGGCGCTTCCTCGGTCGGCGTCCGGTCGGCGAGGGCGGGGAAGAAGAGGTGGAAGGTCGCGCCATCGTCGGTGTGCGGGTCGAACAAGACGGCTCCCCCGTGCGCGCGCGTGATCCCGAACACGGCCGAGAGCCCAAGGCCCCGACCCGAGACCTTGGTGGTGATGAACGGCTCGAACAGGCGTTCCACCACCTCGTCGGCGACGCCGCCGCCGCTGTCGTCGACCGAGATCTGAACGAAGTCTTCGCCAGAGAGGTGAGATCGATCGCCGCGCAGATGGGACGGAATGTCGTGGCGATTCACAGGGCGAGCATGGACCGCGATACGGCCGCCGTCGTCTCCGACGGCGTCGGCAGCATTCACGATGAGGTTGTACACGGCTTGCCAGACCTGCGCGGCGTCGGCGTGGATCTCCGGAACCGCGGGGTCGAGCGACAGCTCCAGCGGGCGGTCGGTGCCGAGGCGGGCCGCGAGTGGCGAACGCATCGAACGCAGCAGGTCGCCGGGATCGATCCTCTCGACGAGGAAGCGCCCCCGGCCCGAGTAGGCCAGCATCTGCCGCGAGAGCGCGGAAGCACTCTCGGCGGCGTCGACGATGTCTTCGAGCAGGTCGTGTGCGCGCGAAGCGGTTCCCACCTCGCGTGAGGCGAGTTCCGCGTTGAGCAGTACCCCGCTCAGGAGGTTGTTGAAGTCGTGCGCGATGCCCCCCGCGAGGGCGGCCAGGCTCTCGGCCTTCTGCAGGGCCATGGTGCGCTTCTCCATCTCGACCCGAGCCTCCTCGAGCTCGACGCGCGCCGTGACGTCGCGTCCCACACCCACCACCCCGATCACCTGGCCCGCGTTGTCGACGATGCGCGACATGGCCGTCTGGATACGGCGCGTCTCGGGCTGCCCCGCGGGGCTCCACTCGTACACGACGCTCTCGCCGGCGAGTGCACGATCGACCGCGTCGGCGTGCTCCGGCTGGTCGGCGAGGTGCTGACGCATGTCCTGTCCGATCAGGTCGGCAACGGGCGCACCGAGCACCTCCCTCCAACGAGGATCGCTCTCCGAGACGAAGATCTCGGTGAATCGATGCTCCGGATCGAGGGTGAAGATCACGTCGTCGATCGAATCGAAGATGGTCCGGTAGCGCGCCTCCGCCGCCTTGATCTCGGTCACGTCGGTGTAGCTTACCAGCACGCCGTAGTCCGGGTGATCGACGGGCGCCGCGCTCACCGATAGCCAACGCCAGGATCCGTCCGGACGTCGCACCGCCATCTCGCAGCCCTCGATTCGGCGATTCTCCTGAAGTGCGCGGACCCATGTGAATTCCTCGGGCGGCATGGGCGACCCGTCGGGTCTCAGGATCGCCCCCGGGTCGCCGTCGATTGCCCGCGGGGTCTGCTGCTCCTGATCGAGCCCGAGAATCGACTCGGCCGTACGGTTCACCTCGCGCAGGTTGCCTTCCGGGTCGGTGACCGCGACCCCCATCGGTTGGCTCTCGAACAGCGACTGGAATTTCGCGAGGTGCTGCCGGGCGGCGGCCTCGGCCTCCACTCTGGCCGTGACGTCCATACTGATCCCGGCGGCGCGAATCGGGTGACCTTCGTCGTCGCGCTCCAGCACGCGACCCACGTCCTGGACCCAGACGTGGTGACCGTCGCGATGAAGCAGCCGATAGAGGGCCGAATACAGCTCGGCGCGACCCTGCACGTGCGCCTGGAAACTCTCGATCACGCCCGGCAGGTCGTCTTCGTGGACGTACCGACCCCACACCTCGTCGTCGAGAGGAATCTCGTCGAGCGTGTAGCCCAGCATCTGCGCCCAACGTTCGTTGTGGCGAACGATCCCGGACGGCGCGTGCCACTCCCACGTGCCCATCCGGGCCCCGTCGATCACCGTCTGGAGTCGTACCGCCTCCTCGTTGGGAGCATCGGTGCCGGGCGCGTGGACCGGGGGTTCGGCCGTGCGGCGCAGGGAGAGGGTGAGCGCCGGTGCCCGTCCGACTGCGTCGCGGATGGCGAAGGTGGTCGCTTCGAAGGCGAGGGCGGGACCGCTCTTCGGGGGAATGTGGACGCGCAGGGTGGTCGACGCCCCCGTCTCCAGTGTGCTGCGGTAGGCCTCGGCGAGGACCCCGACGTCATCCGGGTCGACCAGATCGGTCACGAACCGTCCAATGAGGCCTTCGGGCGCTCGCCCGAACACGTCGTCGGCATCGGCGCTGACCGCGGTCACCCGCCCCTCGGCATCGGTGGATACGACGGCGTGGCAGGCGCGGGGCCGGATGGGGTCGTTCATCGGCTGCGGGGCGTGGGCGGCACGGACACGTCCAGAACGGAGTGTCGGGGGCCGGGCCGGAAGGGCGAAGGAATCCCCATTCAGTATCGACGACGGGTGAGAGGGGCTTGAGAAAGCGTTCGTGGGTGGGGTGACATCCACCGCTCGAGCCGGTAGGCTTCTCGCCGAGGGCGTTCGGCGGTCGTGGACGCCCGACTTGGAGGGGTGGCAGAGCGGTTCAATGCACCGGTCTTGAAAACCGGCGGGCGCAAGCCCTCGTGGGTTCGAATCCCACCCCCTCCGTTTTTGCGCGCACCCGCTGCTGGGCGGCCGGGCATCCGTGGTACCCGCCTCTCTTGCCGCGGGTAGCTGCCGTGTCGAGGGCCGTGGAGGGTGGAGATTCCGTTTGACGGGTGGCCTCCGTGGGAGTACGTCTAACGGCAGATTCACCCTTTCGTATCGAGGCTCATCGTGAGGTCCCGTTCCCTTCTGTTCGGCCTGGTTCTTCTGCTCCCTGGAATGGCGGAAGCGCAGCAGGCGACTCGTACACAGCCCATCGAGGGCATTCGAGACAATACGGCTACCTATCACGCGCTGACCGGGGCGCGCGTCGTGACCGGCCCGGGCGAGGTGGTCGACGGTGCCACCGTGGTCGTCCGCGACGGGATCATCCAGGCGGTCGGCTCGAACGTGAGTCCCCCGGCGGGGGCTCGCGTCTGGGACCTGAGCGGTCACACCGTCTATCCGGGCTTCATCGACGCCCACGCCGATCTGGGGATGGACGACGTCCCGGAGGGCGGTGACGTGGGACCGACGCACTGGAACGCTCAGGTGCGGGCCTGGTTCAGCACCACGATGAACCTCACGGACGATGCGGACCGCCGCGCTTCACTACGGTCGCAAGGCTTCGGCACGGCCCTGGTGGTGCCCCGCGAGGGAATCTTCCGCGGTCAGGCCACGGTAGTCGACCTCGGCGAGGGGAATGTGCGAGACCGCGTCCTTCGGCCCGATCTCGTCCATTCGGTCGGCTTCCAGCGCAGCTTCGAGCTGCCGGGCCGTTACCCGAACTCGCCGATGGGTACGGTGGCGCTCATGGAGCAAACGCTCATGGACACCGACTGGTACATGCGCGCCTGGGCCGCCTACGAAGAGAGTGGGCGCGCCTTCCTCCCGCCCGAGACGAGCGCCGCTCTCGAAGCGCTCGAGGGGGCCATCCAGGGTGAGCAACCCGTGTTGTTCGAGGCGCGGAGCGAAGAGGAGTATCTGCGCGCCCACCGCATCGCGAGCGAACACGGGGTGACGCCCTGGTTCCGCGGGAGCGGCACGGAGTATCGCATCATCGACGTGCTCCGCGGTCGAACGGATCCGCTCATCATCCCGCTCGGCTTTCCCGACGCCCCCGACGTCAGCGACCCCGAGGCCGCGATGAACGTGTCGCTCGCCGAGCTGCGTCACTGGTACCTCGCGCCGACCAGCCCCGCCCAGCTCGCCGACGCGGGCGTGCCCTTCGCCATCACGACCGATGGGGCGCCCTCGCTCAACGACTTCTTGCCGAACCTGCGCACGGCTGTGGCGCGCGGGCTGTCTCCGGCCGACGCCCTCGCCGCGCTGACGACCACGCCGGCCGGTTGGTTGGGGCTCGAACGGACGCACGGGACGATCGCGGAGGGCAAGGTCGCCAACCTCGTCGTGTCGGAGGGGGACCTGTTCACCGAAGAAGCGACCGTGCGGAACGTGTGGGTCGAGGGGATGCCCTACGAGGTGTCCCGCGCCGCGGAGATCGATCCGCGGGGGACCTGGCAGATCGCCTCCGACGATCCCTTCGGCTTCGGGGGCGAACTCCGACTCGAGGGCACCCTCGGCCGCCTCCGGGGCACCATCGACATCAATGGGAACCAGTACCCGCTCCAGAACGTGTCGGTCGTTGCCGAGACGGGCCGCATCGAGATGCAGTTCGACGGGTACGACATCGGCTACGAAGGGGTGGTTCTCCTCGCCGGCTCGATCGACGGCGACGACTTCTACGGCTGGAGCACCATGCCCAACTACGCCAATCCGGCGTTCCGCGGCACGCGGACCGAGGCGTTCGAGGGTGACCAGATCGGCGTCGTGGCGTCGAGCGTGCCCGAGATCGACCTCCCGTTCATCCGTCCCATGATGGAATTCGGGGTGTCTTCGATTCCGGAGCAGCCCGCAGCCGTGATCGTGCGGAACGCGACGGTCTGGACCCAGGGGCCGCAGGGCCGTCTCGAGGAGGCCGACGTACTCTTCGAGGCCGGGAGGGTGGCCGAGGTGGGGCGCGGACTCGATGCGCCGTCGGGCGCCGTCGAGATCGACGGGACTGGAAAGCACGTGACGCCGGGTCTGATCGACCCCCACATCCACTCGGGTACTTCGGGGGTCAACGAGAGCGGATTCGCGATCGTGCCCGAGGTCCAGATGGGCGACGTGGTCACCCACAACAACATCTGGATGTACCGGCAGCTCGCCGGCGGGCTGACGACCGCGCACATCAAGCACGGATCGGCGAATCCGATCGGTGGCGAAAACGTCTTCGTGAAGATGCGCTGGGGACTCCTGCCCGAAGACCTCAAGCTGGAGGGCGCACCGCGCACGGTGAAGTTCGCGCTGGGTGAGAACCCCAAGCGGTCGGCGAACCGGTATCCGGACACCCGTATGGGCACCATGGAGATCATTCGCGACCACTTCAAGGCGGCCCGCGACTATCAGGCCGAATGGGCCCGGTGGGAAGAGACCGGCGAAGGCATCCCGCCGCGTCGAGATCAGAGGATGGAAGCGATCATCGACATCCTCGAGCAGGAGCTGTTGATCTCGTCACACGGATACCGCCAGGACGAGTTCCTCGCCCTCATTCGCCTGGCCGAAGAGTTCGGCTTCCGGGTCCAGACCCTGCAGCACGGGGTCGAGGCCTACAAGATCGCGACCGAACTCGCGGCCTCTGGCGTCGGAGCCGTGGTCTGGAGCGACTGGTCGTCGTTCAAGCTCGAAGCCTACGACGCCACGATCTACAACGCGCGTATCCTGATGGAGGCGGGGGTCGTCACCTCGCTGCATTCCGACAACAGTGCGATTTCGAGTCGAATGAACTGGGAGGCCGGCAAGCTCCTGCGGACCGGCCTGACCGAGGAGCAGGCCCTCTCGACGGTCACGAACCAGTCGGCTCAGGTCATGGCGATCGACGACCGGGTGGGTTCACTGGAGCCCGGCAAGGACGCAGACTTCGTGGTCTGGAACGGGCATCCGCTCTCGCAGTTCACGAAGGCCGAGGAGACGTGGGTGGATGGACGGCGCTACTTTTCGCTGGATGAAGACGCGGCTCTGCGCGAACAGGTCGAGCGTGAGCGGTCGCAATTGATCCAGGCGGTTTTGCAGTCGAACGGGGGGAGCTGAGGCATGACTCACACGGAGAGGGGACCCATGAAGCGTCTTCTGGGCGTGTCGCTTCTGGCCGGCGCACTCTGGACGGGAGCGCCGGTCGAAGTCGAGGGGCAGGTGCGTATGACCGTGCCGCGGCAGTCGGAACCAATCGCCCTCCAGGGAGCGACGATCCATACGGTGTCCGACGGCGTCATCGAAAACGGCACCATCGTGTTCGAGAACGGCGTGATCACGGCAGTCGGTGCCGATGTCGACGTTCCGGCCGGGGCCCGTGTCGTGGATGTGGCGGGCAAGCACATCTACCCGGGCCTGATCGACAGCTACAGTTCGGTGGGCATCGCCGAGATCGGCGCCGTGGGCGTGTCGAACGACACGAACGAGCTCGGCACTTTCAACCCCAACATCCGGGCCGAGGTGGCGGTCAACGGCGAGAGCCGGCACATCGGCACCACCCGCACGGCGGGAGTCCTGGTCACCCTCACCACGCCGGGCGGTGGCCTCATCTCGGGCCTGTCGTCGGCGATGAACATGGAGGGGTGGACCTGGGAAGAGATGTCGCTCAAGGGAGCTGCGGCCCTGAACGTCAACTGGCCGAACCCGAACCCCCGCGGCTTCCGGGGCTTTCGCGGTGGCGGCGGAGAGCCGCCACCCAGCTACGAAGAGCAGGTGCAGATGCTGAAGGGCTTCTTTGCCGATGCGCGCGCCTACCGCGACGCGCTCCAGGCGGGTGAGGAGCTGCGCAGTGACTCGCGGTACGACGCCATGATTCCCGCGCTGGACGGCGAGATTCCCGTGGTCGTCAACGCCGATGGCATCGCCCAGATGAACGACGCCATCACCTGGGCGGAAGACGAGGGCATTCGTCTGGTGATCCGTGGGGGCTCCGATGCGATCCACGTCGCCGACCGACTCGTGGCCAACGAGATCCCCGTGATCCTCACCTCGACGATGGCGCCTCCCGGGCGTCAGTGGGAGGGATACGACGGCGCCTACACCACGCCCGCACGCTTGCACGAAGCGGGTGTGAAGTTCGCCATCTCGGGTGGCTCGGGTGCGGCCTACACCAACCGTCTGCAGTGGGAGGCGGGTGTCGCGGTGGCCTTCGGTCTACCGGAGGATGAAGCCGTGAAGGCGGTGACGCTGAATGCCGCCGAGATGATGGGGATCGACGATCGGGTCGGCTCGCTCGAGCCCGGCAAGGATGCGACGCTCCTGATCACGACAGGCAATCCGCTCGATACCATGAGCGATGTGGAGCAGGCCTACATCCAGGGGCGAGAGCTCGACATGACCGACATCCACCGACACTTCTTCGAGAAGTACATGGAGAAGATCGCTCAGCTCCGGAAGCTGGTGATCTCGTAGGTCCACGTCGCGCCGGTCGGCCCTCGTCGTGGGCCGGCCGGCGTCACGGCTCGGGTGGAGCCCCCCCGGGCGTCCGGGGACCGATGCGTTCGGCGAACTGGATCGCGACGCGAGTGACCAGATACTGACCGTCGGCCGGGCGTCCGTGAATGTCGTGGACGACCTCCATACCACCGAGGACGCGCCCGAACGCGGCGAAGCCGAGTCCGTCGGGGTTGCGGTTCCCGCCCGCGTCGAGTGAGGGCTGCGGGCCCAGCGTGATGAAGAACTCTGCCCGGGCGGAGTGGGGCCCGGACCGAGCCATCGACAGGGTACCGTCGAGGTGGCGGAGGCCCGTTTGCTCCGTCCCCTCGAGTGCGATCGGATCGAAGGCCTGCCGACGTCGCGCCCGGTCCATCCCCCCCTGGACGACGTCGATCCGCACCGAGTCGTCGGGCTGATTGTCGTCTCGCACCGCCCGGTAGAAGGTTCCTCCGCCGTACAGTCCCGCGTCGACGTACCGGAGGAAGTTCGTCCCGGTCACCGGGGCCCGCAGGGTGTCGATCCCGAGCACGAGGTCGCCGACGTCGGTTCGCATCAGCACCACGACTTCGCCGTCTCTGGCCCGTTCCGCACCGGCGATGGTCGCGTCGAGTTGTGCCGAGGCCGGGAGTACGGCCGCGGCCAGGAGGATCGCGGTCGGCAGCACGGTGGTCGCGAGACGAGTCGCGGTCCTGCGGATCGAGCGCGGGGCTCCGACGAGGCGCGGAGATACGGGCATGGCGTGTGATCTCCCGGCGGGACGGCGTATGCGCGGACCCCGCGACGATAGTGAGGGGCTTCGCCGGTGTCGAGTCGGTCGGCCCGACGGACTGCTCAGGTCGGGTGGCCCATCCGTCGAGACTACCTCGGAGTGTTCCGTGTCCCCCCCCCAGGAATCCCCGCAATGAATGACTGGGCCACGACCCAACGGGTCTGCGGCGAGGTCGTCTTCACCTCGGGCGAGTCGCTACAGGGCGACGTGCACCTCCAGTTTCGGCGCGGCGCCCCCGGCAGCACCGAGAGTCCCCTCGAGATGCTGAACCGGGCCGAGGCGTTCTTCGCCCTCACCCTCGAGAGCGGCGACGTGCGGCTGGTAGCGAAGACCCAGGTGACCGCTGTCGCGCTCGGCGACCTCCGCATCGATCCGAGCCCGGCGGTGGTGGAGCACAAGGCCCTCTTCGTGCACATGGCCGACGGTCGGGACTACGCAGGTGACGTCGAGATCGACCTTCCTCCCCCGGCCACGCGCAGCATCGACTTCCTGAATCAGCCCGAGGCCTTCTTCGCACTCGTATCGGCCGACGGCCTGTGGTGCCTGAACCGCCGCCACATCTGCCACGTCCGTCCACAGGATTGATCGACTCATGGCTCGACTGGATCAGTTCATCGCCGTCTTGCACCAGAAGGACTGTGACGCACTCCATGCCGCGGCGGGGCAGCCGATCGCCCTCGTCTCCGGATCGCGACGTCGGCCCCTGACGCCCAAGCCGGTGGCGGGTCCTCAACTCCTCGCCCTGGTGCGCGAGATGGCCGGCCCTGAGCACGCAACCGAGGTGGCCGACGGGGGGGCGACCGACTTCGGGTACGACGCTCCCAGCGGCGCCGTCCGGGTGGAGTTCCGGTCCGCGGCGGGAGACACCTCGGTCACGATCCGACCGGTGGGGAATGCGGCGGAGTCGACGGCGGGACCCGGCGCTTCGCAGACGACCGCTCCGGCCCGTGCACACACGCCGGACGCGGCCCGAGCGGACTCGCTGGACGCCGCCCGAGCGCGGCAGGCGCTCGACGCGCTCTTGCGCGGGTTGGTCGAGGCCGGGGCATCCGACCTGCACCTGCGTGTGGGTCAGCCGCCCATCGTGCGCTGCGACGGAGCCCTGCGGCGGGAAGAGGCGCCGCCACTCGACGCCGCCACGCTCCACGCGATGCACGCGAGTGTGATGTCGGACGACGACCGCACCAAGTTCGAAGAGACGGGTGACGCCGACTACGCCTACGAGATCCCGGGCCTGGCGCGATTCCGCGCCAACGCCGCGATGGACCGCGGCGGGCCGATGGCCGTCTTCCGGGTCATTCCGAGCGAGATCCCCTCGTGCGAGCAGATGCGCATCGGCCCCGAGCTACAAAAGCTGTGCTACCTGAACAAGGGACTCGTGCTCGTGACGGGCCCCACCGGATCGGGGAAGTCGACGACGCTCGCGGCGATGGTCGACCTGATGAATCGGGAGCGACAGGATCACATCCTGACCATCGAAGACCCGATCGAGTTCGTGCACGAAAGCCGCGGTTGCCTCGTGACCCATCGCCAGGTGGGACTCCACACCGAGTCGTTCAAGGTCGGCCTCCGGGCGGCCCTGCGCGAAGACCCGGACATCGTGCTGATCGGCGAGCTACGCGATCTCGAGACGGTGGCGATCGCGATCGAGACCGCCGAGACCGGACACCTGGTGTTCGGCACGCTGCACACCACGACCGCCGCCTCCACGGTGGACCGCTTGATCGACCAGTTCCCGGCCGACCAGCAGTCTCAGATTCGGGTGATGCTCTCCGAGTCGTTGCGAGGGGTGATTTCGCAGACGCTCTGCAAGAAGGTCGGCGGAGGGCGCATCGCGGCCCGCGAGGTGCTTCTCGCCAGCCCGGCGGTGAGCAACCTCATCCGAGAGGGAAAGACCTTCCAGCTTCCGTCGATCATGCAGACGAGTCGCAAGTCGGGCATGGTCACGCTCAACGATGCCCTGTTCGAACTGGTCGACACCGGGCTGGTCGAACCGAGCGAGGCCTACCTGCGTTCCGTCGACAAGTCGGGGATGGAGCAGGGTCTCAAGACGCGGGGCCACGACGTGTCGGCGCTGCTGTCCGCCGACGGCTGAATCGACATCGGCGGACCGCGACACCACACCGCAACGCCGAGCGCGTCCGCGCCCAACGTGTGCGGCCGTTCCGGGGCGTCCCCTACGTGATCGGGCGCGATCGAATCGGTGGAATGATCCGTCCGAATCCGAGCTCCTCGAGCAGCTGATTGAACTCGTTCAGTCGCGGCCCGAGCAGCTCTTCGACGGTGTCCCGGTGTTGCGTCCAACGCACGCGCAGATCCCCGAGCACGTCTCTCGAACCCTGCGACACGCCGGTCTCGGCACCCTCGGCGTTCCCGTGGAGCCAGACGTACTGGAACTTCAGCCGGGACGGAAAGTTGATGACGGTCTGCCCGTCGACGGTGCGGGCCTGGTAGAGCGAGTCGGCCACGGTCTCCAGGTCGGTGGTGAGGCCCTCTGCGGCCTCTGCGGCGCGGTCGGCACCGGTACGACCGTCGACCCGCTCGAGGAGAGCGTCGATCTGCGCGTTCACGCCGTTCACGTCGGTTGCCGCCCGGTGGATGGCGGTCAACTCGCGCGCGACGTCGGCGACGAAGGCGTCCTGTTCGACCATTTCGGCCAGATCGGCGTCGTCCATTCGGGGATCGAGGCGAACCTCGAGCGGCTGGCTCTGGGCGATGTCGCCCATGGTGAATCGCACCTCGTACGAACCGGGCACGACGCGGCGGCCCCGGAGGGATCCGAAGACGTAGGCGCCCGGGATGTTGGGGATCTGCTCATGGCGGAGGTCCCAGACGATGCGGTTGAGCCCTTCGCGGAGTTGAAGCGGTCGGGCGTTCGGGCTGAGGTCCTCATCGGGTTCGGTCGAGAAGGTGCGCACGAGGTCACCTGACGAGGTGAGGATCTCGACCGTGGCTACCGCGTCTTCGGGCGGCGGCTCGTTGAGCCGGAGGTGGATGACCGCACCCGGCGGCGGGTTTCGGCCCGCCGTCGCCCCACCGCCGCCCCCGAAGCCGCCCCCGGCCGCGCGGTAGGCGTGACGCGGACGCAGGAGCTGCACGGGACCCGTCGTTTCGGCGAATTGCTGGAGGGGCGAGAGGTCGTCGAGCACCCAGAAGCTCCGTCCCGACGTCGCCGCGACGAGATCATTCTCCCGCTCCTGAATGACCAGGTCGTTGATGGGCGTGTTGGGAAGGTTGAGCTGGAGGGACTGCCAGCGCTCGCCCTGATCCCACGAGACGTACACGCCGGTTTCCGTGCCGAGGTACAGCAGGCCCGCACGCACGGGATCCTCTCGCACGACCTTCGTCCACGCCTCGTCGTCGATCCCCGCGACCCGGTTCGTCCAGCTGGCGCCGTAGTCGGTCGTCATGAGCACGTACGGCGTGAAGTCGTTGAACTTGTAGCTCGTGTAGGCCACGTAAGCCGTCGCGGGGTCGTGGGGCGACACCTCGATCGCGTGCACCTGCCCGGGCGGGAGGTCCAGGTCGGGGGTCACATCGACCCACGTCGCGCCGTCGTCGCGGGTCAGCTGGACGAGTCCGTCATCGCTTCCCGTCCAGATCGTGCCCCGCTCGTGGGGTGAGATCGCCACGTAGCTGATCGTGCCGTAGATCTCACCGCCGGCGCCTTCGTTCGTGATCGGCCCGCCTCCGTAGCCCTGCTTGTCGTCTTCGTCGCGCGTCAGGTCGGGGCTGATCACCTCCCACGTCATCCCTCCGTCCCGCGTGCGGGCGAGGTGGTTGGAGGCGTGATAGATCTCCGACCAGTCGTGCGGAGAGGCGACGATCGGGGCGTTCCAGTTGTAGCGGAACTTCATCTCGCGCCCCTGCAGGGCCGCGGGCAAGACGGGATAGATCCCGATGTCGCGCGACGCCCGGGTGGCATGGTCGTAGCGGCTGATGATGCCCATGTAGCAGCCGGCGTAGACGAACCGAGGGTCGTCGGGGTCGAACGCCGTGTAGGCACTCTCGCAGCCGCCCACCGGGTACCAGTCCTTCCATCCGATTCCGCCGCTCCCGGCGCTCGCCGTGGCGACGGTGGAGTTGTCCTGCTGACCGCCGTAGATGTGATAGGGAAACTGGTTGTCGACGGCGACCCGGTAGAACTGGGCGGTGGGTTGGTTCTGCTGGGTCGACCAGCTTCGGCCCGCGTTGAACGACACGTTGGCGCCGCCGTCGTTGGCGTTGATCATCGCCGTGTTGTCGGTCGGATTGATCCAGAGGTCGTGGTTGTCGCCGTGCGGGACCGGCACGTTGGAGAAGGTACGCCCGCCGTCGATCGACCTCATCATAGGGGCGTTGAGTACGTAGACCGTCTCCTGGTCGACCGGGTCGGCGAAGATCTCGATGTAGTACCAGGCCCGCGCGCGCAGCGTCCAGTCTTCGTTCACCCGCTGCCAGCTGCGCCCGGCGTCGTCGGAGCGGAAGACGCCGCCACCGGGGTCGGCCTCGACGATGGCGAAGAGCCGGTCCGGGTTCGCCCGCGAGACGTCGATGGCCGTCTTCCCCATCATGTCCGGCAGTCCGTCGTCGATCGGCGTCCAGGTATCGCCGCCGTCGGTCGATTTCCAGAAGCCACTCCCCTCACCACCCGACTGCACCTGCCAGGGGAGGCGACGGTGCTCCCAGAAGGAGGCGTACAGAATCCGCGGGTTGGTCATGTCCATGGCGAGGTCGGACGCTCCCGAGTTTTCGTCGACGTACAGGATCTTCTCCCACGTCGCGCCGCCGTCGGCCGACCGGTAGACGCCCCGCTCCTCGTTGGCCCCGTACGGAGCCCCCTGGGCCGCCACGTAGACCACGTCGGGGTCGTCGGGATGGACCCGGATGCGCGAGATCGCGCGGGACCGGTCCAGCCCGAGGTGGACCCACGTCTTGCCGGCGTCGGTGGAGCGGTACACGCCGTCTCCGTGCGACGTCATTACGCCCCGGACGGCGTGCTCGCCCATCCCGACGTAGACCACGTTCGGGTCGGACTCCGACACCGCGATTGCCCCGACCGACGAGGTGCCGAGTTGACCATCCGTGACGTTCTGCCAGGTGGTGCCCGCATCGGTGGTCTTCCAGACACCGCCCCCGACGGTGCCCATGTAGTACGACATGGGGTCGCGCGTTACCCCGGAGACGGCGACCGATCTTCCGCCGCGGAACGGGCCGACGCCTCGCCATTGCATCGCCTGGAATGCCGCGGGGTCGACCGGCGGCGAGGCGTCGGTCTGTGCCTCCGCGGGCGCGGTCGGCACGGCGCTGCCGAGCCCGACGAGGAGCGCGAAGGGGAGGCGGGATCGAACAGGGCGGGTGCGGCGCATCGCAGTCTCCGGGAGGATGGTCGGGCGGCTCAGAATCCGGCCCCTGCGCCGGAACGGCAAGCCCCCCGGCTTCAGCCGGACCGGCGTGCGGCGCGGATCACCTGGAAGCGGGGGTGGTCGGCCACGAGGTCGGCCTCGCCGAAGCGCCGCCGCAGCCGTTTGAGATACCCCAGGTGGCGGTTCCCGACGACCCACAGCTGGCCTCCGGGTCGCAACGCTCGATGGGCTCCGGCGAACATCACGCCCGACGTGCGGTCGCCCCGTGCGCCCTGCGCGTGGAACGGAGGATTGCAGACGACGAGGTCGACCGAGGCGGCGTCTCGTCCGTGCATTCCGTCGGCTGCCGTGAAACGGGCGCGCTCGTCGGGCAAGGTGGCCCGGAAGGTGGCCTCCGCCGAGCGGAGGGCCGTGAAGGAGACGTCGCGGAACTCGAGGTCGACCCCCGGGCGGGCTCGCGCCAGCCAGGTGCCGAGTATGCCGTTGCCGCAGCCGAGGTCGACCACGGATCGGGCGTCCGGTGGGAGACGTTCGATCAGGCGAGGAAGGTGTTCGAGCAGCACGCGCGTTCCCTGGTCGAGGCCCGATGCCGAAAACACTCCCGCGTGGTTGCACGTGCGGATCCCTTCGAACTCCCACCAGATCGGCCACGGGTCGGCGGGCGGCTCGAGCGCCGGATCGACGCGCGTGTGGATCAGCCGGGCCCGTCTGCGGGCGTGCGAGGTGAGGGTCGGCCCGACGATCGACTCCAGCTGCTTCAACGTCGAGGTATGCACCTGCCGGGTCATGCCTCCGCCCACGAGTTCGGCGCCCGGGGGCATGACCCGGCGCAGCGAATGAAGCGTGTGCTCCAGGGTGCCGAGATCACGGGGCACCTTGTAGACGACCCGCGTCACCGAGTGGGCGGGCAGCGCGTCCAGCTCCGTGGTCTCGGCGAAGCTCCATCGGGTCGAGGCGACACCTACGCGGCGCGCGTTCCTCGCGATCGCCTCGTCGGCCAGGACGTTGTCGCCGAAGACCCGCAGGTGTCCCTCCGGGCTCGCAAGAACGAGTCCGAGCGCGAGTGCGCCGAAACGGTCTCCGACCACGACGGTCTCCGCCAGAGAGGCGCCGGCGGGACCGACCGGGAAGGTCGGCCCCGTCTCGGCGCGGCCAGCGAGCCAATCGAGGAGGAGCGCGTCGGCGGAGTCCCACGCCCGCAGCGACGGATCGGGCTCGAGCGGATGACGAACGAGTCCAACGGGAAGGGTGGGGCGCACACGGAGTCAGCGAAGATCGGCGGGAAGTCGACGGACTACGACCGAAGGTACGTCGAACTCGTCGCGGGTGAGAAACGCGACGCGCCCATCGGGGCCGAAGGCTGCGGGGATCGTCAGTTCCCCGGCGGCCACCGTACCGAGGTAGCGGCCCTCGGCCGACACGAGATCGATCGGGCCCACCCGGGTCGGGTCGACGGTCGAGCGCTGCAGCCACATCGTGCCGGTAGGCGCTACTCCGAAGCGCGAGAGGACGGGGATCTCCGGGTAGAACACCGCTTGTTCAACGCGATCGCGCTGCATCTCACGAATCTGGTCGGCCGAGGGTGAAAGATCGCGGCCGCCCTCGCCGCGCATCACCACGCGCATCTGCGGGCCCTGGCCGGCGTCGAGCGCCTCGAGCTGCCGTTCCCGCTCTCGGGCCTCGATGCGGTCGGTGACAGGGGTGGGGCCGAGCGACGGGCGTGTGATCCGTCCGCGCCCACGTCCGTCGGCCCCCAGGAGTTTCACGGTGTAGGTCGTCGAGTCCACGATCGCGAGACCGCCGTCGGGCAGGACCCCGGTGTGGAGCGAGGGCTCGAACACCCTCGGCCCCGCGCCCCCGAGGTTGAAGCTGATCGAGCCCCCCTCGGTTCGAAGCCGCGGCTCGCCCGCATCGGCCTCCGGCTTCCAGGCCGTGAAGACCACCTCCGACACCCCGTCGGCCAGTCGAGTCCGCTTGATGGGGCGGCCTTGGGGTAGGGCGGGGGAGCCCCCGCTCGACATGCGGATGCGCAGCTGCCCGCCGGCGGCATCGTAGAAGCCGGTGCCGTCCGGGAGGGGCAAGAGGCTTCCCACGGAGACGCCGCCGTCGGATGCGTCCATCGGGATCGATCGTTGGTATTCTCCCTCGGGCGAGTAGAGCTGGAAGGCGCGATGCCCGGCGTCGGCGATCGCCACGGTCCCGTCGGGCATGACCGCCATCGATCCGGGATAGCGCCACTCTCCGGGCCCCTCCCCCTCTTCGCCGAATTCCCGCACGAAGTCGCCGTCGGGGCTCACCACCACGACCCGGTGGTTGTCGGTATCGAGCACGTACAGGTTGCCGGCGCCGTCGAACGCTGCCTGCCGGATCGAGCCGAAGGTTTCCCAGAGCTCGCCGTCGAACGCCCCGACCGAGTAGACCTCCTCCAGATCCGGTTCGATCGGTCGGTCCCGATCCGGGAGCTCCTGTCCTGCGAGGGGCGTGGCCGCGAGCGCGGCCGTCACGACTCCTCCCCACCATCCACACGTCTTCATCACGGTCGCTGCTCCGTCGCGGGAGACACCTTCGACCCACGGCCCACTGCCGCGGGTCGGTGGAGAGCCGGGGTCCTGAATCGGCGACCCTCGGCGCTCGCTCGGGCGTTCGACGCGAACGGGGAGGCTATCGGTTGCCGTCGAGCTCGGCGTACCACCGGTCGAGGTAGGCCTCGATCGAGGCGGCGAGCGCAGCGGCATACGCCGCTCGCGAAGCCGAGGTGTCGCGCAGTCCGGTGTACTGGGCCTCGATCTGGATCCCGCTGATCGGGCCACCCGACAGCGATCCGTGTCGACGCGTGTTGTAGCCGCCGCTGAAAAACGGGTTGGGACCGGGGTCGGGTTGGATGTCGCTGGGTGTGGCGGCGTACCCGGCGTCTTCCATCAGACCGCCGAACGACTCGGGCCCCCGCAGGACCACCGAAAACGGCACGCCCGCCTCGGCCGCGAGCGTGCGGATGCTGCTGCTGGCCGCCCAGGATCCTCCATCCAGTTCGGCGTCGGTGCGGGCGAGGTCGGTGGCGCTGAGCAGGTACCCGAGCTCGAGCCGCTGGATCGGATGCCCGTGACCGTGGAGATCGAGGTAGAGCCCGCGACCGTGGCGTGCGGCGACCCGTTCGCTGGCGTGCTCGAGCAGGGTGTGGTACTCCAACCAGGCGTGCTTGGCCCGCGGGTTGCCCTGCGCCGCTTCGACGATTTCGCGATTCGGGTCGAGCTTCCGTCGGTGAAGCCGGCTGATGACGAGGTGGGGGCGGCCCCCCATGCGCGCCTCGATTGCGTCGGCGAGAGCCTCGGCGACCTGGTCGGTGTTCCGGTCGCTCCCGACGACGCCGAAGGTGCGGTCTGGAATCTCACCCGGCTCGAGCCGTCCGCCGTGGCCCGCCGAAACGATGATCGGCAGATCCCCCGCCTCGTAGTCGACGTAGGCGTTCCGACCGATGTGCACCGTGCCGGCGTCGGCGCTGTCGCCGCGGGCACGGACGATCACCTCGAGCCCATCGCCCTCCACCCGCACCGAGTCGGGACCGCGGCCCGGGGTGAAGAGAGCGGCCGCGCGACCGCGCGCGTCGGTGCGGGAGCGGGCGACGTCGAGACTCCCGCCGCCGAGAACGGTCCAGGTCACCGACAGCCCGGCCACGGGGCCATCGCTCCCCCGGAAGACGGCCACCAGCGAGTCGGGGAGCGGCACCCCATGGAGCCCGATCTGGCCCGCCCCAGCGAGCACCTCCACCTCGGTGGCGCGGGTGACCGGCTCGGTCTGGCCGTCGCCCCCGCAGGCGGTCACGGCGACCATCAACGCTCCGGCGAGGCACACCCCGACACGGCGATCGGGGGCGAGGCGCTCGGGGGGGCGCTGGGCGAGGTGAGCGCTCACGCGCCCTCCGGCGTGGGTCGAAGCCGCGACACCGCCGCCCGCATGGCCGGCGGGGCGAAGAAGCCGAGCACACGATGGCGCACGACCCCGTCCGGCCCGATGACGAGTGTGGTGGGGGTGTGCGAGATGCCCCCGAGCGCACGCCGGGTGTCGCGGTCGAGGAGACCGTTGGCGTAGGTCACGCCTCGTTCGCGGAGGAACGGCTCCACCACCCGGGAGCCCTGTACGTCCGTCGCCAGGCCCAGCACCACGACGTCGGCGTCGTCGGAGTACACCTCGTGCAGCTTCTGAAGCGCCGGAATCTCCACCCGGCACGGCGGACACCACGTGGCCCACACGTTGAGCACGACCACCTTGCCGCGCAGCTCGTGCGACCCCATGACGGTGCCGTCGAAGAGGGTGGCCTGGAACGATGGGGTCGATCCCTCGATCGGTCCGAGCCCGGTCAGCGCCGAGAGCTGCGGCCCCAGTCGGTGGACGACGAACAACACGAGCACGACGAAGACGATTCGCTCGGTCCACCGCAGGACCGTTCGGCCCGCGGAGGGGGGGGCGGAATCGAGGTCGCTCATGTGCCGTCGTCCGGGTTGAGGGCTAGCTAGACGCGGTGCGTCGCTGTGGTCAAGTTGAGTATCGGCGGGTTCTCCGCCAACACCCGCTGGACGGAACCCGACCCCTCCCTCGCATACACCCGCCATGAACTCCGGTGTTCGTCTGGTCCAGTCGTATCTCCACCTGAACGGCTACTTCACGGTATCGGAACTGCCGGTCATCCGGCAGAGGCGGCGGGGCGACTTCGTGGAGGTGACCGACCTCGACCTGTTGGCGGTGCGCTTCCCGCGCGCCGAATACGTCGTCCCCCGCGGAGAGCCCGGGCGGTCGGACGACCTGCACATGCGCGTCGATCCGGTACTCGTCGACGATCGCGATGTCATGGACGTCATCGTCGCCGAGGTGAAGGAGGGCAAGGCGAGGGTGAACGACACCCTTCGTTCGGCGGCGGCCCTCGAGACCGCCCTCCGAAGGGTGGGGTGTTGCCCGGAGTCCGCGCTGAGCCGAACCGTCGAAGAGTTGGCGCGCACCGGCGAGGCGTCGCTGACCTCGCGGGAGGCGGGGATACCTGCGCGCATCCGCCTCGTCGCCTTCGGTAGCGGTGCGACCGGCGAGCGGGCCGGCTACGAGGTGATCTCGATGAAGCACATCGCCGAGTACGTGGCCGATCACCTGGATCGGTACCACGAGGTGCTTCAGCCGGCCGACCTCGGTGACACGCCGCTGGGCCTTCTCCATCTGTTGCGCAAACTGAGGTAGTCGGCGGGATCCCCAGGGCCGCCAAGGGGTTTTCGGAGTCTACGGGCACGATACGAAAAACCGTCAGGAGCCGTACGTGAGCATCTGGGAGCGCAGGACCAGCGTTGAAACGAAGGTCGGCCACGTGGGTGTCGGTGGGTCCAATCCGGTCAGGGTGCAGTCCATGACCAACACCGACACCGCCGATGCCGAGGGCACGGCGCAGCAAGTCGTCGACCTGGCGCTGGCCGGGAGCGAGATGGTGCGCGTCACGGTCAACAACGATGCGTCGGCCCGGGCCGTGCCCGAGATCGTGCAGCGGGTGGAGGATGCCGGTCTCGACGTGCCGATCATCGGCGACTTCCACTACAACGGGCATCTGCTGCTCACGAAGTATCCCGAGGCGGCCGCGGCCCTGGCCAAGTACCGCATCAATCCCGGCAACGTGGGCTCCACCCGACGCGACGAGAACTTCACCCGCATCGTCGAGGTCGCGCTGGACTACGGCAAGCCGGTGCGGATCGGCGTCAACTGGGGATCGCTCGACCAGCGACTCCTCACCGAGATGATGGATGCCAACGCCGCCCTCGCGGAACCGAAGGGGGCGAAGGCCGTCCTCCTCGACGCCATCGTGGAGAGCGCGATGCGCTCCGCCGCATTGGCCGAGTCGGTCGGGCTCCCCCACGACTACATCATCTTGTCGGCCAAGGTCTCGGTGGTGCCCGACCTCATCAAGGTCTACGAGCTGCTCGCTCCCCTGTCGGACTACCCTCTCCACCTCGGTCTGACGGAGGCAGGTCTCGGCGCCAAGGGAATCGTGGCGACGACGGCGGGGCTCGCGCCCCTCTTGATTCAGGGGATCGGCGACACCATCCGTGTCTCCCTCACCCCGCGCCCCGGCGGCGATCGGGCCGAAGAAGTGCGGGTGGCGCAGCAGGTCCTGCAGTCGCTCGCGATCCGGAGCTTCGAGCCGCAGGTGACGTCGTGTCCGGGCTGCGGGCGCACGACGTCGACCTTCTTCCAGGAGATGGCCGAAGACATCACCGGCTACATCCGCGAGCGCATGCCGGAGTGGCGCAGCCAGTACCCGGGGGTCGAAGACATGGATGTGGCCGTGATGGGGTGCGTCGTGAACGGTCCCGGCGAGTCGAAGCACGCCAACCTCGGGATTTCGCTCCCGGGCACCTTCGAAGAACCCAAGGCGCCGGTGTACGTCGATGGCGAGCACTACACGACGCTCAAGGGCGAGGGGCTCGTGGACGAGTTCAAGGTGATCCTCGACGAGTACGTCCGTACGCACTACGGCGAGGCCGAGCCGGCCGAGGCGAAGAGCTGACGGGCCGGCCGGCGTGACGGCGGGGCCGAGAGGGCGCGCCGCGGCCGTGGCGTCCGCACTCTTCGTATGGGCGGCCTGCGGATCCGACGCGACGGGTACCGACGAGCCTCCGCCGGCCTCCCGGCCGACCTTCGAGGTGGCGCTCGTCGATCCTGCCGGTGTCGCCCAGATCGTGCCTCCGGGCTCGATCAGCGGTGACGAGATCAAGGGGCACGCCTTCGTCCGGTTTTCACCGGCCTCGATCGACGTCGTCGCGCCGGTCGACATGACGCTGACCCGCGCGACGTGGGTCGGGGCGTCGGACGACTACGGGCTGGAGTTCGAGATCAATTCGCGCTTCCGTCTTCGCCTCGGCCACATCGACGCGCCCCGAGCCGACATTGCGGCCCTGGTGCCCCGAACCGACCCGTCGTCGATCCTCGTCGAGGTCGGTCCCGTGCTGGTGCGTGCCGGAGAGTCGATCGGACGGGCGGAGCAGGGAGGGGCCGATCCGGTGCTCGGTTTCGACTTCGGGGTCTACGACCTCGACGCCGAGGGGGTCGGCCCCAATGCGGAGCGCTACCGGCAGACGAGCGACTACACGAAGCTCGGTAGTGTGTGTGGCTTCGAGCTCTTCGAGGCCTCGATCCGCGGCTCGTATGCGGCCCGGTTCGCTTCCATCGGCGGCGTCCCGGTACCCGGCGCCCCGTGTCGCTCCATCGACGACGTGGTGGCGCGGGGAGGGGTGGCGGGCGAGTGGTTCCTCACGTCGCACCCCCCCGATGCTACGTACTCGGAGCGATTCGCCGTCGGCTTGGACCTCTCGGGCACGATCGTTCGGGTGGCGGGCATCGCCGGCTCCATCGATGCGGCCGTCGCCATCGACCCGCAGGACGTCGTGGGTGAGGTGTGCTATCAGGCCTCTGGGCGCTTCGTGTTCCTGCGACCCACGTCGTCGTCGACGGCCGACGTGGTCGCCGGGGGCGGCGCGTGTCCCGCGGTCTTCCCCGCCGGGGAGCATCGGAGCTACCGCCGGTGAGGCCGGACGCGACGCCGACCTCGGTGCCACCGTCGAGCCTCCCGCCAACCGGGCCGACGCCCCTCCCGATCGTCACGGGTGCCGAGGCGGGGGAGCGCGCCGTCGCGCGGGCCGACGCCCTCGACCGGCTGGATCGGCGCGGCGAGTCGGTTCGCGATCAGCGGCTCACGGCGCGACTGGCCATGGCGCTGGGTTGGGCGGTGCAGCTCTTCTGGGGCCTCGGCGAGGGGCAGGGTCCGCTCCTGGTGGTCGCGGTCGCACTCACCGTCTTGGCGGTCGGGATCGAGCTCGGGTCGGCGGTCCGCCTTCGACGGATGGAGCGGGTGCGCACGGCCCTTCTGGAGGCTCAGAGATAGCGCCTGCGCTCCAGGATGTAGTCCGCGACGAAACTGCCGTACCTCTCCAATTCATCACACTGCCAGGCCGCTCCACCGATCGTGCCTCGGCAATCGACCGTGCCGCAGTCGCATTCCGTTTCCGGGTGGATATCGTCGAAGAGGGTGGCGTAGTCGACCGTGATCTCGTCGCCGGGGGCCAGGGGTCGTCGAGCCACGAGCTGCAGCCCCGACACCCACGCGTTCGGATCACAGCTGTGGTTGATCGGCCGCCATTGCATCGGATCGTCCGCGGGGACGGCCCAGGCGGCGCCGCCGAGCGGCCACGCACCCCGCAGTACCTCGCGGCGTTCGGCCTCGGGCATGGCTTCGAGGTGGCTGCGCGCGACGATGGGGTGCTGGCCCTCTTCGCGGGTCAGGATCAGGGCGCCGGCGTCGAGCGCGACCGCGGCCGCGAGCTGGTAGCCTCGCCCCGGCACGTGCTCGACGCGCCACGTTCGACGCGCCCGTTCATGTCGCGCCAGAGCCGCGCGTACGACGGTGCGCGCGAAGCCCGCGTGGCCGGCGGGATCCCACTGGAGGATCAGATCGGCGCTGGACGGGTCCGTCGGCGGGTAGAAGAGACCGCAATTGGGATTGAGTTCGAGCATGAACACCTTCCCGGACCGGTCGACGCGGATATCGCATCGCGCATAGCCCGATCCGTCGAGCCCTCGGAAGAAGCGGGCCGAGCAGTCGCGAAGGCGCGCGTCGAGCGCCGGGTCGTCGACCGGGCGAGCTTCGAGTCCGTCGTAGTCGACCCACTTGAGGTCCTCGTGCTTGAAACACTCTCCCTCGGGAAAGCGGTACACGAGCGGCTGGTAGGTGACCGGCCGGTCGGGGTCGTCGGGATTTTCGGCCACCAGCACCGTGTACTCGTCGCCTTCGATGAACTCCTCGACGAGAGCACCGTGGAACAGTCCGCGCATCCGGCTCACCTGCGTGTACAGCTCGTCGACGGTCTCGACGCGGGAGGCCGGGGTCAGTCCCGCGCTTGCGTAGCTCGACGGGTGCTTCACGATCAGGGGAAAGCGCAGGCTCTCCGCGGCGCGCTCGATGTCTTCGTCCGACCGGATTTCGACGTAGGCGGGGTACCCGACCGCCGTCGCCGCGCAGACCCGCTTCATCGCTTCGCGCGAGGGCTCGAAGAAGCCGGAGTGTCCGCCGGTGAAGGCGACGTCGAGGCGCTCGAGGGTATGCACCACCTCGATGCCCGGCCTGGATTCGTCCCACGCGCCGTCGCACAGGTTGAAGTAGACGTCGAAGCCCTGGCGGGCCACCTGGAGCAGGGTCGCCACCGCGTCTTCCTTCTCGAGCGGCTGCACCACCCACTCGGCTTCGGGGAGGTAGGGGCGCGGGTCGCAGGGCCAGTCGTCGGCCGGCAGAGGTAGGCCGGCCTCGAGGTCCTGGTCGGTCAGGAGGCAGATGTCGAGGCCGTCGAGCTCCATCTATTCGCTCCCGAGAATCGCTTCGAGGACGGCCGCGTGGTCCGTGATGGGGAGCAGGTGCCGCCCCCCGTCGACCACCTGCGCGCGTGCCGAGGGCAGCCCGGCGACCAATTCGTCGGCGAGTCGGCGGGTGGCAGGGAAGTCGAGCGTCCCGACGACCACGATCGCGGGAGCTGCCACCTCGCCGAGGCGCTCGAGGGGGGCGGGCACGGCGGGGATGGCCCACGTCGGGTCGATCGCGAAGAGGCGCAGGTTGCGTCGGACCATGGCGTCGACGTCGGGCCGATCCGCGTCGCCGACCTCGAAGGTGGGCAGGGCGACCATGGCGTCCCCGATTGCCGTCGAATCGCCCCCCTCGAGGGCGTCGCGCACCCCTCCGAAGACGTCGGGGACCTCGCCCGGCCGCGGAGCGAATCCACGCACGGAGGGCGACACGAGCACGAGGCGCTCGACGCGCGACGAGCGAGTGAGGGCGAACTCGAGCGCGATGCCGGCACCGGCGGAGAGGCCAACGAGGGTGATCGGATCGTCACTGGCCACCCCCGCCGCACTCAAGACATCGTCGAGGTCACCGACCTCGGACCAGGGCCCGAGGGTGTCGCTCGAGCCTCCGTGGGTGCGAAGGTCGTACTCCACGACGGTTCGCGACCGGGCGAGAGCGGGGCGCAGACGACTCCAGACAGCGCGGTCGAGGTTGGTGCCGTGGACCAGAACCACCAGGGGGCCCCGTCCGGAGCGTCGCCAAGCGAGTCCCGACGGTGTCACGCCGCTCGTGTCGGCGGTTGCGGCGGGTTGGAGGGCGCCGCCTCCCTCGCCCGCGTCGGCGCGATGCAGGAACTCGAGCAACGCCCGGACCCGAGCTCCGTCGAGTCGGCGATTCGCCATCGGAACCTGGTATTCCGCGAGGAGGCGCTGCGCGATCGAGTCGGCGACCAGCATGGAATCCGGATTCCGGATCATCGCGGCGATCCACGGTGCGCTCCGGCGGCGGGTCACCCCGGCGAGGTCGGGTCCGAGCATCGACGAGTCACCGATGTGGTGGCATGCGGCGCAATTCCGCCGAAAGAGCCACGCTCCGGCGTCGGCCACCTCGTCGTCGACGGGGTCACCGGGCGAGGGGAGGGGTGCGTCGGCCCACGCCGGGTCGATGTCGACTCCCGGATCGCACGCGGCCGCAGCGAGCAGGGCGGCGAGGCCGGTGGAGAGTCGAAGAAGGAGCATGGACGACGCTATCGCGCCGCGTCGCGCTTGTCACGGTGAGGTATCGCTCCCGAGGCGCGGGCGTAGCTTACCCGTACACCCTGTCGCATCGGTTCATTGCCTGATCCCCGAGGGCTCGCATAGAATGCGCGGGTCAGGTCGGTCGTAGGGTCGGGCGGAGTTGCGGCAACGGTGGACCGGAGCTCTACGTCTCATTCTCGAAGGCCGAGACGGCCGAGCAGACGTACTCTCCCACCCGGACTCGAAGCGCCGATGGCATTCTCGCGAAGCACGCTCTCGATCTTCACCATCGTCATCGTCGTCGCGGCCGTCGCCGGTGGCACCTGGTGGCGGCTGCGGCCCGAATCGACCGATGAAGAGGGACCCGGCGCCGCGACGGCGACCGCCGACTCGCTCGGCGTCGATCTGGGGGCGGCCGGCGATCAGTTCAGCACCGACCTCCCGCAGCCGGTCAGCGGTGTACCCGTCGTGCGCGACACGCTGTGGGAAACCGTCCAGGCGTCTGGTCAGGCCGAGGCCTTCCGGCGCGCCACGGTGGCCAGCCAGGTGGAGGGGGTGATCCAGGCGGTCCCGGTTCGGGAGAACTCACGCGTCTCGGTCGGCTCGACCATCGTGCAGATCGACACGCTGGAGCTCGCCCTGGAGGTGGCGCGGGCCGAGGCCGAGCGGGCCAACGCCCAGGCCCAGTACGAAGCCACGATCCTCTTCGACGACGAGATCGACGATCCGAGGATCCGGGCGCGGCGCGATACGGTGGCGCGGGCTTCGAGTGGGCTCGGGGCCGCCGAGGTGACGCTCGCGCAGGCTCGACTGCGCCTGGAGCGGGCGACGGTCCGGGCGCCCTTCGAGGGGCGCATCGCCGACCTGCTCGTGGTGGAGGGGCAGCAGGCGGGGGCAGGCACCGAGTTGATGACCGTGGTAGATCTCGATCCGATCAAGGTCGAGGTCAACGTGCTCGAGGCCGAGTTGGGCTACCTGGCCGAGGGGCGCACCGCCGAGGTCACCTTCGCGGCGTTCCCCGGCGAGACCTTCACCGGCAGGATCCAGACGCTCAACCCGGTGGTCTCGGCAGAGCGGACGGGGCGGGTGACCATCCACCTTCCGAACCCCCAGGGTCGAATCAAACCGGGTATGTACGCCGATGTGACGATCAATGCCCGTAGCTTCGCCGATCGGATCCTGGTGCCTCGATCGGCCATCCTGGAGCGAGGTGAGGGGCGTCGGCGCACGATGGTCTATCTGTTCGAGGGCGAAGACGACGAGGGGCTGGCGAAGTGGAACTACGTGCAGACGGGGCGCGAAAACGAGCAGTTCATCGAGATCGTGCCGAGCGAGGACACCGATCCGATCGACCCCGGCAGCATCGTGCTGATCGATGGGCACCACTACCTCGCCCACGACACGCGCATCCAACTCGTCGACAACCCGCGCCGGGCAGGGGGGAGGCCGGGGTCGTGAGGGCCTTCGGCAGCGCGCGGGTCGCCACGGGCCGGGCGCCGACCGGGCGTGGTGGTGGGGGATGCGGTGTGGGCAGGTCCGATCGCTCGAGGGGTGCCGCCGGGAGAGGGGCGACCGCTGTCGGGGTGGGGCTCGTCTGTGCCGCGCTCGGGATGGGCGTGCTGCCCCTCGCCGCTCAGGCCCAGCAACCCGACACCCTGGTGCTGTCGCTCGACGACGCGCTCGGGATCGCGCTCGGAGCCAACCCCGCCGTGCGGCGAGCCGAAAACTCGCTGGGGCTGAACGGGGTCGAGACGCGGAGTAGCTTGTTCGGGTCGCTCTTGCCGGACGTACAAGGAAACCTCTTCTCGACCACCTATAATGGGAATCTTCAGAGGGTGGCCCTCGACCCCCTCGGCTTTCCTCTGGAGAACCCCGAGGCGAACTGGATCTACACGTCGAACAGCGGGCAGAGCGTCACCCTCAACTGGAGCATCCAGGGACTCAGCTTCCTCAACGAGCGCCGCCGCCAGGAGCAGGTCAACCGCGGCCGTGTGCTGACCCTGGACGGGGCGCAGGCCACGCTTCGCGCAGATGTGGAGCGGCAGTACTTCGACGCTCTCGAGCAGCGGGAGTTGCTGTCGGTCGAGGAGGCGATCGCCGACGCCCGACGAAGGGATCTCGAGACGGCGGAGCGTCTCTTTGGGCTCGCTCGAAACACCCAGGTCGACGTGTTGCAGGCGGAACTCGCGGTGGAGCAGCAGCTATTGGCGATTCAGCAGCAGCGCACCTCATATGAGCAGGCGCTGTTGACGCTACGGACGACGTTGGGTGATACCGAACTGCCGGCCCTCCGCCCCGAGTCGGAAGCCCTCCCTGTGTTCGACCCGGCCACGCTCAACGCCGACGGACTGGTGGCCCGCGCGCTCGGCGACAATCCGCAGGTGCGTACGGCGGTGGCGGGTGTCGATGAGGCGCGGGTCGGCGTCGCATCAGCGGGTCAGTGGAAGTGGCCCACCATCAATCTGCGCTACAACTGGGGGCCGTTCCTGCAGACCCGCGAGAGCGACGCATTCTTCTCGTTCGGTCTCGAGGATCGGGTCCAGAGCTCCTTCAGCGCCTCGCTCTCGATCCCCTTCCTGAACGACTACTTCGGCAGTACCGCTGCCGAGGCCCAGGCCAAAGTCACCCTCGACAACCAGCAGGAGACGCTCGACGAAACGCGCCTCCAGACCGAGCAGGAGGTACGCTCGCAGCTGATCAACCTGCGTGACCAGGGCGAGACGCTCCGGCTGGCGACCCGTTCGGTCGAAATCGCCGAAGACGCGCTCCGCCTCGCTCGCGAGGAGTACCGCCTCGGCACGCGCACCTTCGAGCAACTCCAGGACGCCGTCGAGCAGGAGGCCACCGGGCGCCGTCAGGTGATCCAGGCGCGCTACGGCTTCGTCGATGCGCTGATCGCGCTGGAGACGGCGGTCGGCGGGCCGGTGCGCCCGGCGGCGGGAGGCTGATCGGTGTCGATCCCCCGCACCTCGACCCGGCGTCCGGTTGCGGTCGCGATGTTGTTCCTCGCGGTCATCCTCCTCGGGGCGATCAGCTACATCCGCCTGCCGATCGACCTGCTGCCCGACGTCAGCTACCCGAGGCTCGTGGTCTACACCTCGTATCCCGACGTCGCGCCGGCCGAGGTCGAGCGGCTGATCACGGAGCGGGTCGAAGCCGAGGCCGCAGCCGTATCCGGGGTCGAGCGGGTGTCGTCGATGTCGCGCGAGGGGGTCAGCCTGGTCACGCTGCAGTTCGCGTGGGGCTCCGACATGGACTACGCGATGCTCAACGTGCGGGAGCGGATGGACAACCTGCGCGAGGGGCTTCCCGAGACGGCGACCCGCCCCCGGATCCTGCGGGTGGACCCCGAGTCCGAGCCCATCATGACGCTCAGCGTCGCAGGGCCGGAGGATCTGTGGACGACCAAAGAGCTCGCCGAGACGGTCTTCCGGCGACGGCTCGAGCAGCTCGACGGCGTCGCGCAGGCGGCGGTGTCGGGGGGACTCGACCGCGAGATCCAGGTCGAGGTCGACCCCCGTAGGATGGATGCGTACGGACTCACGATCGCGCAGGTCAGCCAGGCGTTGGCGCAGTCCAACGTCAGCGGCGGCAGCGGGACGATCCTGCAGGGTCGGTACCGCTATCCGCTGCGCACCATGGGCGAGTTCCAGACGGTCGAGGAGATCGCCGACGTGGTGGTGGCCCAGCAGGCCACGGGCGACACCGACGAGGAGGGGGAGCCGGGCTACCGGCTGGTGCGCGTGCAGGACATCGGCACCGTGACCGACGGCTTCGCCGAGCGCGAGTCGATGGCGTACTACGACGGAGTCGAGTCGGTGGGGCTCCTCATCTTCAAGGAGTCGGGGGCGAATACGGTCACCGTCGCCCGCGCCGTCGACGACGTTCTGGAGTTGCTGCGCCTCGAGTTCCCGGAGATCCAGCTCGACGTCGCCTACTCGCAGGCGGGGTTCATCGCCTCGTCGATCAGCAATGTGGTCCAGGCGCTGGTCTTCGGGGGCATTCTCGCCTTCCTCGTCCTCTTCCTCTTCCTGCGCGACTCGCGCTATCCCTTCGCCATCGCCACCGCGATCCCCATCTCCGTGGTCGGCACCTTCGCCCTCATGGAGGCGGCCGGCGTCTCGCTCAACATCATGAGTCTCGGTGGACTCGCCCTCGGCGTGGGCATGCTGGTCGACAACTCCATCGTCGTACTCGAAAACGTCTTCCGGCACCGCGAGGAGGGGAAGTCGGGGCTCGAGGCGGCCGCGATCGGAGCCGAAGAGGTGCAGGGCGCGATCACCGCTTCCACCCTCACGACCATCTCCGTCTTCGGCCCGATCATCTACGTCGAAGGGGTCGCCGGGGAGCTGTTCGGCGATCTGTCTCTGGCGGTGGCCTTTTCGCTCATCGCCTCTCTGCTCGTCGCGCTCACTCTGCTGCCTGCGCTGGCCGCGCGCTTCTCGGGGGGCGAAGCGAAGGCCCCCGATCCCGATCCGGAGCTGCGAGCGCGGCCCAAAGGGCTCGGCTGGGTGCAGTGGGGGTGGTTCGCCATCGTGTTCGCCCCCTTCAAGGTGATCGGCTTCGTCGTGCGTCTCGCGCGGTCGCTGGCGGAGTTCTGGTGGTCGGGCTTCGGCCGGACGGTGGGGCGGGTGACTCGACCGTTCCTCGACGCCTTCGATCGGGCCTTCGACCGCTTCGCCGAGCGCTACCACGGCGCGCTGGAGTGGTCGCTCGTGCATCCCGGACGTGTCCTGGGGCTGTCGACCCTCGCGCTCCTCGGCACACTCGCGCTCGGTGCGATGTTGCAGCGCGACCTGTTGCCCAACGTCGATCAGGGGGCGTTCGACATCCGGCTCCAGCTCGACGAGGGGGTGGGCATCGAGACCACCGCCGAGGCGGCCGAACAGATCGAAACGGCGTTGCTCGAGGATCCCGGTGTCGAGGCGGTGTTCGGCCGGGTGGGGCGCGACGTGCGCGCCTACGCCGAGGGTCAGGAGGAGACCGGCCTGAACACCGCGCAGTTCCAGGTGCGCCTGCTCGAGGGCGTGCGCACGGCCGACGTACTCGACCGCCTGGCACCCCTCCAGGGCGCGTTCCCGCCGGGGGCGCTGTCCTTCCAGGCGGGGCAGGCCACGGCGCTGGGCACCATTCTGGGGGGGTCCGACGCCGACGTGTCGGTGCGCGTGCGCGGAGACGACCTGGGCCTCCTGATGGGGCGGGCCGAGGAGGTGCGGGCCCGCCTGGCGCAGCTCGACATGCTCGGCAACGTGCGGGTGGGCGCCGAAGAGGGCACCCCGCAGATCGACGTCGAGATCCTCACCGAGCAGGCGGCCCAGTACGGAATCGAGCCCGGCGAAGTCTCGGCGACGGTCGATCGTGCGATGCGGGGGGATCGGGCGACGGAGTACGTCGACTTCGATCGCAAGATTCCCGTCGTGGTCAGCTATCCGAGAGATCTCCGCTACGAGCGCTCTACCCTCGAAGGGCTTCGAGTGCAGGGGGTTCCGATCCGTGAGCTCGTGCGGATTCGAGATGCAATCGGCCCGGCGGAGGTGCGGCGGGAAGAGCAGGGGCGGGTGATCCCGGTGTACGCCGACGTCGTCCGGGGCGGTCTGGGCAGCGCCATCACGGCGATCGAGGCCGAACTCAGCGGCTACACGAGCTCACGCGAGTTGCGCATGGAGGTCGGCGGCGAAAACGAAGAGATGCGGCGCTCCTTCCGCGATCTCACCTTCGCGTTCGCGCTGGCGCTGATCCTCGTCTACATGATCCTGGCCGCGCAGTTCGAATCCTTCGTGCACCCGCTCACGATCCTGATGGCGGTTCCTCTCGCCCTGGTGGGCGCGGTGTTGGCGCTGTGGGTCTCCGGGCAGGGCTTCAATACGATGAGTCTGATCGGTGTGGTCATCCTGGTCGGAATCGTAGTCAACGACGCGATCGTGAAGGTCGACTTCATCAACCAGGCGCGAGCTCGGGGGATGGTCCTGCGGGAGGCGATCCTGCAGGCCGGCCGGGTGCGGCTTCGCCCCATCCTCATGACGACGGTGACGACCGTGCTCGGCCTCCTCCCGATGGCCCTCGGGATCGGGCGTGGAGCCGACCTCCGGGCGCCCCTGGCCATCGCCGTGATCGGTGGCCTCATCGTCGCAACCCTCCTCACTCTGATCGTCGTCCCGGTGGTGTACCAGACCGTCGAAGATCTTCGCCTGCGGGCGCAGGGGTCGCCCCGGGATGAACCTCGACTCGAGCCGATCCCCGCCTCGGGAGCCGACTGATGATCCGCCTCAGCATCCGTCGCCCGGTCGCCGTGGCGATGACCTACACCGCCGTCGCGCTTCTCGGTCTCTTCTCGTGGCAGAACATCCCGATCGAGTTCCTGCCCGACACGCAGTTGCCGCGGCTGACGGTCAGCGGCAGCTGGGCCGGGTCGAGTCCCGAGACGGTCGAGGCATTCCTGACGTCACCGCTCGAGGCGGCCATCCAGCAGGTGCAGGGGGTCGACAGCATCAAGTCGGACTCCTACGAAGGAAGGGCCTCGATCGAGGTCGCCTTCGACCGCGACGCCGACATGGACTTCGTGCGGCTCGAGCTCTCGGAGCGGATCGCCGCGATCGAAGAGGATCTACCGCCCGGCGTGCGCGGACTCGTGGTGGAGCCGTACGTGCCGCGCGAATTCCAGGACGCGCAGCGCCCCTTCCTCAGCTACTCGTTCACCGGCCCGTTCATCCTCGAGGCGCTGCACCGGCATCTCGAAGACGTCGTCGCGCCCGAGCTCAACCAGATCGATGGCGTGGCGGTTACACGGGTCTTCGGGGGGCGCGAACGCCGAATCGAGATCCGGGTCGACGAGGAGAAGGTGCGGTCGCTGGGATTCAACCCCTTCGTCGTCTATCAGCGCATCAACGAGCTCGATCTCGTCCAGGAGGCGGGGATCATCCGGGAGGACGAAAACGAGCGCACCGTCACCATCGTGAATCGGCCGCAGAGCGCCGACGATATTCGCCTCGCGCCGATTCGGGCGGTCGACGGCACCGTCGTGCGCATCGGCGACGTGGCGACGGTGCACGACACCTTCGAGGAGGCCCGCCGGCTCGAGCGCATCAACGCGCGCCCCTCCGTCACGATGTCGCTGACGAAGTCGCGGGGCGCCAACACGGTGCGCACCGCCGATGCCGTCAAAGCGCGCCTCGCGGAGCTGGAGGACCTCAATCCCAACGGCAGCCGCTTCATTCTGGAGTACGACGAAAGCGAAGACGTACGCCGGCAGCTCACCGACCTGCGGGCGCGGGCCGCGATCGCGGCGGTCGTCATCTTCCTGGTGCTCCTGGTATTCCTCGGCTCGCTGCGCTCGGCGGGACTCGTCTTCGCCACGATCGCCTTTTCGGTCCTGATCTCGCTCAACCTCATCTACTTCGGCGGCCTGACGCTGAACCTGCTGACGTTGATGGGGCTCGCGATGGGCTTCGGGTTGATCGTCGACAACTCCATCGTGGTGCTCGAAAACGTCTACCGGCGATGGCAGAAGGGCGAAGACGCGAGCGTGGCCGCGGAGCACGGCGCCCGCGAAGTGGTGCTCCCGATCCTCGCCTCGACCGCGACGACCCTCATCGTTTTCGTGCCCTTCGTCTACCTCCAGGGCGAGTTGCGCGTCTTCTACGTCCCACTGGCGATCGTGGTCGGACTGACCCTGCTCGCCTCGTTGTTCGTGGCCTTCACCTTCATCCCGTCGATCGCAGGGCGCATCCTGAAGGGCAAGCGCCCCGAGTTCTCGCTCGGGGTCGGCCCCGCGGCCTCCGAGGCGTCGGGGTCGTCGCGTCGCCCGCCCCTCTACCAGCGGTTCTACGGCTCGGTCGTGGGATTCACGCTGAATCACCCGTGGGTGGCGATCTTCGTGACTCTCGCGGTCTTCGGCTTCTCGAGCTTCACCTTCGACAAGTACGTGACCCGGGGGGTGCGGTGGGGCGGAGGGGGCAGCCAGCGCACGTTCATCTCGATCCAGATTTCGCTCCCTCGCGGCTCCAATCTCGAGCGGACCAATCAGCTCGTGGAGTTCTTCGAGGGCAAGCTGCTCCAGCTGCCCGAGGTCGAGCAGTTCACGGCGTCGGTACAGCAGACGAGTGCCTACATGGAGGTGACGTTTCCGGATTCGCTGGAGTTCACGGCGATTCCGCCGGCCATCAAGGAGCAGATGCTGGCGTACAGCCACACCTTCACGGGAGCCGACGTCTACGTGCGGGGCTACGGTCCGTCGTTCTACGGAGGGGGGAGCAGTCCGCCTACGTACCGGATCCAGGTACTCGGCTACAACTTCCTCAAGGTGCGGGACATCGCGGAGGATCTGGGGCGGCGCCTGGAGCGGTTGGCTCGCGTCCAGGAGGTCGACACCAACGCCTCGGGACGCTTCACCCGCGACAAGGCGACCGAGTTCACCGTGGCGGTCGATCGCACCCGCCTGGCGCGGTTCGACATGAGTGTGTCCGATCTCGTCAACCAGCTCTCCCGCGCGATCGCCGGCACCGGTGGCCAACAGAGCATCAAGGTGGGCGGGGAGGACCTCTTCTACGAGGTGAAGGTGCGCGACGCCGACTACGTCGACGTGCTCGGCCTGCGCGAAACGCTGATCCAGACACCCGACGGGCGCACGGTGCGACTCGGAGACGTCGTAGAGATCGATCGGCGCGACGTGTTGTCGACCATCCACCGCGAGAACCAGCAGTACGAGCGCAGCGTGGCGTACGAGTTCCGTGGCCCCCGCAAGCTGGGCGACCTGTACCGCGACGCCCTGATCGAAAACACCGAACTCCCGGCTGGATACACGATCCAGGTCACGCAGGGGTGGGGGTGGGGGGTCGACGAACGCAATCAGATCTACGCGGTGCTCCTGATCTCGATTCTGCTCGTCTACATGGTCACGGCGGCGCTCTTCGAGTCCCTGCGCCAGCCGATGGCCGTCTTGCTGACGGTGCCGATGGCGCTGATCGGCGTGTTCCTGATCTTCTTCTACGCGCGAGCCACCTTCACGCGAGAGGCCTACATCGGGGTGATCATGATGGGCGGGATCGTGGTCAACAACGCCATCCTGCTCGTCGACCACATCAACAACGTTCGAAGAACGCCGGATTTGAGCCTCAAGGAGGCGATCCTGAGGGGCACCCTCGAACGGGTGCGCCCGATCCTGATGACCACGGCCACGACCGTTCTGGGACTGCTCCCGCTCGTGCTGTTCAGCGAGACGGCCGACGCCAACATCTGGAATGCGCTCGGCTACGCTCTGATCGGTGGCCTGCTGTCGTCGACGCTGTTCGTGCTCACCACCACGCCCGCCCTGTACTACCTCTTCGAGAAGGGCCCTGCTCGTCGAGCGGAGGCGGAGGCGGCGTGGCGCGCGGCGGGGGCTGGCGGTGACGAGGCCGGGGCGACGCGATAGCTTCACGGGGTGACCTTTCGGCCCCTCCGCGCGCGAGCCCTTCCGTGGACGACAGCCCAGCCACCGACCGGGCGACCGGCCGGGATTTCATTCGCAAGATCATCGACGCTCACGTAGCCGAATCGCGCTACGACGAGGTCGTCACCCGTTTCCCACCCGAGCCGAACGGCTACCTCCACGTGGGGCACGCCAAGTCGATCGTGCTCAACTTCTCGCTGGCCGAGGAGTACGGCGGGCGGTGTCACCTGCGCTACGACGACACCAACCCGCTGACCGAGGACGAGGAATTCACCCACTCCATGCAGGACGACATCCGGTGGCTCGGCTACGACTGGGGTGAGCACCTCTACTACGCGTCGGACTACTTCGAGCGCATGTACGAGGTGGCGGAAGGGCTGATCCGCGACGGCCTGGCCTACGTCGATTCCGCCTCCGAAGAGGAGATCCGGTCGGCCCGCGGCACCGTCACGGAGCCGGGTGTCCCCACCCCGGACCGCGACCGCCCGGTCGACGAGAGCCTCGACCTGTTCCGCCGGATGAGGGCGGGTGAATTCGCCGACGGCGCCTACGTGCTCCGGGGCCGCATCGATCTGGCGTCGCCCAACATGATCATGCGCGACCCGGTGTTCTATCGGATCCGCAAGGCGCACCACTACCGCACCGGGGATCGCTGGCCGATCTATCCGCTCTACGACTTCGCGCACTGCCTCGAGGACGCCTTCGAGGGGATTTCGCACTCGCTCTGCACGCTCGAGTTCGAGAACAATCGAGAGATCTACGACTGGATTCTCGACCACGCCCGATTCGAGGAGCCGCGCACCCATCAGTACGAGTTCGCGCGCCTCAATCTCGACTACACGGTCTTGTCGAAGCGGGTGTTGATCCGCCTGGTCGCCGAGGGGCACGTCTCCGGTTGGGACGACCCCCGCATGCCCACGATCGCGGGCCTGCGGCGGCGCGGCGTCCCTGCCGAGGCCATTCGACGGCTCGCGCGCATGGCGGGGGTCACGAAGGTCAATTCGAGCTTCGACCCACAGAAGCTCGACTACCACGTGCGCGACGTCCTGAATCCGATCGCGCCGAGGGTGATGGGAGTGCTGCGCCCGCTGAGGGTCGTGATCACCGACTGGCCGGAGGGGCATCGCGAACGCCTCCCGGCCCCCTTCTTCCCGGGCCGCGACGACTCTCCCACGCGCTCGCTCACGATGGGGCAGGGGATCTGGATCGAGGCCGACGACTTCCGGATGGATCCCCCACCCGGGTGGAAGCGTCTCGCACCCGGCCGCGAGGTTCGGCTGCGCCATGGGTACGTGATTCGCTGTCACGCCGTGATCGAGGGCCCCGACGGCTCCCCGATGACGCTCCACTGCACCCATGATCGAGCCACCCTCGGTCGAACGCCGGACCGCCAGATCGGCGGAACGATCCACTGGGTGGCCGCCGAGACGGCGGTGGCCGCCGAGGTGCGGCTCTTCGACCGCCTGTTCACGCGACGCGAGCCGCTCGACGTCGCCGAGGGCGAGGATGTGATGGACGCACTGAACCCCGCGTCCCGCGAGGTCGTGACGGCGTGGGTCGAGCCGGCCGCCGTGCGCGGTGGTGTCGGGGTCGATGCCCTCGACGCGGAGGGGTGGGACGCCCGGATGCAGTTCGAGCGCCTCGGGTACTTCGCGAGGGACACGGAGTCGACGAGCGCTCGGCCCGTCTTCAACCGCATCGTGCCCCTGCGGGACGGCTGGAGCCCGGCGGGAGACTCCGACGCCGCCGGGGCGGTCGCCGATTCTCGGTCTGCGGCCCCGAAGGCGCCGCCGTCGCCTCGAATCGTGCAGACCGACGAAGACCGGATCTCCGACGATCGCCGAGACGCACGCGCGGCCGATCCTCGGCTCGCGGAGCGTTTCGAGCACTACCGCGAGGCCCTCGGCCTCTCGGTGAAGCAGGCGGATCTGCTCACGGCCGACGTCGCCACGACGGACTTCTTCGAAGCGGCGATCGACGTCGCCGGTGACGCCGGCGCCGTGGCCGCCTGGATCGTCAACGACCTGCAGGGCCTGCTCCCGGATGCGGGCGTGTCGGCGCTCCCCATCGCCGGAGACGCGCTGGGGCGGCTCGTGCGCATGGTCGGCGAGGGCACCGTGTCGCGACGGGCCGCCAAGGACGTTCTGGCCGAGCTGGTGCGGTCGGGCGGCGACCCGGCTGTGATCGTGGAGCGGGAGGGGTGGGGTGTCCTGGCCGACTCCGCGGCGCTGGAGAGCGTCGTGTCGGAGGTCCTGGCGGCGTGGCCCGACAAGGTGGCGGCGTACCGCGACGGCAAGCGCAACTTGTTGGGGCTCTTCATGGGCGAGGTGATGAAGCGCACCCAGGGGCGAGCCGACCCCGCGACCGCACGGCGTCTGCTCGCCGACGTCCTCGACACCTGACCTGCCTCACGACCCGGCCTCCTGCATGCGCGTTCGCTTCCCACCGTCCCCGACGGGATATCTCCACGTCGGAGGGGCTCGCACCGCCCTCTTCAACTGGCTCCTCGCGCGACGCAGCGGGGGCACCTTCGTGCTCCGGATCGAGGATACCGACCGCGCGCGCTCGAGTGAGGAGCACACCCGCGCCATTCTCGACGGGATGCGGTGGCTGGGGCTCGACTGGGACGAGGGCCCGACCTTTCAGAGCGACGGTGTGGAGCGACACCGTGCCGATGCCCGCCGGCTCCTCGCCGAGGGGAAGGCCTACCGCGATTTCAGCGACCCCGCCGAGCTTCGGGCGGAGGCCGTCGCGCGGGGGATCGGGCACCCCAGCACCCTGGCCCGCGCCCGTGCCGATGCGCTGGGTGTCGACGAGGCCGGCCGCCGCGCCGAGGCCGGCGAGCCCCACGCCCTCCGACTTCGCGTGCCTCCGGGCGAGACGGCGTGGGACGACCTCGTGCACGGTCGAATGCGCTTCGACAACGCCGACATCGACGACCTCGTGATCCTGCGGTCGGACGGCTCTCCGATCTACAACCTCGCGGTGGTCTCGGACGACGCCTTCCAGGCCATCACCCACGTGGTCCGGGGCGACGACCACCTCTCCAACACCCCGAAGCAGATTCTCCTGTACGAGGCGCTCGGCCTCCCGGTGCCCGTTTTCGGCCACGTGCCCATGATCCTCGGGCCCGACGGCAAGCGACTCTCGAAGCGCCACGGGGCCACGGCGGTGGCCGACTACGCAGCGCAGGGTATCCTGCCCGAGGCGATGATGAACTTCCTCGCGCTCCTGGGCTGGAATCCGGGAGACGAGCGCGAGAAGATGGGGCGCGACGAATTGATCGCGTCGTTCGGCATGGAGCGGGTGCAGAAGAAGAGCGCCGTCTTCGACACCGAGAAACTCGGGTGGATGAACGGGCAGTACGTCGCTGCGATGCCGGCGTCACAGCTCGGGCCCCTCGTCGTGGCCCGACTGGAGGCCCAGGGGTTGGAGGCGGAGGTATGGGCTTCGGACGCTCCCGGGCCCGGCACCGCGGGCTTTCGGGCTCTGGTCGACCTTCTGAAGGTGCGCGCTCGCACGGTCGACGACATCGCGGTGCAGGCGCACCCCTATCTCGTGGATCGGCCTACCCTCGACCCGGCGGCCGTGGCCAAGCACTGGGCCAAGGACCCGCAGACCGTGCGCGATCGGCTCCAGGGCACCTTTGCGGCGCTCGAGGACGGCGAGTGGGAGATCGATGCTCTCGAGGCGCGTCTGCGCGCCTACGGCGAGGCCGAGGGGGTCGGCGCAGGCCGCCTGATCCACCCTCTCCGGGTGGCGCTGACCGGTTCCGCACGGAGCCCGGGCATCTTCGACGTCCTGGTCGTACTCGGGCGTGAGCGGTCGAGAGGTCGGGTTCTGGACGCCCTCGATCGACTTGCGGCGCCAGACGTTTTCCTTTCTTGACATCTGTTCCTGGGCAAGATTAGTCTAGCCCTCTTCGTTTCGCCCGCAGTCCCCACTGACGACGGAGTCCGGATGTCTCAGGCCATGAATGACATCGAGCGCAGGATTCTGGACTACATGGTGACCTACCTCAGGTCGAACACCTACCAGCCGTCGATCCGTGAGATCGGTGAGCGATTCGGCATCAAGAGCACGAAGACCGTTTCGGAACACCTTCAGGCGCTGGCCGACAAGGGCTTCCTGGAGCGCGATCCGTCGCGTTCCCGCGGCGTGCGCATCCTGGGCGTCGATCTGACCCCCGACGCGGTCACGGTGCCCTGTTTCGAAGCGCTGCCCGACGATCGCGCGGCGAGTCACTCGGACCGCGCCGAGAGTCGGCTCACGGTCGACCGTCGGCTCGCGGGCGCGAAGGGCTCGTTTTTCGTGCGTGCCCAGGACGACGAACTCGCCGTACTCGGCCTCATGCCGGGTGATTGGATCCTGCTGGAGCCCGCCGATCTGCACGACGTGCCCGATGGTGGGGTCGTGGCGGCGCAGGTGGGGGGCGCGCCGTCGTCGTATCAGCGTGTGTCGCGCAACGGCCGCGGTGTCTTCGTCCAGGGCCTCAAGCAGGGCGATGCGCCCACCCTGGTCGAGCAGACGGCGACCGTGCGCATCCTCGGCCGGGTCGCCGGCTTCGTGCGTCGGTTCGACGGTCCCGCCGCCACGGTGAGTCTGACCGCACACTAGGGAGGGGACCGTCCCGTCCTCCGCCGTGCCCCCGCCACCTCTCGGTGACGACGTCTGGGGTGGCCACGCGCGCTTCATGGCCCGCGCCCTCGAAATGGCGCGCCTCGCGGGACTCCATGGCGAGGTGCCGGTCGGCGCGGTTCTCGAGCGAGACGGACGGATCCTCGCCGAGGGTCACAACCGCACCCGAACCGATGCCGACCCCACGGCGCACGCCGAGGTCGTGGTGCTTCGCGCCGCCGCGCACCGGCAGGGTGACTTCCGGCTCGAGGGGGTCACCCTCTACGTGACGCTCGAGCCCTGCGCGATGTGTTCGGGGGCGATCGTCCTGGCTCGCGTGCCCCGCGTCGTCTACGGTGCGACCGATCCGAAGGCCGGCATGGCGGGATCGCTGGGGAATCTGCTCCAGGATCCACGGCTCAACCACCGTGCCGAGGTGACCTCGGGTGTGCTCGCCGAGCCGTGTGGGGAGCTACTCCGGAGCTTCTTTCGCGCGCGACGTTAGCGCGTCGGGTCCAGGGTGTTGGTCGTCGGCCGTATGGTGGGGCGGGCTCTCGTCGGCGGCCGCCTCGGCCGTGCGCGGCGCTCCCCGCCGGGCGAGGTCCCAGAGTTTGGCGTACTTCAGGAACACGGCGATCGACGCGCTCGCCGAGACGACGAATCCGGGTATGCCGTCGCGCATGCCTCGCTGCGCGAGGTACTTCTTGAGGAAGGTCGCCGGCGGTCGCACGGCGAGGTCGGACCACCGCGGGCGGCGCCCCCTCGCGTGCAGCGTTTCGGCCCCGAGCGTCGTGTACTCGTTCATCTTCGCCAGATGGTGCACGATGTCGGCGTACGGATCGTGCAGAAGGTCGCCGACGAGCGCGTCGACCGGGCCGTCGACCTCGATGCGTTCGTGGACCTGGCCGCCGACCCATCGCCCCCGCGTGCGATCGTACAGCCGGACCGCTCGGTCCGGATACCAGCCGGCGCCCCGGATTTCGCGTCCGAGATACCGGGTCAGGCGCGACACCTGAAATCCGGCCACCGACGGCGGGGCCGGGTCGAAGCGGCGAGCGATATCGTCGCGAAGGCGCTCGGTCACGGCCTCGTCGGCGTCGAGGCTGAGAATCCAGTCGTGCCGCGCGAGGGCCGCAGCCGCGTTCTTCTGGTCGCGGAATCCGGTCCAGGCGCGATACGACACGCGCGCTCCGCTCTCCCGTGCGAGGGCGACCGTGTGGTCCGACGACCCCGAGTCGACCACGACCACGTCGTCGAGGAAGTCGAGCGAAGCGAGTGTGGCCCCCAGGGTGCGCGTGGCATTGCGGGCAATCACCGCCGCCGAGATCGGAAGGCGGCGAGTCGGGGTCAAGCGGGGCTCGCCTCGCCCTGCGCCCGTTCCCCGCGGAAGTGGAGGAAGGCCCACAGGAGCGCGATGCCCCCGCCCAGCGCCGCCCAGTTGGGCAGGCCGTAGGCGGTCCCGATGTCACCGAGCCCCATCGACACGACGGCGACGAGGAGGGCGTAGGGCAGTTGCGTGCGCACATGGTCGACGTGGTCGCAGGCCGAGGCCGTCGACGACAACACGGTGGTGTCGGAGATGGGCGAACAGTGGTCTCCGAAGATCGCCCCCGCCAGGACCGAACTGATCGAGCCGAGCAGGATCGAGTAGTGGGTCGCCGAATCGAGGCCGGCGGCGCCTCCGAGCGACACCGTGAGCGGGATCACCAGGGGAATCAGGATCGCCATCGTCCCCCACGAGGTGCCGGTGGCGAACGCCATTGCCGCGCCCGTCATGAAGACGAGCCAGGGCAACAGCTGGAGGGGGACGCTGCCTTCGAGCAGCTGGGCGAGGAACGAAGCGGTGCCCAGCGCCTCGGTCACGGCGCCCAACGACCAGGCCAGGGTGAGGATGATCATGGCGATCATCATCGCCCGAATTCCGCCGAGCCAGGCTTCGATCGTCTCGGTCATGGTCAGGATGCGCTGGCCGACCGAAAGCCCGAAGGCCATCAGGCAGCCGGCCAGCGAGCCCCACAGCAGCGTCGCGAAGGGATCGGCCTCGCCGAAGATATCCATGAGCGAAGCGTCGCTCCCGACCGCCGACACGCCGCTGGTGTAGAGGCCGAGCAGGACCACGAGCACCACGGTCAGTACGGGCACCGCCGCGTTCCACCAGCGGTGTTCGACGCCCGGCTTCGCCTCCATTTCTTCGCTGGACGTGTCCATCGGCAGCTGCGCCCCCGGCCGGAAGAGCCCTCCGCCCGAAGCCGCCCGACGTTCCGCGGCGGCCATGGGGCCCCAGTCCCGATCCATGAACGACGTGAGGAACACGAACGAGAGGGCGAGCAGCGGATAGAACAGGTAGGGGATGGTGTGGATGAAGATGGCGAAGGGGCTCGTGCTCGCGAGCTCGGCCGCCAGGCCGGTGGTCGCGGGGTTCTGTGCCTGGGCGATCCCGATTCCGTCGCCGATGAGGCTGATCTCATAGCCGACCCAGGTGCTCACGGGCACGAGGGCCGCGACCGGAGCCGCCGTCGAGTCGACGAGGTAGGCGAGCTTCTCACGCGAAATCCTCAGCCGGTCGGTGATGGGCCGCATCGTGTTGCCGACGATCAGCGTGTTGGCGTAGTCGTCGAAGAAGATGGCCAGCCCGGCTGCCCAGGTGGCGAGCTTGCCCCGACGGCGCGACGAGGCGAGCGGCGCGAGGGCCTCGACGATGCCCATCGTGCCCCCGTTGCGTGAGACGATGCCCACCATGCCCCCCAGGAGCATCGAAAACACGATGATCGAAGCATGGTCGCCGTCGGCCACCGCCGGCACGACGAAGGTGTCCATCAGCCGCCAGGTGCCCTGGATCGGGTTGAAGCCGGCGACCGCCAGCGCTCCGAGCCAGACTCCGGCGACGAGTGCCGTGACGACCTCGCGGAACAGCAGCGCGAGGAGGATGGCGAGCAGCGGAGGAGCCAACGAGAACCACCCACTCACGAGCGTGGGGGAGATCTCCTGCGGGGCGCCGCCCAGCGTCAGGCGAAGCGGGAGAGAGGCGCTCTCCCGGATCACGAGGTCGGCGGCGATCGACTCTTCGAAGGCCGCGACCGTTCCCGACGCGAGCGCGCGACCCGATACGTCGGACACCGTCCACGCCGTCGGGGGAGATGCCTCGTCGGCGCCCGCGATGGTCAACGAGAAGGGGACACCCTTGAGGATCACCGACGGGGGATCGACGACGGTCTGAGCCTCGAGTTGGCCGGCCCCGACCAGGGAGAGGGTGGGGCCCGCGAGGACGGCGACGGCGAGCGTGCCCAGGAGCGAACGGAGCAGTCGAGGCATCCTGCGGGGACCCTGGAGGGAGGGGCGGTCTGTGGGCGCGGACGGGTCACAATGCGAGGCTGTACCAGAGATGTAAAGACGGGGTGAGGGCCCCGCGTTGACATCGGCGCGCGCCGTGCGGCACATTCCGGCGCCGGTGCTCGGCCGGCGACTTCGGATTTCCACAACCAGGCTCGTCGGCCCATGTCGTCACCGCTCCGCAACTCCGTGATGGACGACGCCGCGGTCCGCCGCGCGCTGGCCCGGATGGCCCGCGAGATCGTCGAAATCAACGGCGGCACCGACGGCCTCGTGATCATGGGGATCCGGCGGCGAGGCGACCTCATCGCGGCGCTCCTTCGCGACGAGATCGAACGCGCCGAAGGCCGGGCGCCCTCGGTGGGCGCCCTCGACATCACCCTGTATCGAGACGACCTCGCGGTGATCGGCCCTCGCCCGGTCATCGGGGAAACGGAGTTGCCGCAGGAGGGCATCGACTCCCGCACCGTCGTCCTCGTCGACGATGTGCTCTACACCGGACGTACGGTGCGCGCAGCGCTGAACGAATTGATGGACTGGGGGCGCCCGGCGCGGGTGCTCCTGTGTGTTCTCGCCGACCGCGATGGACGCGAGATCCCGGTGCAAGCCGACGTCGTCGGTCGCCGGATCGACGTGCCCGCGGGACGGCGCGTCGAAGTCCTCGTCCCGGGAGTCGATCAGCGACTCGGGGTCGACCTCGTAACCCCCTCGGAGGACGATTGAACCCGGTGACGATGCCTCTCGGCAAAGACCTCGTGGGCCTCGAGGGTCTCGACGCGCAGCAGATCACCATGATCCTCGACACGGCCGAGCCGTTCAAGGAGATCAGCGAGCGTCGCATCAAGAAGGTGCCGGTCCTGCGTGGCAAGACCATCGTGAACCTCTTCTTCGAGCCGTCGACGCGCACCCGGGTATCGTTCGAATTCGCCGAGAAGCGACTGAGCGCCGACACGGTGAACATTTCGTCGACGGGATCGTCGGTCACCAAGGGTGAGACGCTGGTCGATACGGCGCGGAATCTCGAGGCCATGAAGATCGACATGGTCGTCATGCGACACGGCTCGTCGGGCGCGGCGCGCTTCCTCGCGGAGAGGATTCCGTCGATGGTGGTCAACGCCGGGGACGGCCGACACGAACACCCCACCCAGGCCCTCCTCGATCTCCTGACGATCCGCGACCACCTCGGCCGGCTCGAGGGGCTCAAGGTGTGTATCGTCGGCGACGTCCTCCACTCGCGCGTCGCGCGGAGCAACATCTTCGGCCTGCGTGCGCTGGGCGCGCAGGTGGCGGTGTGCGGGCCCCGCACCTTGCTCCCGGTGGGAATCGAAGACATGGGCGTCCGGGTGTTCGGCCGGGTCGAGGCGGCCATGGAGTGGGCCGACGTGTTGAACGTCCTGCGCCTCCAGCTCGAGCGGATGGAGGGCGGATTCGTGCCGTCGCTCCGCGAGTACAACCGCATCTACGGCGTATCCCGTGCGCGACTCGAGGCGGCCGGTCGCGACATTCTGATCCTTCACCCCGGACCGATGAACCGCGGGGTCGAGATCGACTCCGATGTGGCCGACGGTCCCCATTCCGTGATCCTGAACCAGGTGACCAACGGTGTCGCCGTCCGCATGGCAGTGCTCTACCTGCTTGCCGGAGGCGCACCCGACAAGGCCGAGGCGGCCAAACGAGGGAGTGACGCATGAGTGAGCGACCGATCGTGTTGCGCGGCGGCCGCGTCGTGGACCCGTCGCAGGGCCTCGACGAGGTCGGCGACGTCTTGCTGGTCGACGGCCGGGTGGCCGCGCGCGGTCCGGGGCTGGAGGCACCGGATACGGCACGCGAGATCGACGTGGCCGGCACGGTGGTGACCCCGGGCCTGATCGACGTGCACGTGCACCTCCGCGAGCCGGGTCAGGAGCACAAGGAAACCATCGCGAGCGGGGCTCTGGCGGCCGCCGCCGGGGGATTCACCGCCGTGGTGGCCATGCCCAACACGGATCCGGTCATCGATTCCCCGGCGCTGGTCGGGTTCGTCGCCTCGCAGGGCGCGAAGGCGGGCGGGGCGCGCGTGTATCCCACCGGCGCGATCTCGCTCGGGCTCGCGGGCGAGCGCATGGCGCCGATGGGCGAGATGATCGAGGCGGGCGCCGTGGCGGTGACCGACGACGGCCACCCGGTCATGGACTCGGGCCTCATGCGGCTCGCGCTGGAGTATGCGCGCGGCTTCGACGTGCCGGTGGCCGATCACCCCGAAGACCTGGGGCTTTCGCGGGGCGGCCAGATGAACGAGGGGCTGGTGTCGAGTCGGCTCGGGGTTCGGGGCAAGCCGAATGCGAGCGAAGACGTGCACATCGTGCGCGACCTGTTGGTGGCCGAGTTCACGGGCGGGCACATCCATCTGCAGCACGTGTCGACCGCCTTCGGGGTGGAGTCGATTCGTCAGGCGAAGGCGCGGGGGGTGCATGTGACGGCCGAGGCGTCTCCCCACCACCTGCTCCTCACGGATGCGGCGGTCGAGGGCTATCGAACCGACGCCAAGATGAATCCACCCCTACGCTCCGAGGTGGACCGCCAGGCCGTCGTGGAGGGGCTGCGCGACGGTACACTCGACGTGATCGCCACGGATCATGCGCCGCACCACTACGACGAGAAGGAGCGGGCTTTCGACGATGCCCCGAATGGTGTCGTCGGACTCGAGACGTCGGTCGGACTGATTCTCACGCACATCGTCGGGGAGGGGATCCTCGACCTGTCGACGATGGTGGAGCGAATGAGCACCCAGCCGGCGCGGGCCTTTCGACTTCCGGGAGGAAGCCTGGCCGTCGGTTCACCGGCCGACGTCACGGTGCTCGACCTCGACGCGGCGTGGACCGTCGACCCGACGACCTTCGTGTCGCGCAGCAGCAATACGCCGTTCGCCGGTTGGGATCTGAAGGGTCGGGCGGTATACACCATCGTCGGAGGGCGGGTGGTTCACGGCGACTGACCCACCGGGACGACGCCGGCGGCGCGTGCTCGGGTCCGCCTCGGTCGGCTCCGTACGACACGACGAAGGGCCCCGGGGTCATCCCCCGGGGCCCTTTCGTCACATCGCTCCGCTCGAGCGTCGAGCGCGGTCTCCGACGTCGAGTCCGGTCAGGCCTCGAGGCCGGCGACGTGGCGGGTGAGTTGGCTCTTGAGCCGCGCCGCCTTGTTCGGATGGATCAGGCGCTTGCCGGCTGCCCGATCGAGGAGCGCGATGGACCGTTGCAGGAAGGGACGCGCCTCGTCGGCCGTCTCGGCGTTGCGCACCTTCTTCATGGCGGTGCGAAGCGTCGAACGCTTCTTGCGGTTCGCCTCATTGGCCTGGCGGCCGAGGACCATGCGCTTCGTAGAACTCTTGATGTTCGGCATCGCGTCGCGTCCAGCTGTCCCGTGTCGTTGCGCCTCGTGGGCGTGCATGAGCCGACTAAGATACCTCCGCGGTCAACTGGGATCAACGGGGAGCAGGTGCTGTGCGGGCGCGGGCGGCCGAGCGGCGGTCGGCCACCTGCGCAGGACGCGACCAGGGGTAGCCAGGCTCCGCGACCCGAGGGTAGCTTTGCGGGCTATGATGCTCGTCCTCTTCGTTCCGATCCTCATCGCCTCGGTCGTCCTTCACGAGGTCGCTCACGCGTGGCAGGCGCGTCGAGAGGGGGATCCCACCGCCGAGCGTCTCGGTCGCATCACCCTCGACCCGCGCCCTCACCTCGACCTGATGGGGTCGTTTCTCGTGCCCGCGTTCCTCTACAGCGCGGGGGGCGTGATCTTCGGGTGGGCGAAACCGGTGCCGATCGATCCGCGCTACTTCAAGTCGCACCCCTGGAGTGACATTCGGGTGTCGCTCGCCGGAATCGTCTCGAATCTCGGGCTGGCCGCCGCCCTGACGCTGCTCGCGGGGCCTCTGGTCGGGGGACTCGGCGCAGGATCGCCCTTCGCCTCCGCGGTCGCCACGGGCCTCGTCTACGGGATCTACCTGAATCTGATCCTGGCCTTCTTCAACCTGCTGCCCATCCCTCCCCTCGATGGGTCGCATGTGGTGGCCCACCTGCTGCCCGCCGGTCTCGCGGGCCCGTACCGTCGCTTCGGGCGCTTCGGGATTCTGGCGCTCATGGGCCTCGTCTTCTTTCTGCCCGGGGCCTTGCAGACGCTCCTTGCGCCGGTCGATTGGACGATGGGGCTGGTCGACAGCTGGATTCGTCTGTGGCGCTGAACCCTCCGCAGGCGGGCGCCGGCAGCCTCTTCATCCCGAAAGACGGGTTCCTGCTCGTCGACCTCGAGCGGTTCCAGGGGCCGCTCGACCTGCTGCTCCACCTGATCCGCACGCAGGACATCGATGTCTTCGACATTCCCATTGCTCGGATCACCGGTCAGTTCCTCGCGGCCGTGAAGAGCATCGAGGTCGCCCAACTGGACCACGCGGGCGAGTTTCTCGAAATGGCGGCGACGCTGGTGCGCATCAAGGCGCAGATGCTGCTCCCGCGCCACGCCGACGACGAGGATCAGGACCCTCGCGCCGAACTCGTGCGGCGGCTGCTGGAGTACGAGCAGATCCGCGAGATCTCCAGCCGGCTGTCGGTGGCCGAGATGGAGCGGGGTCGCCGTTTCTCCCGAGGCTACACCCCACCGCGACCGCGGCCACGCCTCGTGGAGGCACCCCTGGAAACCACGTGGGACGACGTCTTCCAGGCGGCGCTCGGCGTCGAGTTGCCGGAGCCCCACGATTCCGGTCACCGCGTGACCCTTCGCCCCGTTGCGATGGAAGACAAGGTGCAGATGATCTTCGAGCGCCTCGGCCAGGCGTCGAGGATCGAGTTCAGCCGACTCCTCACCAACGTCGACGACGCCGAGGCCCGCATGCACGGCGTCATGACCCTTCTGGCTTCGCTCGAACTCACCCGTCGCCGGTGGCTGTTCCTGCGCCAGGTGGCCCCCTTCACCGACCTGTGGCTCTACCGTCGCGACGACGCCGACGAGTCCGAGGGGTCGGCCCGCGCCCCGTCCTCTTCTCCCGACGCCGAGGTCCCGGCATGAACACCCGTCAGATCGTCGAGGCGATCCTCTTCGCCAGCGACGCACCGCTGAAAGCCGACGAGATCGCCCGCGCCGACGAGCAGCTCGACGAGGACCGGGTGGAAGAGGCCATCGACGCCCTCCGGCGGGAGTACGACGAGGCCGAGCGTGCCTTCCAGGTGGCGGAGGTGGCCGAGGGGTACCAGCTCCTGACGCGGCCCGACTTCGCCCCCTATCTCGAGCGTTTCGACACGGTGCCGCGTCCGTCCCGACTCTCGGGCCCCGCGCTCGAAACGCTGGCGATCGTGGCGTACCGGCAACCGATCGGGCGTGTGGAAGTGGAGTACATCCGCGGTGTGAGCTCGTCGGGGGTGCTCCGCAGTCTACAGGACCGGGGGCTGATCGAGGTGGTCGGACGCGCCGAGAGCCTCGGACGTCCCCTCCTGTATGGGACCACGAGTCGATTCCTCGAGCACTTCGGCTTCGCGACACTCGAGGAGCTGCCCCGCCCCGAGGAACTCCCGATCGTCCTCCGCGAGCGGATCCCGCTGGGCGACGAAGAGGGCGAGCCCGAGCTGCAGCCGGAGATCTTCGCGACGCCGGAGCCCGGTGTGCCCGAGGCCTGATGCGGCTCCAGAAGTTTCTGTCGAGGGCAGGGGTCGCGTCGCGACGGGCGGCCGAGAGGCTGATGCAGGAGGGGCGCGTCAGCGTCAACGGCGCCGTCGTGACCGAACTCGGGAGCCGGGTCGATCCCGACTCCGACGTCGTGCGATTCGACGGGCGGCGGGTGCAGCTGGAATCGGAGCGTTGGATCGCCTTCCACAAGCCGCGGGGCGTGCTCACGACCCGGTCGGATCCCGGAGGCCGGCCCACCATCTACGACCGCCTCCCCCCCGAATGGGCGACGCTCAAGTACGTGGGACGCCTGGACCGGGACACCGGGGGGCTCCTCCTCCTGTCGAATGCCGGCGAGTCGATGCACCGGCTTCTGCACCCTTCGTCGGAGGTGGAGCGCGAGTACGCGGTCCGAACGGCCGAGACTCCCTCGCGAGACGCCCTGCGGAGGTTGCGGGAAGGGGTGCAGCTCGACGACGGGCCCGCGCGAGCCCATCGCGTGGAGGTGCGTCGCCACGGCGGCCCCGGGGCTGTGCTCCACGTCGTCCTGCTGGAGGGGCGCAACCGGGAGGTGCGGCGGATGTTCGAGGCGATCGGCTTTCCGGTCACCCGGCTCGATCGGGTCCGCTTCGGCCCGATCGCCCTCGGACGGCTGGGCGTCGGGCGTTGGCGCGAGTTGGAGGCGGACGAAGTCCGGGCGCTGTCGCGCGCGGCGGGAACCACCGAACCGAAGTGATTGCGAGCGGCCTCCGGGCCGAGGAGGTCGATCCATGGAATTGACGGGACGTCGTGTACTCGTGCTCGGCGGAGCCGGGCTGGTCGGGCTGGCCGTGTCGCGCCGGATCCTTCGGCACGATCCAGCCCGCCTCGTGTTGGCGTCGCTGCTTCCGATCGAGGCGGAGCGCGCCCGCGAAGAGTTGTTGTCCGAGTTTCCCGAGGCCGCCGACCGAATCGTCGGTACGGCCGGCGACTTGTTCGTGCCGGACTCGCTCAAGGACCGCTCTCGTCGGCGGGTGCTCGCCGACGCGGAGGCCCGAAGCCACCTGGTCGACGAGGTGTACGGAGAGCTGACCGATGAGGTGGTCGAACGGTCGGCGCTCGGTCGCCTGCTGCTCGACGAGCGGCCCGAGGTCATCATCGACTGCATCAACACGGCCGGCGCGTTGGCCTACCAGAACGCCTTCGCCTCCGCGAAGCGGCTGAGAGACCGCGCCGTCGAGGGCGTTGCGGATCGCCACGACGTCGAAGGTCACCTCGCCACCCTCTACCTCCCCCAGCTGATCCGGCACGTGCAGATCGCGCTCGATGCGATGACGCGGGCCGGGACGGCGATCTACGTGAAGGTGGGGACCGCCGGCACGGGGGGTATGGGACTCAACATTCCGTTCACGCACTCCGAGGAGCGACCCAGCCGCGTCCTGCTGGCGAAGGCGTCGCTCGCGGGGGCGCACACACTGCTCTTGTATCTCATGGCGCGGACCCCCGGCGCTCCCGCGGTCAAGGAGATCAAGCCCACCGCGGCGATCTCGTGGAAGTCGATCGGGGTGGGACCGGTGCTGCGGGGCGGGCGCCCAATCCCCCGTGCGGATGCCGTGGAGCCCGTAGCGCTCGACGCGGCCTTCGTGGGTGATGCCGCGGACTGTTGGCGGGAGGTGGACGGGCCTCTGGAGGGGGTCTACCTCGATGCGGGTGAGAACGGGCTCTTCAGCCCCGCGGAGTTCGAGACGCTCACGGCACTCGGCCTCATGGAGTTCGTCACCCCGGAGGAGATCGCCGAGAACGTGCTGCGCGAGATCCGCTCACATCCGACGGGCAAGGACGTGGTGGCCGCCCTCGACGCGGCGACCATGGGCCCGACCTACCGGGCGGGCGTCCTGCGGAGCCAGGTGCTGCGGCACATGGACGCCCTCGAAGCCGAATACGGGCACGCGTCGGTCGCCTACGAGATGCTGGGACCGCCGCGGTTGTCGAAGCTGCTGTACGAGAGTGATCTCCTGCGTCGACTTTTTGCGACCGTCGCCGCGGCCGCCGAGCTCGATCCGGACGACACGGCGCGGCGCACGCTGGAGTTAGTTCGGGAGGACGACGACCTGCGGCAGAGGATTCTCTCGGTCGGGCTTCCCGTGCTTCTTCCCTCGGGGACGGAGATGCTCCGAGGGCGCATCGTCAAGGTGCCGCCGGAGCCCGGCCTTCCCGCCGACCACCCGCGGGTGGTCGACGCCGGATGGGTCGACTTGCGTGCGAGCAACTGGGCGCGTTGGCGTCGGCGGTGCGCGGCCCTTCGCCGCGAAATCGAGGTGCGCCCGTCGCTCGAGCAGGGGTCGCGAGGAGACCACGAGTTCGGCGACGAGGTAGGGGCGCTGCGGCCCGGTCGGCTGGCCGCCTGGGTCTTCAGGCACGAAGACCAGGGCGAACGGATCAAGAGGTAGAGCGATGACCGACGAACCCCAGTTTCCCAATCTCCACGTCGTGGATCACCCGCTGATCCTCCACAAACTGTCGTTCCTGCGGGCGCGGACCACGCCCAAGAAGGAGTTCAAGGAACTCGTCGACGAGATCGCAATGCTGATGGCCTTCGAGGCGACGCGTGGGCTCCCGACCGAAGAGGTCGACGTGACGACCCCGCTGGAGAAGACGGTGGCGCGCCGGATCCGCGGCAAGAAGCTCGTACTGGTCCCGATCCTGCGGGCGGGCCTCGGCATGGTCGAGGGCGTGCTGTCCCTGATGCCGGGGGCGCGGGTGGGCCACGTGGGGCTCTACCGCAACGAAGAGACGCTCGAGCCGGTCGAGTACTACTTCAAGGTGCCGCCGAACGCGGAGGGGCGAGACTTCCTCGTGCTCGACCCCATGCTCGCCACCGGAGGGTCGGCATCTGCGGCGATCTCGGGGCTCAAGCGCCGAGGGGCGGCTTCGATTCGTTTCTTGTGTCTCGTCGCGGCACCGGAAGGGGTGCGCCGGCTCCTGCGCGACCACCCCGACGTGCCCGTCCTGGCAGCGGCCCTCGACCGAGAACTCGACGAACGGGGCTACATCCTCCCGGGGCTGGGCGATGCGGGGGACCGGCTCTTCGGGACCCGCTAGTGTAGTGTCGCCAAAGTCTGGTGACCGCCGAGGGTGCGGAGGCGCCGCGGGGGCGAGGCGGAACGACG
>JANQNV010000193.1 GCA_028279425.1 Longimicrobiales bacterium | reverse complement strand
GTCCTACGTTCCCGTGCGTGGATGTCGCTCTCGTGCACTGGCCAGGGGACGAGGCGAGGCGACACCGGCTCCGTAACAGGGGCGTCGCCCGCCTCCTGCTCGTCGCGCCCGACGCCGCACCCCCCGATGTCGACGACTCGCTCGAGGACTGGGTGCGCATGCCGGCGCCCGACGTGGACGTCCGTGCGCGTGTGGAGGGACTGCGGCGCCGGTTCTCGTCGTTCGACACACCCCGCATCGACGAGGACGGTGTGGTCCGCTTCGGGGAGGGATGGGTGGCGGTCCCCCCGGTGGAGGCCCGGCTGGTCGGCGCGATGATCGACCGCTTCGGTGCATGTGTCGGCCGCGACGTGCTGGCGCAGGCCGCCTGGCCCGAGGGCAGCCCCGGCCGCAACGCGCTCGACGTGCACATGGCGCGGCTGCGCAAGCGCCTCTCCACGGTGGAACTGGCGATCCGCACCATCCGCTCCCGGGGCTACCTCCTCGAATCAGCGGCCTGACCGCGGAAGCATGCCGCGCCGGTCACCAGTGACCTCCGGCCCGGGCGGAGCCCGGGCAGAAGAGGTACACGGCGTACCGGGTGGGCGCGGCTCGGGAAGTACGCCCGTTTGTCACCGTTGACGTCCCGCCCGGCGGACCATCGCCGGGCCGTCAGATAAGTGACAGGTATCGGACGCACCTTCGTAACGGCGGCCGAACGGGCGGGAAACACGGCCTACCTAGCGTCTTTCTGACGTCAGAGTTCGTACACCAAGGAGGGAAGGGCTCGTGAGACGCAAGCTTGCGATCGGCGCAATTGCATCGGTCGTCGCGATGTTCCTCCTGACGGTCCCCGCGGCCGCTCAGGACGGAAGCACTGATCTGAAACCCATCATCGACAACTTCTGGGTCTTCGTCGCAGGAATCCTCGTGTTCCTGATGCAGGCGGGATTCGGTCTGGTCGAGGCGGGCATGACCAGGGCGAAGAACGTCGCGAACATCATGGCGAAGAACCTCGCCGACATGTCCATCGGTGCGCTGGCGTTCTGGGCGGTGGGCTTCGGCCTCGCCTACGGCGCCGACTCGGGGAACATCCTCGGCACCGACGGGTTCTTCCTCTCGGGAGCACCCGTGGGCATCGACGGAGGCCTGTCGATCTGGACGGACTTCTTCTTCCAGGTCGTGTTCGCCGCGACGGCCGTCACGATCGCATCCGGTGCAATGGCCGAGCGGACGAAGTTCCAGGGCTACCTGATCTTCTCGGTGGCGATGTGTGCGCTGATCTACCCGATCGTCGTCCACTGGTTCTGGGGCGGCGGCCTGATCGCCCAGATCGAGATCGGCGACGCGGTCTTCAGTGACTTCGCCGGCTCCACGATCGTGCACTCGACCGGTGGCTGGGCGGCTCTCATGGGTGCCTACTTCCTCGGCCCCCGCATCGGGAAGTA
>JANQNV010000192.1 GCA_028279425.1 Longimicrobiales bacterium | reverse complement strand
GCACCTACAACCTGTACAACTCGATGGACACCCAGGTGCTCGGCATGCTCCTCGTCCAGGCCACTGGCCGGCCGATCGCGGAGTACATGGAGGACAAGCTCTGGCATCCCCTCGGCATGTCGAGCGAGGGGCACTGGATGCTCGACGATCACGGCCTCGAGATGGCCTTCATGGGGCTCAACGCGACCGCACGCGACTACGCCAGGATGGGCGAGCTGTACCGCAACCGGGGCCGGGCCCACGGCCGGCAGATCGTGCCCGCCGCATGGGTTCACGCATCGGTCACCCCGGACGCGCCGCATCTCCTCCCGGGCGAGAACCCCGCGTCCGACTACCCGATGGGCTACGGCTACCAGTGGTGGGTGATGGATGGCGACGAAGGCGAGTACTCCGCGATCGGCGTCTACAACCAGTTCGTGTACGTGAACCCGACGCGCGGGCTCGTGATCGTCAAGCTGTCGGCCAACAGCGACTACGGAACGACCGAGGACGAGTCGAGCTACCGGGAGTTCGAGACCATCGAGCTCTTCCGCGCCATCGGCGAGCGCGTCGTCGAGAGCGACCGCGAACGCGCGCCGGGCTGAGGCCCCGCCCCCGACGACAGCCCAGACCGAAGAGGATCGCCTGCGAGCCAGCGCTCGCGAGCCAGGAGCGCCGGAGCTAGGGCTCCGAGACGCTCTGGAAGCTCCCGGCGAAGCCCGGGTCCGACGCTTCGCCGAAGCGAACGAGCTCGGTCCCCCGCGTGTTGCTGTTCGACGTGTCCACGATCCAGCGCAGCGCGTTCTTCGCCGGGTCGACCCGGCTCACGCCGACGTTGTCGCCGCCGTCCTCGTCCCAGTCGCAGACGACCACCGAATCCACCGTGTCCGCCGTGTTCCCGAAGTCGAAGCGGGCCTCCCAGGGAGGTGCCCGGTCGAAGTCGAGCAGGAAGCGCAGCTTGCCGAGGCTCCCCTCGACGAGGCGGACGATGCCGACGTCATCGGCGCCATCTCCGTTCCAGTCCCCCACGATGGGCCGGTCCGGAGGCTCGCCCAGGTGGAAGGTGGGGATCTCCGCGGGAGCGCCTCCCGTGGTATTGAGATTCCACTGGTACCTCCCGCCGATCAGCCGGATGACGCCGATGTTGTCGTCCCCGTCCCCATCCCAATCGCCGACGACGAGCTGATCGTCGAGCCCGCCGAACACGAACGCCTTGAAGGCGTTTCCCTCGCCATCGTCGAACGCGTACTTGGCGAGCCCGCCGACGGCGCGTTGAACGACCAGGGTCTCCTTCCCGTCCCCGTTCCAGTCGCCACTCGCAATGGGGTCGTCCGGCTGGCCGAACACGTAGGACTTCTCGACGAACGGGTCTCCGTTCGTGTCGAAGAAGATCTTCCCCAACCCACCGACCTCGCGTCGCACCGCGACCCGGTCCGCCACTCCGTCCCAAGCCCCGACGAGCACCTCCGAGCCGGCGGGCCCGAGCGCGAAGGATCCATCCGCGATCCCGTCGAGGTCTCCGTCGAAGAAGAACTTCGCCAGCCCGCCCACGTCACGAGCGACCATCAGCCCGCAGGGCCAGCCGACCGAGAAGGTCGACTGGGCGAACAGCTCGGCAGCCTCCCGGTACTGGAACGGCGGGGTTTCCGTACCGGGAAGGAAGGTCCAGCTCGAGACCTCCGCGAAGCCGACCGCGAGCTCGGCTGTCATCTCACCGTTCGGGAGCGGTCGCGCCGCGTCGGTCGACTCGTAGGGGATCGGCTCGAGGAACCCGCCTTGGGGATCGACCTGGTCGAAACGGGCGTGGGCCAGGCGGCCGCGGGTTGCGACGTCCTGGATCTCGAGCCGGAGGTCGCGACAGTTCCCGCAGTCGAGGGAGTACTCGACCGCCGGCTCCCGATCGACATCCGCTTCGCCGTCCCGTGGAGCGTCGATCGACAGGGTCGGTTGCCCGGCGGATCCCAAGGGTTCGGTGGGGTTCCACGCCAGCGTGACGCTGTCCCCCGTCGCGAGAAGCAGCGCGTAGTCTCCCGGGGGATGGACGGCCTGGAGACCCGCGAAGGTCTCGAAGGGCTCGCTCTCGTATTCGATGGTGGCGCCGTTGCCGACCGGGTCGGACAAGGCGAGGGCGCCACCCGACGGGGGCGTGACGCTGGCGGTACTCAGCTCGTGGCCTTCCGCCTCGATCCGGAAGCGCCACGCGAGTTCGTCGCCGCGATCCTCTCGTCGAGCGACGATCGAGATCCGCTCCGCGAACGCTCGCGTGTATCTCGCGCGGGCGGTGGTCGAGGTGGAGAGGTACCGGCCGAGGACCCCCATCTCGAAGACCGCGAACTCGCCGACCACCCCGTCGATCGTGAACGGCTGTGGGGCGACCCCCCTCAACGACAGGGATGGCGGCGCCCCGCCTGCGACGACCTGGACTCCCGTCGTCGTCTGCGCGGTAGCGAGATCCGGCCGGTCCACGAAGTCCTGCAAGGTGAGCCGAATGGTCTCGGACGACTCGACGCCGTTGCGGGTGACGATCCCGACCGTCTCGTACTGGGCAGAGCTGTTGCCGTCTCGGTCGGTCGACACCGGAGCGATGGGCGCCTGTTCGTCGTCGAGCTGGAACTCCAGCCGGAACGTGCTGCCATCGATGCCGAGGACGTCCGGCGAGCCCGGCGCGACCGCGATGAACCCCTCGAACTCGAAGTCCAGCGGGGCCGCGCTCGCAGCCGGGGCGTGCGAAGCAGCAATCAGGAGAATCGAAGCCGTTGCGAAGAGGCGTGCTGCGAGCATTCCCGCGGAGTCTACTGTGGACAGGACGAGAGGCCGGGGTTCCGGCTCGACGTCCGAGTACCGGTCTTGTGTCGATCCCCCTGAGGGTCCCGGCGGCGGCGAATCCTCCGGGGCATGCCCCTCTCGGACCCTCGCGCAGACGCACCGTGGCCCGCGGGTGACACTTTCGACTGTCTGCAACCACTACCGGGAAGATGGATGTCGGAATCAGGCCGAATGCTCGGATCCTGGCGGCCCTGGCGGTCGCTGTCTTCGCCGCTTGCTGCGCAGCGACCGCGGCTGCAGCGCCCATCGACTACGACGAATCCGTAGACGGTCAGCTGCCGAGAGCGTTCGCGCCGGGGCTCCACACGCCAGGCAGTGCGCTCGGGCTGGGTGCCGGAACGAACTTGATCACCGGTACCTCGCAGTGGGGCGGTACGGTCTCCAGCACCTTCGACACGGCGCTGTTGAAGCTCGAAGACGGGCTCCAGATCGATTCGATCGCACTCTCGGCGGCCAAGGTGGACGGCGATGCGATACTCGATCTGATCCGAGTCGAGCTGTTCAGCTATGACGCGACGGTGACCTCGGTGGCGAGCATCCGCTTCGAACGTCCCGCCATGCCCTTCGCCGCCACGGAGTTCTTCGTGTCGGATCTTCCGATCGACGAGGCGGGCTTCTATGGCGTGGCCATCGCCGGGTACAGCGGAAACACGAACAACTCGTTCGCGTTCGTCGACTACACCTGGAATATCGCGGTCGTACCGGAGCCGGGGACGGGGACGCTGTTGGCCGTCGGCCTCGTCGGGTTCTCGCTGCAGCGCCGACCCCGCGGAGTCGCTGACTTCTCGGGCTAGTGCGGGCCAGGCCAGGGAGCCGATTGCGGGATTGCAGCGGCGCTCCACCACGCGACGACTGCCGGAATTCCCGGAAGCACGGAACAGGGATCCGGATTCGGCCAGAGCGCTCCGCAACCCCCGGGCGAGGCCGAACCCCTTGGCTTCCCGCTCCGCTTCCGCGTCATCTCACCCTTCCCACCGCGCGAGGGTGCGGAACCTCGCCGATTTCCTTCCGCCCGAGAGTCCCGCCAGCGTCCGTGCTGCTCGTCCGGATCTCGATTGCCACGTACGGGGTATCCAGGCTCTCTCGAGGACGGTCGAAGAGGGACTCATGGCGGAGCCGGGGCGGAACACGGTAGACGGGAGGACCCGAAGCGGCGGCGCCGCGGCCTGCTTGGGGAGCCTCGTCTCCTGCCTGGTGGCGACTCCGGCCCTGGCGGACCCCGGGCTCGGCAGCCTGGCAGTCCTCCAGTACGCGCTGCTGGCCTGGCTGGTGCTGTGCGGGCTCCTGCTGCTGGCGCTGGCTCCGCGTCTGCTGCGAGCCGCACGCGGGGCCCTCCTGGCAGGGGGCGCCGCCGACCGGCGCGAGCTCGCCAGATGGCTCGCGATCGTGTCCCTGGTCTCGGCCTCCCCCTGGTTCCTCACGACGCTCGCGGCCCCCCGGCTCGGCTGGTGGACCTTCGGCGGGGGTGCCCTCTATCTCGTGGTTGCCGCGTGGCTGGCGCGATCCCTCGAGCTGGCACCGCCCCGAGTCGTTCGGATCGCGGTCGTCGCGATCGCTGCCGCTGTGGTTCTGCGCACACCCGAGATCATCTCCTACACCCACTACGACCTGATCGACAACGTCCCGACGGGGCTGGAAGACCGGCTCGATCTTCCCGAGCAGTACGACAGCGAGTACCTGCGGCTCCGAGACGGGCGGCTCTTCGCGCTGAAGCGCACCCGAGGCTCCGTCCCGGGGCCGCTGCCGGGCCCGGGAACGCGCCTGGCGATGGACGAGGTGGAGGGGGCGAGCGGCGGGCCGCGGCTGGTCCTCCGCGGTGTCTCGAAGTCGAAGGCACTCCACGCG
>JANQNV010000175.1 GCA_028279425.1 Longimicrobiales bacterium | reverse complement strand
CCACGAAGAAGGCCTCGACGAAGAAGGTTTCCGCGAAGAAGGCCTCGACGAAGAAGGTTTCCGCGAAGAAGGCGACCGACGGGGGAGGGGGTGTGCGGTGAGGCTCGGCGAAGCGACGGCGCCGGTCGTCACGGTCGTGGGAGGCGGCCTGGCCGGGTGCGAGACGGCGGTAGGCCTGGCCCGGCGCGGGTGGTCCGTGCGGCTCATCGAGATGCGAGGTGTGAAGACCACCGAGGCGCACCAGACCGACGAGCTCGGCGAGTTGGTGTGCACGAATTCGTTCAAGAGCGAAGACCCCGCCAACGCGCATGGGCAACTCAAGCGCGAGATGCGGCTCCTCGGCTCGGTACTCCTGACCGCTGCGGATGAGACCCGTGTGCCGGCGGGATCCGCACTCGCGGTCGACCGGCACCTGTTCTCCCGCGCGATGGCCGAATCGGTGGCCGCGCGTGCGGAGATCGAGGTCGTCCGCGACGAGGTGACCGATCTCCCGGAGGGGCCAGCCGTCGTGGCCACCGGTCCGCTCACCTCCGACGCCCTCTCGGCCTCGATCCGGAGGCACCTCGGAGACGACGGACTGTCGTTCTTCGACGCGATCGCCCCGATCCTCGACCGGGACTCCCTCGATCCCTCGATCGTGTTCGAGGCGGGGCGCTTCGAGGAGGCGGGCGACTATCTGAACTGTCCGCTCGACAAAGCCGAATACGAGGCCTTCATCGAGGCCCTCCGAGCAGGCGAGTCGTACGAGGGGCATGACTGGGACGACGTCCCGTACTTCGAGGGGTGCCTCCCGATCGAGGTCATGGCTGCGCGCGGGGTCGACACCCTCCGCTTCGGCCCGATGAAGCCGATCGGCCTGGAGGACCCCCGCACGGGTCGGCGGCCGTGGGCGGTGGTTCAGCTGCGGCGTGAAGATCGGGCCGGGCAGATGTGGAACATCGTTGGCTTCCAGACCCGCCTGAAGCGGGGTGAGCAGCGGCGGATCTTCACGATGATTCCCGGGCTGGGCGAGGCCGAATTCCTGCGTTGGGGCTCGATTCACCGCAACAGCTACCTGAACTTCCCCCAGAGGCTGTCGGCCCACGGGGCGCTTCCGGATCGCCCGGATCTCGTGTTCGCCGGTCAGCTGACCGGGGTGGAGGGCTACACCGAGTCCGCGGCGAGTGGGCTCCTGGCCGCGCTCAACATGGATCGGGTCCTGCGTGGACTCGAACCGACGCTCCCGCCTCCAACCACGATGTTGGGGGGGCTGTACCGCTTCCTTCGCGAGAGCAGGCCGAAGCACTTCCAGCCCATGAACTCGAACTGGGGATTGGTCGACCCTCTGAACGAGAGAGTGCGAGACAAGCGGGAGAAGCGGCGCAGACTGGCCCGCCGAGCCCTCGACGACTTCCTCTCCTGGCTCGCGTCGGTCGACGTCGAGCCCGCGGTGGACCCCTCGACGCTCCGTCGCGTCGACGACGAGGCGACGGCGAGCTCTCGATCGTGATCGGTCGGGCCTGAGGTGAATCCGGTCGAGGCGAAGCGGGCCTTTCTGAGGCATCTCGCCGACGAGCGGAATCTCAGTTCCCACACGGTGGCCGGGTACCGGCGCGATCTCGACGACCTGTCGGAGTTTCTCACCGACTACCACGGGTCCGAGGCCTGGAGCTGGAACGAGGTCGACCGACTCACCCTGCGCTCCTTCCTGGGTTCGCTCGAGCGGCGCGGACTGGCCAGAAGGACGGCGGCCAGAAAGCTCTCGGCGGTGCGCACGTTCTTCCGATTCCTCCACATCGAGGAGGAGGTGGCCTCGAATCCGGCCCGGAGTGTACGGTCGCCTCGACTCGAGCGCTCGCTTCCCGGTCATCTCAACCGGGTCGAGGTCGGGGCCCTCTTCGAGCAGGCGGAGCGACGAGCCCGTGAGAACACCCTCGCGGGCACCCGAGACCTCTTGATTCTCGAACTCCTCTACGGGAGCGGTGTGCGCCTCTCGGAGCTCCACGCACTCGACGTCGGTGATCTCGACCTCGTGGGCGAGCAGGCGAAGGTGCGCGGAAAGGGGCGAAAGGAGCGCGTTGTGCCCATCACCTCACAGACGTCGACGGCCTTCCGACGGTACGAGCCGCGGCGCACCGAGGCACTTCGTTCCGGGGCGCGCCCGGACCGCCGGGCCCTCCTGGTCAACCGCACGGGTGGCCGCCTCTCGCGCCGGGGGATCCAGCGATCGGTGCGGTCTCTCCTCGAGTCGGCGGGTGCCGACGACGAGCGGAGCGTACATGCGCTCCGTCACACCTTCGCTACCCACCTGCTCGACGCCGGGGCCGATCTGCTCGCGGTCAAGGAGCTCCTCGGACACGTCTCGCTGTCGACGACGCAGATCTACGCGCACACCTCCCGCGAGCGCTTGAAGCGGGTGTATCGACAGGCGCATCCCCGGTCGGAGTAGCCCCCATGCCCTGTCCTCCCTGTCATGTCGGCAGGCTGTTATCGTTGGTCTCGGTCCGAACGAACCCCCACGGCGGATGCCGATGAATTCTCCACAACTCCGCGCGACGACGGTCGTAGCCGTGCGTCGAGACGGTCGTGTCGCGATGGGCGGCGATGGCCAGGTCACCCTCGGCGACACGGTGATGAAGTCGCGCGCCCGCAAGGTGAGAGCGCTCAAGGACGATACCATTCTCGCCGGTTTCGCCGGAGCGGTTGCCGATGCGTTTGCCCTCTTCGAGAAGCTGGAAGAGAAGCTCGAGCGCTACCCGGCGAATCTGACGAAGGCCGTGGTGGAGATGGCGAAGGACTGGCGCACGGATCGCTACCTCCGACGCATGGAGGCCGTCCTGGTCGTGGCCGACCGCAACCACCTCTTCCTGATCTCGGGTGACGGCAACGTCATCGAGCCCGACGATGAGGTCGTGGCGATCGGGTCCGGGGGGAGCTTCGCGCTCGCCGCGGCGCGTGCGCTCGTGGATCACTCCGATCTGGACGCCCCGGCGGTGGTGCGGGCCAGCCTCGAGATCGCCGCCGACATCTGTATCTACACCAATCAGGACATCTCCGTGCTCGAACTCGGAGAAGGCGGAGAATGAACGACACGAATGCTGTGACGGCGCAGGGGGCGGCCGGCGCACCGCCGAGCGAGGGTGGTGCCGACGACTGGAGCGAGTGGTTGACCCCGCGTCAGATCGTCGCCGAACTCGACTCGTACATCGTGGGCCAGGACGACGCGAAGAAGGCGGTGGCGATCGCGTTGCGCAATCGATGGAGACGTCAGCGGGTCCCGGAGGACCTCCGCGACGAGATCGTGCCCAGCAACCTGATTCTGATCGGCCCCACCGGGGTGGGGAAGACCGAGATCTCGCGTCGCCTCGCGCGCCTCGCCGGGGCCCCCTTCGTGAAGGTCGAGGCGAGCAAGTTCACCGAGGTAGGCTACGTCGGGCGCGACGTCGAGAGCATGATCCGCGATCTGGTCGACATGGCGATCAACATGGTGCGCGCGGAGCGCGAAGACGATGTCGCCGATACGGCGGATGCGCGGGTGGAGGAGCGGCTTCTCGACCTCTTGTTCCCGGCGTCGAACCCTGATGCCCAGGAGGCCCCCGATTCCTCGGAGGCCGGGTCGCGCCCTCTCTTCGTCGCGGGTCCGAGCGGCGTCGAGGCGCGGGCGGGTGAGGCCGACGATCCGGGGGGCACGGACGCGCGGCGCGCGCGCACGCGCGAGAAGCTTCGGTCGTTGCTGAAGGACGGGAAGCTCGAAGATCGCGAGGTGGAAATCGAGGTCTCGCAGGCGCCGACCCTCGACGGGATGATGGTGCCGATGGGTGGAGAGGGGATGGACTACAACTTCACCGAGATGCTCCAGGACATCCTGCCGAAGAAGACCAAGCGGCGCACCATGACCGTGGCCGAGGCACGCCGCATCCTCTTCCAGGACGAGCTCGACAAGCTCGTCGACATGGACGAGGTGGTGAACGAGGCGCTCAATCGGACCGAGGACATGGGGATGGTGTTTCTCGACGAGATCGACAAAGTCGCGGGCGACCGCGGTGGGGCCGGGCCCGATGTGAGCCGGGAAGGCGTCCAGCGTGACCTCCTCCCGATCGTCGAGGGCTCCACCGTCACGACGAAGTACGGCATCGTGCGCACCGATCACATCCTGTTCGTCGCCGCGGGCGCCTTCCACGTCTCGAAGCCCAGCGATCTGATTCCCGAGCTGCAGGGCCGGTTTCCGATCCGAGTAGAGCTCACCTCCCTAGGGGAGGCCGATTTCGTGCGCATCTTGACCGAACCGCGCAACGCCCTGCTCAACCAGTACAAGGCGCTGGTGGAGACCGAAGGGGGTTCGCTCGAGTTCACCGACGACGGGGTGGCAGCGATCGCGCGCATCGCCACCGAGTTGAACACCCGGATGGAAAACATCGGGGCCCGCCGACTGCAAACGGTCATGACCACGCTGCTCGAAGAGGTCCTCTTCGATCTGCCCGACGGCGGTACGCGTCAGGTGCGCGTCGACGCGGACTTCGTGAATCGTCATCTCGACGCCATTGCCGACGACGAAGACCTCCGGCGCTACATCCTCTGATCCCCTTCACGTCCGTCCCTTCGGAGAGCCGATGCCGTCCACGATCAAGCGCGACTTCCTCACCCTTCGTGACCTGTCGCCCGCCGAGTTGGCCTCCCTCCTGGTGCGCGCACGCGAGTTGAAGGAGGGACTCCGCTCGGCGAAGGCCGGTGCGCGGTCGGCCGCCGCCCCGCTCGCGGGGCAGTCGCTCGCCATGATCTTTCGCAAGAGTTCCACCCGCACGAGAGTGTCGTTCGAGGTGGGGATGGCGCAGTTGGGCGGGCACGCGGTCTTCCTGTCGGATTCCACCAGCCAGCTCGGACGCGGTGAGAGTGTGGCCGATACCGCGCGCGTCCTCAGCGGCTACGTGGATGGCGTGATGATCCGCACCTTCGAGCAGGCGGAGGTCGAGGGTCTGGCGGAGCACGCGAGGGTTCCGGTGATCAACGGATTGACCGACCTCGTGCACCCCTGCCAGCTGCTTGCCGATCTTCAGACCATGACCGAGGAGTTCGGCGACGACCTCTCGGACTGTCCCGTGGCGTGGATCGGTGACGGCAACAACATGGCCAATTCGTGGCTGAACGCCGCGGCGCTCGCCGGCTTCGAACTTCGGTTGGCGTGTCCGAAGGGGTACGATCCCGACCCGGCGATTCTCGCGTGGGCCGAGTCGCGTACGCGGATCACCGTGACCCGTGACCCGTCCGAGGCCGCGCGGGACGCTCGGGTCGTGACCACCGACGTCTGGGCGTCCATGGGGCAAGAAGACGAGGCAGCGGCCCGGGCCGCCGCCTTCGAGGGGTACTGTGTAGACGAGACCATGATGGAGTCGGCGCGCGACGAGGCGATCTTCCTGCACTGTCTCCCGGCGCATCGCGGCGAAGAGGTGACGGCGGGCGTGATCGACGGTCGTTGGTCGCGTGTCTTCGAAGAGGCCGAGAACCGTCTCCACGCGCAGAAGGCCCTCCTGCTGTTCCTTCTCGGAGACGGGTGATGGACGCGCTGCTGCACACCCCCCTCTACGACGAACACGTCGCCCTGGGGGGCAAGATGGTGCCGTTTGCCGGGTTTGCCATGCCGGTGCAGTACCCCACGGGCATCCAGTCCGAACACCTCGCCGTCCGCTCGGCGGCGGGACTGTTCGACGTGAGCCACATGGGAGAGTTCGAGGTCCGAGGGTCGGACGCCCTCGCCCTCGTCCAGGCGATCACGGTCAACGATGCCTCGCGCGTCGAGGTCGGACAGGCCCAGTACTCGGCCATGGTCGACGAAACCGGAGGCATCCTGGACGACCTGATCCTCTATCGGTTCGCCGACCGGTGGATGCTCGTCGTGAACGCGTCCAACCGCGCCAAGGACTGGGCGTGGGTCGCACGTCACGCCGAGGGCCGGAGTGTCACCATCGAAGACCGCTCCGACGACGTCGGGCTGATCGCCCTCCAGGGGCCGGTGTCGCGCTCCGTGCTCGCACCGCTGACCGACGTCGACCTCGACACGATCGGGTACTACCGGTTCCGCGAGGGGTCGGTCGCCGGGGTGGCAGGTGTGATCAGCGCGACCGGGTACACGGGCGAAGACGGGTTCGAGCTGTATCTGCCGGCCGAGGGAACGGCTGCGGTGTGGCGCGCTCTCCTCGACGCCGGGGCCGACCACGGCGTGCTTCCGGCGGGGCTCGGCGCGCGCGACTCCCTGCGCCTCGAGATGGGGTACGCCCTCTACGGCAACGACCTGGACGAGGATCACACCCCTCTGGAGGCGGGCCTCGGCTGGATCACGAAGCTCGACCAGGGGGAATTCGTCGGGCGCGCGGCGCTGGTTGCGCAGAAGCAACGAGGGGTCGAGCGGCGCCTCGTGGGACTCCGCCTCCTGGAGCGGGGTTTCCCTCGCCCGGGGTACGACATCGCGCTCGATGGTGAGGTGGGCGGGCAGGTGACGAGTGGCACCTCGAGTCCCTCTCTCGGCGAGGGGATCGCGATGGGGTACGTTCCCCTGGAATGGTCGAAGACCGGTACGGAACTCGACGTCGTCATCCGAGGCAAGCCGGTCGCCGCGGTCGTCCAGCGGCCGCCCTTCTACACCGAGGGATCGATTCGACGCTGAGGCTCGGATCGACGACACTCCGCGCGAGGGCTCACGATGATCCTGGTATCGACCCACGACCTGCCGAGGGCCGGCGCGTTGCGCACGCTCTTCGAACAGGCCGGCTTCGAGGTCGATCTCGTGACGCCGCGAGAGGCCATCGACGAGCGCGAGGGAGTGCTCCTTCTCGTCGTCACCGGGGGGATGGACGGGCCGAACGCACTGGTCGAGCAGGCGCGACGGGCGTTGGGTGTCCCCGTCCTCGCTCATGCGGAGACGGGTGCGATCGGCGAGCCCGCAGGCATCGACGAGGTGTTCGCTCCGTCGACGCGGGCCGACGAAGTCGTGCTCGTCGGCGGGCGACTGGCCGAGCGCACCCGACTGCAGGAGTTGACCGGCATCATCGGCGAGACCGATGCGATGCGCGAGGTACTCGAGCGGGTCGTCCAGATCGCCCCCGTGTCGTCGACGGTCCTCGTCACCGGAGAGTCGGGAACGGGCAAGGAGCTGGTCGCGCGGGGACTCCACCTGCTGTCGCCTCGCCGGCACAAGCCCTTCATCGCGGTCAATGTGGCGGCGCTCCCCGATACTCTCCTGGAGAGTGAGCTGTTCGGTCACGAGAAGGGGGCCTTTACCGGGGCGATCGACGCGCGCAAGGGATTGTTCGAACTCGCGGACGGGGGGACGATCTTCCTGGACGAGATCGGTGAGATGCCTCTGTCCACCCAGACGAAGCTCCTCCGTGTGCTGGAGCAGCGGGAATTCCTCCGCGTCGGTGGGGAACGGCCCATCCGGGTCGATGTGCGGATCGTCACCGCGACGAACCAGGAACTCCGGCAGCTCGTCGCCCTGCGGGACTTCCGCAAGGACCTCTACTACCGACTCAACGTCCTGCACATCGAGCTTCCCCCTCTCCGCGAACGCCCCGCCGACATTCCACTTCTGGTGAAGGCGTTCAGTACCGAGGTCTCGGAACGCCTGGGACGGCCCTTCTCCGGGATCTCCGACGAGGCGATGGACATCCTCCAGGCGCACATCTGGCCGGGTAACGTGCGCGAGCTCCGAAACCTGGTCGAGAGCATGGTCGTCATGGCGTCGGGGCAGCGCATTCAGCCGAGAGACATCCCGGCGGAGATCCGGTCCGGGGGAGCCGCCCGATCGGGCCTCCTCCCCGCAACGATCCCGCGTGCCGGCAGCGAGGTCGAGGGGCCGTCGTTCCGTCCGCAGCTCGAGTTCGTCTTCCGGACGCTGGTCGACATGCGGGTCGATCTCGACGATCTGCGGCGCGACTTCGAGGCCTGGAGGGGGACCACCCACGGGGCGGGCGCCGCATCCGGCGGCGAGCTCGGCTTCATCTCGGATCGTCATCCGCCCACCCTCCCCCAGCTTCCGCGTGTCTGGGACGACGATCCCGGCATCCATCTGGATCCCGCCATCGACGTCGATCCGGAGGGTCGGGTACAGTGGTCCGGCGAAATCGACGGCCCCGCTGGCGCGGCAGGGGGATCCAGCCCGCCGGACGGGGCGACCGGGGGCTCCGTGGGCAGCCTGGGGAGGGCGGGCCAGCCCGGACCCGTGGCCGGCGGGCTCGACGACGGCGTCGTCGTGTATCGCCCGGGCATGACCATGGAGGATCTCGAGCGCGAAGCGATCCGAGCGGCCCTCGAGGCCGTAGGTGGAAACCGCCGCAAGGCGGCGGAGCTCCTGGAGATCGGCGAGCGGACGCTCTACCGGAAGATCAAGAAGTTCGAGCTCGACGAGGGCTGACTGCCCCCCGCACGGGCGCGCACCCGAGCTCGTTCGGTCTCGAGCCGCGGAATCCGGGACGTCCACGAGGTGCTCCTCATGCTTCCGAACTGTACCGCCCAGTCCTCGTTGGGGTCGACCGTCACCGGGAAGAGGTACAGCGCCTGCTGGGGTTGCTGCTGGCGCAGGGGCCCGGCACCCCACCCCGGGGTGAGCGCCCGCATGCTCGTGGCGCGGCGCACCGTGCCCTGACTCACGAGGCGCACGTCGAGTGGGTCGAACTCGACCCCGCCGGGCTCCTCGGTTTCGACGGCGACCAGGAAGACGGTGGCCGGCTCCGACACCCGCCGGCGCATGGCGGCGAGCCGCTCCCAGGTGTCGGGGGCCGTCAACACGGTGATGTCGTCGGCGAGTGGGGTCACACGTAGGCGGAGGCCCGCGACGGCGAGGTCGATGCTCACCTCGGCCAGACGAAGCGACCCGAATCCTCCGGGGAGGGCATTCCGGGACTCGGCCGCGCCGCCTCCGGCTCCGGGCGAGCCGCTCCCTGCCCCCGCGGGACCGCTCGCTCCGGGCGAGCCGCCGGCTCCGGTACCCGACGCCGGAGGCATGCAGCTCCACGACCCGGCGACTGCGCAGGCGAGCGCGACCCCCCGCACGCGGCGAAGCCCGAGACGGCCCGACGGCATCACGCCTCTCCGTCCGGGTCCGAGAGCAGCTCTTCGATCGCCTCGAGCAGCTCGGCGCGACCCTCGCCCGACTTGCTCGAAAAGGGGAGCAGCTGTTCCTGATCGACCCCAAGTCGATCGGCAGCGCGGGCGAAGGCGCGCTGTCGTTGACTCCACTTGAGCTTGTCGACCTTGGTCAACACGACCAGGGTCGGGACCCCGAGTCCAGCGAGAAACTCGAGCATCTGGAGGTCCTGGGCGGTGGGGTCGTGTCTGCTGTCGACGAGGTGGACGACCCCACGCAGGTCCACGTCGCGTGCCAGGTACCCCTCGATCAGCGGCTTCCACCGGTCGCGCATGGCCTTGGGTACCTTGGCGTAGCCGAAGCCCGGGAGGTCGAGCAGGAAGAAGCGGTCGTTGACCCGATAGAAGTTCAGGGCCTGCGTCTTTCCGGGTGTCGCCGAGACGTGGGCGATCTTGCTGCGGTGACGCCGGAGCACGGTGTTGATCAACGAGCTCTTCCCCACGTTCGAACGCCCGGAGAAGGCGATCTGGGGTAACTCCCCGGGCACCTCGCCGCCGATCGTGGCCACCGTGCCGGCATATTCGACGGTGTTGATCTTCATTGGGGCGAAAGCGGCACCGTTGCGGCGTCGACGGCGACCCACTCGCGCGGGCGCGACGACAACGCCGCATCGAGCACCTCGTCCATCGACCGTACCGGTACGAATTCGAGTCCCTCGCGTACCTCCGGTGGGAGCGTCTCGATCTCCGGGCCGTTGGCGTGTGGCAGGATGACGCGCGACAGGCCGTGCCGAAGTGCCGCGACCGCCTTCTCGCGTACACCGCCCACGGGGAGCACGCGGCCTCGCAGCGTGATCTCGCCGGTCATGGCGACGTCGGGTGCCGTCGGGATCCCCGTCAGCGACGAGATGAGGGCCACCGCCATGGTGATCCCGGCTGAGGGGCCATCCTTCGGGGTCGCCCCCTCCGGGATGTGGACGTGCACGTCGAGATCGGTGTGGAAGTTGGGCGCGAGCCCCAGCGTGCGCGCACGAGCCCGCGCGTAGGTCATGGCCGCCATCGCCGACTCCTTCATGACGTCGCCGAGGGTGCCGGTCAGGCGAACTTCGCCCGAGCCCGGTACGGCCGCGACCTCGACGTCGAGGAGTTCACCCCCCGCCGCCGTCCAGGCGAGTCCGTTGGCGAGCCCGACGCGGTCGCGCCCCTCGTCGGCTCCGGAGGGGAGGTAGGGGGGCGGCCCGAGCAGTTCGCGCAGGTCGGCGGGGGCGACCACGCGCGAACCGGATTCGTCCGAACCGGCCTCGCCGTCGGAGGGGGCCTCGGCCTCGTCGCGCGCCAGCTTGCGGGCAACGCGCGAGATCCGGCGGTCGAGTTCTCTCACCCCCGCTTCACGCGTGTATTGTGCGATGATCCGCGCGACCGTGTCGTCGGGAAGCTCGATATCGCGCGCCTCGAGCCCGTGGCGCCGTCGTTGCCGTGGCCAGAGGAAGCGGCGCGCGATCACCTTCTTTTCTGTGTCCAGGTACCCGGGCAGTCGGATGATCTCCATGCGGTCGCGCAACGGCTCGGGGATCCCCGAGAGGGTGTTGGCGGTGGCGACGAAGAGCACGTCCGACAGGTCGTAGTCGAGTTCGAGGTAGTGGTCGGTGAACGACGCGTTCTGCTCCGGGTCGAGCACCTCGAGCAGGGCCGCGCCGGGGTCGCCGTGCGAATCGTGCGCGAGCTTGTCGACCTCGTCGAGGAGAAACACCGGGTTGGTCGTACCACAGCGGCGCATCCCCTGTAGGATGCGGCCGGGCAGGGCTCCCACATAGGTGCGCCGGTGGCCCCGGATCTCGGCTTCGTCGCGCACCCCTCCGAGGCTCACGCGGACGAACTCGCGGCCCAGCGCCTCCGCGATGCTCTTCCCGAGCGAGGTCTTTCCGACTCCCGGAGGCCCGACCAGGCACAGGATCGGCCCCTGCAATTCGCCTACGAGCGAAAGGACGGCGATGTGGTCGAGGATCCGGTCCTTCACCTCGCCCAGCCCGTAGTGGGCCGCGTCGAGGATCTCCGAGGCGCGGGACACGTCGATGGGCTCGCTTCGCTTCCCACTCCACGGCAGGGCCAGAATCCAGTCGAGGTAGGTTCGGATGACCGCGGCCTCGGGGGCGACCGGATTGAGCTTGCGTAGCCTCTTGAGTTCCCGCTCGGCTCGCTCGAGCGCCTCGGCCGGCAGGTTCGCTCGTGAGACGTCTCGTTCGAGCTCGACCCACTCTTCACCGGCCTCGAAGCCGAGTTCGCGGTGGATGGCCTTCAGCTGTTCGTTGAGGTAGAACTGTCGACGATCGGCATCCATCTGCGAGCGGATCTGCTCATCGAGCTTCTCTTCGATCCGCAAGATCTCGAGCTCGCGCCCGAGAAACTCCTGAAGGAGCTCGAAATGGTCGGAGGCGTGTGCGCATTCGAGCAGACGTTGCTTCTCGGGCGGGGTCAGGAGCAGGTGTCCCGACAGCAGGTGCGCCAGTCGGATCCGGTCCTGGGTCTCGAGCAGTCCGGGAGCGGGCTCCTCGGAGATGCGGTCGTGCAGGGCGGCATAGTCCTGGAACTGGCGCACGACCGATCGCGTCAACGCCTCGAGCTCGGTGGGAGCAGACGACCCGAGGCTGCTCTCGTCTTCCACGAAGGCCTGCACTTCCCCACGCAGTCCATCGCGGCTGCCCACGAGCCCCGTGAGACGGGCGCGGCCCAACCCTTCGAGAACCACCCGTCGGGTCCCGTCGGGGAGAGTCGTGACCTGGACCGCGCGTGCCACGGTGCCCACCTCGTAGAGATCGGACTCCGAGGGGGACTCGCACGCCGGGTCTCGCTGGGCGAGAAGCAGGAGGAGACCGTCGTCGGAACGATCGGCGGCCTCGAGGGCGGCGAGTGAGGGCGGCCTCCCGATCAAGAGGGGCAGCACCATGTAGGGAAAGAAGACCAGGTCCCTCAGCGCGACGACGGGAAGCTCGTCGGGGAGTTCGACCTCTTCGTCCGACCTCCGGATCCGTCCCATGTCGAGCCTACGCCTCCCTGCGGCGGTCCTCCTCGGGGTGGAGCACCAGCAGGGGCGGGATGGCCCTCTCCACACTCTCGGCGGTGACGACCACCTCTCGGACGTCGGTACGCGACGGGAGGTCGAACATCACCTCGCGCATGACGTCTTCGATCACGGAGCGCAGGCCTCGCGCGCCGGTGCCCCGCGACAACGTCTTCCGGGCGATGGCCTCGATCGCGTCCTTGTCGAAGGTGAGCCCGATGCTGTCGAGCTCGAACATCTTCTGATACTGCTTGACGAGCGCATTCTTGGGCTCGACGAGGATGCGTGCGAGAGCGGTCTCGTCGAGTTCGTCGAGGGACACGCTCACGGGGAGGCGACCGACGAGTTCGGGGATGATGCCGAACCGCTGGAGGTCTTCGGGCTCGACGTGCTTGAGGAGCTCTTCGCGGTCGTCGCGCTCGCCCTCGCCCGCGAATCCGATGGCCCGCTTGCCGATGCGCGCCTCGACGATCTTCTCGAGCCCGTCGAAGGCTCCCCCGCAGATGAAGAGGATGTTGCGGGTGTTGATCTGGATGTACTCCTGCTGCGGATGCTTCCGCCCTCCCTGCGGCGGGACCGACGCCACGGTGCCTTCGAGGATCTTCAGGAGGGCCTGCTGCACCCCTTCGCCTGAGACGTCGCGCGTGATGCTGGGGTTCTCGGACTTGCGGGCGATCTTGTCCATCTCGTCGATGTAGACGATCCCGCGCTCACACTCCGCGATGTTGTAGTCCGCCGCCTGAAGGAGCCGCACCAGGATGTTTTCGACGTCTTCACCGACGTAGCCCGCTTCGGTGAGCGTCGTGGCATCGGCGATCGTGAAGGGCACGTGGAGCATCCGGGCGAGCGTCTGGGCCAATAGCGTCTTCCCGACACCGGTCGGTCCGATGAGCAGGATGTTGGCCTTGTCGATCTCGACCTCTTCGAGCACCCCCTGGTTGTTGACGCGCTTGTAGTGGTTGTAGACCGACACGGCGAGCGCACGTTTCGCGTCTTCCTGACCGATCACGTAGTCGTCGAGCGTCTCTTTGATCTCCTTGGGCTTCGGGCTGGGTACGGCGTGTTCCGACTGCTCCCGCTCTTCTTCTTCTGCGAGGATTTCGTTGCACAACGAAATGCACTCGTTGCAGATGTAGACCGAGGGACCGCTGATGAACTTCTTCACGCTGTCCTTCGACTTGCCGCAGAAGCTGCAGCGGAGGTGCTTGTCGGTCGTCATGGTCCGTTCCTTGGCGTGGCGGGCCGGATCGAGGGTGACGGGCCGCTCAGGCCTCGCCGTCTCCCTGATCGAGGCTCTCGGAGGTCGCGGGCTTGTCGCCCGTCCCCATCGGACCCTCGAGGACGCGGTCGATCAGTCCGTACTCGGCCGCCTCGTGAGGATCCATGAATCGGTCGCGATCGATGTCCTTTGCGATTTGATCGACGCTCCGACCGGTGTGCTTGGAGAGGACACCATTGAGACGCTCGCGAATGTCGAGGATCTCACGCGCCGCGATCTCGATGTCGGCGGCGGTGCCCTGCGTGCCCGATGAGGGCTGGTGGATCATGATGCGCGAGTTGGGCAGTGCGCTTCGCTTGCCCTTGGAGCCGGCGGCCAGCAGGATCGCGCCCATCGAGGCCGCCATCCCGACACAGTAGGTGGCGACCGGCGCCCGGAGGTGCTGCATCGTGTCGTAGATCGCCATGCCCGCGTACACGCTCCCACCCGGGGAATTGATGTACATGTGGATGTCACGCTCGGGGTCGTCGGCGTCGAGAAAGAGCAGCTGGGCGACGAGGATGTTGGCCACGTTGTCGTCGATGCCACTCCCGAGAAAGATGATCCGGTCCATGAGCAGACGCGAGAAGATGTCGTAGCTTCGCTCGCCTCGGCTCGTGCGCTCGATCACGTAGGGGGGATAAACGGCCATATCGGGTCAGAACTCGTGAATGCGGAAAGGAGACGCCCTAATTCGCAGCGTCGGTGATCGTGGACTGTGCCTTGAGGTGCTCGAAGACCTTCTTTTCGGTGATGTCTCGCTCGAGCTGTTCGAGGCGCCCGGACTTCTGGAGGCGGGCGTACACTTCGGAAGGGTTGGAGTTGGACTGCTCGGCGATCTCTTCGACTCGATCGTCGAGCTCGTCTTCCGTGGCGGCCAACCCCTCCATCTCGGCGACGCGTTCGATGACGAGAATCCGCTGGACCGCGCGCGTGGCTTCCGGCATGAGCTGGGAGCGCGCCTCGGCCAGGCGCTCGGGATCCGCCCCCTCGGCATTGCCGAGAATCGACTCGAGATACCGATCGACCATGGTGGAGGGTACGTCGAAGGGGTTCGCCTCGATCACGGCGTTGAGCAGCTGACCCCGCACGCTGCCTTCGGCCTGTCCTTCGGCCTCTTTCGTGAGGTCTTCGCGGATCCGGGCCCGTAGGGTGTCGAGGTCTTCGAACTCGCCGACCGAACGGGCGAACGTGTCGTCGAGGTCGGGTAGCTGCCGCTCCTTGCGCTCCTTCAGCGCGATCCGGAGTCGCTCCTTCTGTCCGCGGCGCTCTTCGTTCGGGAAGTCGTCCGGGAAGGTCACGTCGAACTCGCTCTCGTCGCCCACCGCCAGGGTGTAGATCGCGCTCTCCACATCGGGGATCGCGTCTCCGTCCCCCAACACGAGATCGTACGGCCGAGGTTCCTCTTCGTCGCCGTCGTCGAGCCGGGTGACCTCGACCGACACCATGTCGCCGGCGACCGGGTGCCCGTCCTCGGCCGGTGCCCACGCGCCATTCTGGTCACGGAGCCGCTGGAGCACCTGCTCGACGGCTTCGTCTTCGACCTTCGCCCGGGGACGCTCGACGGCGAATCCCCCGAGTCGGGCGAACTCGATCTGCGGCGACACGTCGAACGAGATCTTGAACGTGAGATCCTGATCCGGCTCGTAGGAGAGCTCCTCCACCTCGCCCTCGGAGATCGGGCTCAGGTCCTGATCCCGCAGAGCTTCGCGGTAGGCGTCACCGACGACGCGGTCGACCATCTCCTGATTCAGGGCGGGCCCGAAGCGCTTCTCCATCACGGATGCCGGAATGCGCCCCGCGCGGAAGCCCGGCAGTCGCACGCGGCCCGCCAGGGTGCGCGCGATCTTGTCGCGTTCCGCGCGCACGATGTCGGCGGGGACGGTGACGGCGAGGGTGCGGCGCCACGCCTCCCCCTCGGTCACATCGATCTTCAGCTGGGCAGCGTCCACGGTCATTCGGTGCCTTGTCGTTGGCGTGTGCTGGAGTGTCCGGCGGATGCGAAAGGGGGGACTCGAACCCCCACGGCACGAAGCCACGAGATCCTAAGTCTCGCGCGTCTACCAGTTCCGCCACTTTCGCCTTTCGGGCTGTTCAAGATAACCGGCCCGGCGTAGATCCCTCAACGGACGGCGGTGCACGATGTGGCGAGGGGCGGACCCGTCGTGATGACGGACCCGCCCCCCGACCCATGATCGGCCTCGACCAGAGCTGCGGATCAGCCCCCGGGCATCCGGACGTTCACCACGCGCGAACTGTCGTCCGGTCGCATCACGACGAACTGGACGATCGAGCCCGGCTCGGCCGCACTCAGGAGCGTACGGACGTCGTCGGTCGACGCGACGTTTTCACCGTTGATGGCGAGGATCCGCTCACCGGGGACCAGGCGGCGGCGCGCCGCGGGGCTGGCCCGCTGCACCTCCGCGATGATCACGCCCTCCACTTCGTCGTAGCCGTAGTTCGACGCCGTCTCGGGGCTCATGGGCTCGACCATGATGCCGAGGCGCTCTTCGGCCACCGGCTCGGCGGCCACCACCGTCGGCGCGGCTTCGTTGAGCGGCGCCTCGCCGAGGCGGAGGGACACGTCCTTCGGGCTGCCGTCGCGATAGATGGTCAGCTCGACCCGGTCGCCGGGGCGCCGCATGGCCACCTTGCCCTGGAGTTGTGCCACGTAGCCGACGGGCTCGCCCTCGACGGCAACGATGACGTCACCCTGCTCGAGATCGGCGTTGGCCGCCGGACCCGCCCCGTCGACGTCCTGTACGAGCACGCCCGACACCGACGGGAGACCGAAGGCCTCGGCGTCTTCCGGCTCGACGTCTTCGATCGTGACCCCCAGGCGCGCCCGGCGGACCTGACCGAACTCGATCAGGTCTTCCATGATTCGGCGGGCGAGGTTGATGGGAATCGCGAAGCCGTACCCCTGGTAGAAGCCGGTCGCGCTCGCGATGGCCGAGTTGATCCCGACCACGCGACCCTGGATGTCGACCAGCGGTCCCCCCGAGTTGCCCGGGTTGATGACGGCGTCGGTCTGGATGAAGTCCTCGATCGCGTAGCCTGCGTTTTCGTAGGTGCGAGGATCACGGCGCAACTCGTTTCCGATGAGACCCAGGCCGCGACCCCGCGCGCTGACGATACCGGCCGTCACGGTGTAGTCGAGCTGGTTGCCCGCCCCGAAACCGGGGTTACCGATGGCGAGCACCCACTCGCCGACCGAGACACCCTCGGAGTCCCCGAAGCTCATGGTGGGGAACTGCTCCTCTGCGTCGATCTTGATGACCGCCACGTCGGTGAAGGGATCGCTGCCGACGACCCGTGCGTCGAAGTAGCGCCGGTCGGGGAAATACACGCGGACGTCCGTCGCATCGGCCACGACGTGATCGTTCGTCAGGATGTACCCGTCGTCGGAGATGATGAAGCCGCTTCCGCCGGCCAGGCGGGGCTGGTTGTCGGGCTCACCGGGCTGGAAGAACCGCTGGAGGCCCTCCGGGATGTCGGAGGCCGAGGGGGCCGTCACCATACGCGTCGCCTCGATCCTCACCACCGCCGGCGTGACGACGTCGGCCACATTGACGAACGCGTCGCTCAGATCGAGAGCGGGACGTACCGCTTGCGCCGAGACGCGGGGCGACTCGTCGATGGCGGGAAGCGCGACCGACGACTGGCTCCAGCCGAACCCGGCGGCGAGCCCTACGGCGGCAACGCAGACGACCGAAGAGTAGAGAACGACCTTCGCCTTCGAACGTAGAGGGTCGTGTACGTCCATCGTGATCACCTCGTTGATGCTTCGTGTTTCATCGCCGGACTCCCCGGCGACCTTCTCGTCTACCCGATTCGGAGACGGGCGTTCGCAGCGACTTCGACCAGCGCCAGCGCTGGCGGCCGCCCGACCCCTGGATTCCGACGTGTCAGGGGTGGCGCACGGTTGCCCGTGGCCACCCCTGAACCCGTCACCCGCCGAGAGAGGCGTCAGCCCTTGGCGTCTTCCTCGACGATCTCGTAGTCGGCCTCGACCACGTCGTCGTCTTCGGCCGCCTCGGCCTCGGCCTCGTCGGTCGCCACGGCTTCCTCCGCGCCCTCCGCAGCGGCCTCCGCAGCCTGGGCCTCGGCCGCCTGGGCCTGATACATCTCCTGCCCGGCGGCGCTGAAGGCCTGCATGAGCTCGTCGCGCGCCGTGTTCAGCACTGCGGCGTCATCGCCCTTGAGAGCCTCCTTCGCCTTCGACATCGCGGCGTCGAGACGCTCCTTCGAGGCCTCGCTCACCTTGTCACCCCACTCGCCGCTGTCCTTCTCGACCTGGTAGACGAGCGAGTCGAGCTGGTTGCGGGCCTCGACCTTGCCCTTCTTCTCTTCGTCTTCGCGGGCGTGCGCCTCGGCATCCTTGACCATCTTCTCGATCTCGGCGTCGGAGAGGCCCGACGACGCTTCGATGCGGATCTTCTGCTCCTTGCCCGTGGCCTTGTCGGTCGCCGACACGTGAAGGATCCCGTTGGCGTCGATGTCGAACCCGACCTCGACCTGCGGCACGCCGCGCGGTGCCGGCGGGATGCCGGTCAGCTGGAACTTGCCGATGGTCTTGTTGTCGACCGCCATCTTCCGCTCGCCCTGCAGGACGTGGATCTCGACCGTGGTCTGGCTGTCTTCGGCCGTCGAGAAGACCTCCGACTTCTTCGTCGGGATCGTGGTGTTGCGCCCGATCAGCGTCGTCATGACGCCACCGAGCGTCTCGATACCGAGCGACAGCGGAGTGACGTCGAGTAGCAAGACGTCCTTGACCTCACCGGCCAGCACGCCGCCCTGGATCGCCGCTCCGACCCCGACCACCTCGTCGGGGTTCACACCCTTGTGCGGGTCCTTGCCGAAGAATTCCTTGACGACCTCCTGGATCTTGGGGATCCGGGTCGATCCACCGACGAGGATCACCTCGTCGACGTCGGCCGGGGTGAGCCCCGCGTCGTCGAGGGCCTTCTGCATGGGCGGAATCGTGCGCTGGATCAGGTCGTCGGCCAGCTGCTCGAACTTGGCCCGGGTCAGCGTATAGTTCAGGTGCTTCGGGCCTTCCTGCGTCGCCGTGATGAAGGGCAGGTTGATGTCGGTCTGCATCGTGGTCGACAGCTCCATCTTGGCCTTCTCGGCGGCCTCCTTCAGCCGCTGGAGCGCCATGGCGTCCTTCGACAGGTCGATGCCCTGGTCCCGCTTGAACTCGTCGACCAGCCAGTTGATCACCTTCTGGTCGAAGTCGTCACCCCCGAGGTGCGTGTCGCCATTCGTGGCCTTCACCTCGAACACGCCGTCCCCGAGCTCCAGAATCGAGATATCGTACGTTCCGCCCCCGAGGTCGAACACGGCGATCTTCTCTTCGGACTTCTTGTCGAGCCCGTACGCGAGCGCGGCCGCGGTCGGCTCATTGATGATGCGGAGCACTTCGAGGCCCGCGATCTTGCCGGCGTCCTTCGTGGCCTGGCGCTGCGAGTCGTTGAAGTAGGCCGGGACCGTGATGACCGCCTGATCGACCGAGGTGCCGAGGTAGTCCTCCGCGGTCTGCTTCATCTTCTGGAGGATCATCGCCGAGATCTCCGGCGGCGTGAACGTCTCTCCGTCGGCGTTCGGCACCTTGACCGTCACACGACCCTTGCCGTCGTGCTGGACGTCGTAGGGGACGAGCTTCTCCTCGGCCTCGACCTCGGCGGCCTTGCGGCCCATGAACCGCTTGATCGAGAAGATGGTGTTGGTGGGGTTGGTGATCGCCTGACGGCGCGCCACCTGACCCACCAGCCGCTCCCCGTCCTTCGTGAAGGCCACGACCGACGGCGTCGTGCGTCCGCCTTCGGCGTTGGGGATCACGACGGGCTCTCCACCCTCCATGACCGCCACCACCGAATTCGTGGTTCCGAGATCGATCCCGATGACCTTGCCCATGTTGTCTCCAGTAAGATGAAACGCTTCCGCATGTCCGTATCGGCGGGTCCGGGCGCGGGCCCGGCAATCTGATCGGTGCGAGTGCAACGACCGTGCCGCCCCCCGGGGGCGATCGGAGGGGCATTCCGGGGTGCGAGTCGGCCAAAGTGGCGCATCTCGCCAGGAGTCCGGCGTGGTTGTGCCGGAGTGGCAGGACCGTGGAGGTGACAACGTCGGAACCCGTTCGGTCGGCGCGGGGTCGCACCCGCCATGTTTCCGCTCCGAGACGACAACCCGACGCGTCGCACGCCCATCGTCACCTACGGGCTCGTCGCCGCCTGCGCGGCGGTGTGGGTCGGTGTGCAGGGGGGTGGGCTGAGTGGCGGGCAGCTCGAAGCGTCGGTGTGCGAACTCGGTGCGATACCGGTCGAGGTGCTCGGGAGGGAGGGCGGGGCCGATGGGCCCTGCGCGATCGGGGGGCTGACGCGCGGCGCGCTCGTGACGTCGATGTTCCTGCACGGTGGTTGGTTTCACCTGCTCGGCAACATGTGGTTCCTCTGGATCTTCGGAAACAACGTCGAGGACGCGCTGGGGCGCGGGCGCTTCCTCCTCTTCTACGTGTCGGCCGGCGTCATCGCGGCGCTCGCCCACGTGATGTCGGCTCCCGGGTCGCCCTTACCCATGGTGGGCGCCTCGGGCGCGGTGTCGGGAGTCATGGGGGCCTACCTGGTGCTGTACCCGCGCGCCCGCGTGAAGACGTTCCTGTTTCTGCTGGTCTTCGTGACCATCCTCGACGTGCCCGCGTTCGTCTACCTCATCTACTGGTTTCTTCTCCAGTTGGGGTCCAGCGCCCTCGGGGTCGATTCGGGGGTGGCCTTCTCGGCGCACATCGGTGGCTTCGTGGCCGGCGTGCTGGCCTTGCTCCCCGTCCGGCGCCGCCCGCGAACTGGCGGGAGGCCCGCGTTTCGTTAGACTGGTCCTGCCGGTTCTCGGCCCGGTACTCGACTGTCCGAGGGGCACTCGGCCCTCGCTGTCCGTTCTACTGACGGCTCCATGAAGACTTCCGTTCGTGTTGCGAGCACCCTCCCGATCGCCCTGGTCGCGCTGGCCCTCGTCGCCTGCGGCGATGCCGGCCCGGGCCCGTGGCAGGAGGCCGACGGGTATCGCTGGCGCGACCTCGACGTACGCGGGGCGGGAGCGGGATTCCGGTCGCTGGACCCAGGCCGCACCGGGATCGAGCACCAGAACGAGGTGGGGCCGCGCCGCCGCCTCGAGAACCAGCTCCTGACGCACGGCTCCGGCGTCGCGATCGGAGACGTCGACGGCGACGGACTGCCCGACGTGTACCTCGCCCGGGTCGACGGCCCCAACTCGCTGTACCGCAATCTCGGGGGATGGCGCTTCGAAGACGTGACCGCGTCATCGGGCGCTGCCCTCGAAGAGCTGGATGGGACCGGGGTCGCCCTGGTCGACCTCGATGGGGACGCAGACCTCGACCTGATCGCCGCGGGACGCGGCCAGCCCAACCGGCTTCTGCTGAACGACGGCTCGGGCCGGTTCTCCGATGCATCCGATGCGGCGGGCTTCGACGATCCCCGGGGCGCGACGACGTTGGCGGTGGCCGACATCGAGGGAGACGGCGATCTCGACGTCTACGTCACGAACTATCGGGTCAACAAGGCGGGGACGGTGTTTTCGCCGCAGGAGCGCACCTTCGATCAGGTGGTGAAGAACATCGACGGCGAATACGTCGTCGACGAGAAGTTCCGCGACTACTACCGGCTGAAGTTCGTCCCCGAAGGGATCATCCGATCCGAGTTCGGTGAACCCGATGTGATGTACGTCAACGACGGCTCGGGGAGCTTCGAGCCGGCGTCGTGGACGGGTGGACGGTTTCTCCGGGCCGGGGGCAGTCCTCTGGACTCGGTCCCCCTCGAGTGGGGACTCACGGCGCGCTTCTACGACGTCGATGGCGATCTCGACCCGGACCTCTACGTGAGCAACGACTTCGAGAGTCCCGACCAGTTCTGGCGAAATCGGGGCGACGGGACCTTCATCGAGGTGGACCCCTTCGCCGTGCGCAGCACGAGTGCCTCGTCGATGGCCGTCGACTTCTCGGATGTGGACCGCGACGGGCTCACCGACTTCCTCGTCGTCGACATGCTGGCGAAGGATCCCGAACGCCGACGCACCCAGATCCCGACCATCGCACCCGAAGTGGTTCGCCCCGGGCAGATCGCTCCGCGCCTCCAGCACAACCGCAACACGCTATTCCTCGCGCGCGCGGACGGCACCTTTGCCGAGGCGGCGCGGGCGGCGGGAATCGAGGCGTCGGGTTGGTCGTGGTCGACGATCTTTCTCGATGTGGATCTGGACGGCTACGAGGACGCGTTGGTCACGACCGGCCACGTGTGGGACGTGCTGGACGCCGACACCCAGAGCCGGCTCTTGAACACCATGGTGACCGACGACTGGCTCGAGGTCGTCAACAACTTCCCGTCTCTCGAACTCCCCAACTCGGCGTTCCGAAATCTCGGCGACGGGCGCTTCGAGGAAACGGCGGCAGCGTGGGGCTTCGATCTCGGCCCCGACATCTCGCATGGGATCACACTCGGGGATCTGGACGTCGACGGTGACATGGACGTCGTCATCAACCGTCTCGGGTGGCCGGCCGCGATTCTGGAGAACCAGTCCGGCGCCCCGCGCATCGCGGTTCAGTTGAGGGGCGCCGACGGCAACACCTACGGTATCGGCGCAAACGTGCGCCTACTCGGCAGCGCGCCGGAGCAGGCGAAGCAGGTCACGGCCGGCGGCTACTATCTCTCGTCGCCCCAGCCGCAGGTATCGCTGGCCGCCCAGGGGGATGGGCCGTTCCAGATCGTCGTCGAGTGGCCGAGCGGGGCCGTCTCGGTGGTCGACGACGCCGTGCCGAACCGCCTCTACCAGATCGCAGAGGCGGGGGCCAGTCGAGGCGTGCCCGATCTCGCCTCCGAGCCGGCGACGGGGCTCCCCGACGGGGTGACCCCGCTGTTCGTCGACGCCACCGACGCGCTGGACCACGAGCATGCCGAAACCGAGTTCAACGACTTCGCCCGCCAGCCGCTGCTGCCCCATCGCCTGAGCCAGCTGGGCCCCGGCCTGACGTGGACCGATGTCGATGGCGACGGCGACCCCGATCTGGTGGTGCCCTCGGGGGTCGGCGGGAGTCTGGCCGTCCTCCGCAACGACGGCGGTGCCTTCGAGCGGCTGGCCGGCGGCCCGACCGCCGCGCGGCTCGACCAGACGATGGCGCTCCCCATGCCCGACGGCCTGTTGCTGGGTCGCTCGAACTACGAGGCCGCGGAGGCCGAGGTCGCCCGGGCCGAGGCCCCGGCACTCCAGCTCGAGGTGGATGGGGTTCGCATCCGCGAGGCCTCGGCCGCCCTGCCGCCGCAGGCGTCGTCGGTGGGCGCGCTGGCGGCCGCCGATCTCGATCAGGACGGCACGTTGGAGCTGTTCGCCGGTGCCCGGACGTTTCCGGTGGCGTATCCGGTGAAGCCGCCGTCACAGTTCTATCGCCGGGTCGACGGAGCGTGGCAGGTCGACGAGGGTCTCACCCGGGCGATCGCCGGGGCGGGGCTCGTCTCGGGAGCCGTCTTCACCGATCTCGACGACGACGGCGACCCCGATCTGGCGCTCGCGACCGATTGGGGGCCGGTGCGCGTCTACCGCAATCACCTCGGCCGTCTCTCCGATGTGACCGGCGAACTGGGGTTGGGAGCTCTGTCGGGACGCTGGAACGGGATCAATGCGGGCGACTTCGACGGTGACGGCCGGATGGATCTCGTGGTCACATCATGGGGCCGGAATACGCGGTATCGCCCCACTCCGGAGCGTCCCCTGCGCCTGTATTGGGGCGATTTCGACCGCAACGGCGTGCTCGACCTCCTCGAGGCGATGCCCGATCCGGCGACCGGCATCGATCGACCCGAGACGGAGTTCTCGCTGCTCTCGACACACCTGCCGTACGTGCGGGTGGAGCAGGTGCGGACCTTCGCCGAGTTCTCGCTGGCGAGCGTCGAGGAAACGCTCGGGGCCACCGCGATGCAGGACGTGAGCGTCGACGAGGCGGTGACCTTCGACCATCTCGTACTGCTCCAGCGCGACGACGGCTTCGAGTCCCGTCCGCTGCCGCTGAAGGCCCAACTCGCCCCTGCCTTCCACCCCGCGGTCGGGGACTTCGATGGCGATGGCCTCGAGGACCTGTTCCTGGCCCAGAACTTCTTCCCCAACGAGGTCAACGTGCAGCGGTACGCGGCCGGGCGGGGGCTGTTGCTGCGGGGCGACGGGGCAGGGGGGTGGACCCCCATCGACGGGGCCGCCTCGGGGATTCGCGTCTACGGTGACCAACGCGGCGCCGCGCTGGCCGATGTCGATGGTGACGGGCGCCTCGATCTGGCCGTGTCGCAAAACGGCGCGGCGACGATTCTGCTGATGAACCGCGGGGGCGTGCCCGGTCTGCGCGTGCGCGTTCAGGGTCCGCCCGGCAACCCGCGCGCTGCCGGTGCACGGCTGCGCCTCGTCTACGCCGACGGGACCCGAGGACCAGGCCGCGAAGTCCACCTCGGGGGGGGCTACTGGTCGGTCGACGACGCCGTTCAGGTGCTCGGGCGAGCTGCGCCGCCCCGTGCGGTCGAAATCCGTTGGCCCGATGGGCGCGTCGATGAGGTGGCGGTGCCCGAGCAGGCTACCGAGGTGTCCGTCGCGTGGGCGCCGGCATGAGGGCGTGCGCGCGCGCGGCGCTGACCGCTGGGCTCTGGGCCCTGGTGTCGAGCGGGTGCGCACCGACGACCCCTCCACTCGACGACCGGCAGGTGGAGCAGTGGATCGACGTCCTCTACCCCCTCCCCAAGGCCGAGCGTCTGTCTCCGCCGGTGGCGTCACGTCTACACGGCTACGCGGGACTGGCCCTGTACGAGGGACTCCACCGGGCGGACCCGACTCTGCGCAGCCTCGGAGGACAGCTCCCCGGTCTGCCACCGTTCCCCGAGCCGGTGGGTGAGCACGACTGGCCGGTGGTGGCGGCCGAACTCGAGCGCCTCGTCCTCACCGGGCTGATCGAGGGCTTCGCGCAGCCGTCGACGCGCGTGATGGTCGATACGCTCGCCGAGTCGCAGATCCAGCGGCGGGCCGAAGCCGGCGTCGACGAACCCGTCTTGCAACGGTCGCTGGAGTACGCCGCCGTCGTGGCCGAGGCGATTCTCGATCGGGCGGCGTCGGATGGCTTCGCGAAGACGCGGACCATGACCTACGAGCCGCCCGAAGGGCCGGGTCTGTGGGTCAACACGACCTCGGTCGAGGAGTACGCGCCGATCTCGGTGTCGGCTTCGACCGACCTCGTGCGCCTGTCCAACCCGTCGGCCGCGCTGGTTCCGGGGGCCGCGAATGCTCGCCAACTCGTGCTCGATCGCCCCTCCGGGGCCGACGAGGTCTTGCCCGACATCGACCCGACGGCGGCCCTCGAGCCCTACTGGCGCGACATCGCCACCTGGGCGATCCCCTCGGCCGATGCGTGCGCGCCGCCGCCCCCGGTGCCCTACTCGGACGTGCCTGGGAGCCCCTTCTGGGAACAGGTGCAGGCGGTCTACGACGCCAGCATGGAGCTCACCGACGAACAGCGCACGATCGCGCTGCATTGGGCCGACAACCCGGGCAATACCGGCACCCCACCGGGGCATTGGGTCAGTATCCTCCGGCAGCTGGTCGGCCAGCTCGACCTCTCACCGATCGAGGCCGCCGAAACCTTCGCCCTCACGGGGCTCGCCCTCGCCGACGCGTTCGTCTCGGCCTGGCACGAGAAGTACCGATCGAATGTGGTGCGGCCCGTGTCGTTCATCCGCGAACACATCGACCCGTCGTGGGAGACCGTCGTGGTGACGCCGCCCTTTCCGGAGTACACCTCCGGCCACTCCGTCGTGTCGGGAGCGGCGGGTGAAGTGCTCACCCGACTTCTGGGCCCCGACCGCCCCTTCGTGGACAGCACCCATGTGGCGTCGGGCATCGCGCCCCGCCGCTACGCCTCGTTCGAAGCGGCGGCGACCGAGGCGTCGCTGTCGCGGCTGTACGGGGGCATCCACTACCCGATGGCGATCGACGCGGGGAAGGCGCAGGGGGTGTGCGTGGCGAGGGCGCTGCTCGACCAGGTGACCACACGGCGGGACGAGCGGCGCGGCGAGCAGTGATGCGACGACCCTCGTCGGCTCTGGTCGCCCTGTGGTCGGTGGCCGGTGTGCTTCTGCTCGCTGGGATAGGCGCGAGCGCCGTCGCCGGTGGTACCGGCGTCGCCGCGGTCGAGGGGCTGGCCGCGCCCACCCCCGAGGCTCAGCTGGGCGCGATCGGCCAGAGTCTCGACACGTCGCTCGCCGACCGCGCGCGCTCGCTGGTCGGGCTCCTCCTTCTCGGCGGGGTCGCCTGGGCCTTCTCCCTGCACCGTGGCCGGATCGACTGGCGACTGGTCGCCTGGGGGCTCGGCCTCCAGCTCATCTTCGCGCTGTTCATCCTGAAGACGCCGCTGGGCGAAGGGGTGTTTTCGGGGGTCAACGAGGTGGTCGTCGCCCTGCTCGGGTTCACCGTCGACGGGGCGCGCTTCATCTTCGGCGACCTCGTCTTCAACAGTGTGCCCGTGGGCGAAGGGGTCGCGGGCACCAACGACCCCGTAGCGGTCGATCCCGGACGGGTCGCGCAGACCGGTGCGTTCTTCGCCTTCAACGTGCTCCCCACGATCATCTTCTTCTCGTCTCTGATGACGGTGCTGTATCACCTCGGCGTCATGCAGTGGGTCGTGAAGGGGATGGCGTGGGTGATGCAGCGCACCATGCGCACCTCGGGTGCCGAGACGCTGTCGGCCGCCGGCAACATCTTCGTGGGCCAGACGGAAGCGCCCCTCCTGATCAAGCCCTTCGTCGGCTCGATGACCCAGTCCGAACTCATGGCCGTGATGACCGGGGGATTCGCGACGGTGGCCGGAGGTGTGCTCGCGGCCTACGTCGGGATGCTGGTCGCCTTCTTCCCCGACATCGCCGGACATCTCATGGCAGCCTCCGTCATGTCGGCTCCCGCCGCTCTCGTGTGCGCGAAGCTGTTGGTGCCGGAAACCGAGGTGCCGAAGACCGCGGGGCGCCTCGAGGTGAATGTGGAGCGGCCCGATGCCAATGTGATCGACGCCGCGGCGCGGGGGGCCTCGGAGGGACTCGGCCTCGCCTTGAATGTCGGCGCGATGCTGCTGGCCTTCATTGCGCTCGTGCAGCTGCTGAACGCCCTGCTCGGATGGGGGGGAGGTTGGCTTGGACTCGAGGGACTCACCTTCGAGGGGATCCTCGGGACGGTGCTCGCTCCCGTCGCGTGGTTGATGGGCGTCCCCTGGCAGGATGCGGCGGTCGTCGGCGAACTCATGGGCCTCAAGACCGTGCTCAACGAGTTCGTGGCCTACCTTCAGCTTTCGGCGATCCTCGGCGGCGACACCCCGCTGCAGCCCCGCTCGGTCATCATCGCGACGTACGCCCTCTCCGGCTTCGCCAACTTCTCGTCGATCGCGATCCAGATCGGAGGGATCGGTGGCATCGCGCCGGAGCGACGATCCGATCTGTCCCGGCTCGGCCTGAGGGCGATGGTCGGCGGCTCGATCGCCGCCTTCATGACGGCGACGGTGGCGGGGATGCTGGTGTGACGACCACGAGCGGGTGTCCGGACGGCGGGCGGGGTATGGAGGGTGCCGCCGAGGTCTTGCGGGCGCGCCTCTCGCACCAGCCCGAGGCCCTGCTCGTGCTCGGGTCGGGTCTCGGCCACCTCGCCGATGCGGTCGTCGACGCCACCATCGTTCCGTTTTCCGACCTTCCCGACTTCCCCGTGCCGTCGGTGGCCGGTCATGCCGGTCGGTTCGTGCAGGGGCGTCTCGAGGGCCGTCCGGTGCTGATCCAGCAGGGCCGATATCATCTCTACGAGGGACACTCTCTCGATGTCGTCACCAGGCCCGTGCGTACGGCTCGCGCCATCGGGATCCGAACGCTCATCGTCACGAACGCTGCCGGGGGCATTCGACGCGATCTGGAGCCCGGTTCACTCGTGGCGATCGACGACCACGTCAACCTCCAGTTCCGGAATCCGCTGGTCGGAGCGCCGCGCGCGGGGGAGCCTCGTTTTCCCGACATGAGTGCTCCGTACGACGCCGAACTGACGGCCCTCGCACAGCGGGTGGCTCTCGATCTGGGGATCCGACTCACGCCCGGCGTCTACGTGGCCGTGACGGGGCCGTCGTACGAAACACCGGCCGAGGTGCGGATGCTGGAGCGTCTGGGGGCCGATGTCGTGGGCATGTCGACGGTGCCCGAGGTGATCGCGGCGCGATCGGCGGGCATGCGCTGCCTGGGTGTGTCGCTGGTGACCAACGTGGCCGCGGGGCGCAGCCCGGTGCGCCTCGATCACGCCGAGGTGGTCGAGGTCGGCCGCCGTGCGGGGGCTACCCTCGAGCGTCTGCTTCGGGGTGTGGTCGCGGCGCTCGCGCCTGCACCAGGTGATTGACGGGTCCGTGCCCGTGGCCGAGCCCGGGCGCCTGGGCGATCGCGCGCGCCACGAAGTCGATAGCGTCGCCGGTCGCCTCTTGCAGCGCACGTCCGTGCGCGAGTCCGGCGGCGAGGGCCGCCGAGAGTGTACACCCCGTTCCGTGCGTATCGGTCGTGTCGATCCGGTCGTGTCGCCAGATCGTCTCGTGGGTCCCGTCCCAGAGCACGTCGACCACCGTGTCTCCCTCCAGGTGTCCCCCCTTCACCAGAGCGGCGTGGGCCCCCAGTTCGACGAGCCTCCGAGCCGCGTTGCGCGCCTGCTCCACGGTGTCGACCGGGCGGCCGGTCAGGAGTGCGGCCTCGCCCGTGTTGGGCGTCACGACCGTCGCCTGCGGGAGCAGGTGGGCGACCACGGCCTCGACCGCTTCGGCGTCGAGCAGCGTGTGGCCGGAGGTGGACACCATCACCGGGTCGAGGACGTACGCCGGGGGAGTGTGGCGCGCGATGGCCGACCCCACCGCTTCGACGAGCGCGCGGGTCGCCAGCATCCCACTCTTCCAGGCGCTCGGTCGAAGGTCGTCGACGACGAGGTCGATCTGGAGGTCCACCACGGGGACGGGGATCGCGTGGACGGCCTCGACGCCCCGGGTGTCCTGCGCGGTGACGGCGGTGATCGCACTCGTGCCGAACACACCGAACGTGTGGAACGTCTTGAGGTCGGCCTGAATGCCCGCGCCGCCTCCTGAGTCGGATCCCGCCACGGTGAGCGCGACGGGGAGGGGGTCTCGGGAATCCGGCATGGGGGGCTCGAAGAAGCGGGGAGTGACGTCAGGCCGCCTTACCTCGACCGATCAGAGGAGGTTCCGCAATGGAACTGAGTAACGCGCGAGCGCGCCGAGTGGTGCGACTTCGTCGACGACGCGGGAGGGAGAAGGAAGGTCGGGTCCTCGTCGAAGGACCCCGCGCGGTCCGGACGGCTCTCCAGGGTGGGGGGCGGATGGAGTGGGCGGCCGTTTCGCCTCGCCTCGACACCGTCGACCCCGGTCTGGTCGCCGAACTCGCCGCCCGGGGTGACGTGGTCGACGTCGACGACCCTCGCCTGGCCGAACTCGCCGACACCGAGGCGCCGCAGGGCGTTCTTGCCGTCTTCACCGAGCCGAACTCCGGGTGGTTCGACGGGGTCGGCGCTTCGTCCCGGCTCCTCGTGCTGGACGGGATCCAGGACCCCGGCAATGTGGGCACGCTGGTGCGGTCGGCCGCGGCCTTCGCCCTCGATGGGGTAGTGGTCCTCGACGGCTCGGCCGATCCGTGGGGAGCCAAGTCGGTCCGGGCGTCTGCAGGGGCCGCGTTTCTCGTCCCGCTCGCGGTCCGCCCTGCGGAGGGGGTGATCGCCCGGCTGGGGTCGGTCGATCTGCCTCTCCTGGTCGCGGACGCCGCCGGCGAGCCACCGCACGGTCGTGCGGGGGGCCGCGGGTGGGCGCTCGCGATCGGGAGCGAGGGGAAGGGCGCGCGTGACGTGCTTCAGGCGGTGGCCGCGAGCCGAGTACGGGTGGAGATGCCGGGGCCGACCGAATCCCTCAATGCTGGCGTGGCGGGGTCGATCCTCCTGTACGAACTCACCCGTAGTCATGGAGGGCCTGTTGCCTGAGGCCTGGTTGCCCTGGGTGGCCGGCACCTTCGGCCTCGCCCTCGGCTCCTTCCTGAACGTCTGCACCCTGCGTTGGCCCGTCGGCGCCTCGGTCGTTCGCCCCCCGTCGCGTTGCCCGGGGTGCGAGCTCCCCATCTCGCCGCGCGACAACGTCCCTGTCCTCGGCTGGGTACTCCTGCGCGGACGTTGCCGTTCATGTCGAGAGCCGATCTCGGTTCAATACCCGCTCGTGGAGCTGGCGACGGGCGCGATATGGGCCGGTTCGGTCGCCGCGTGGGGCCTCGAGTGGGAGGCGCTCCGCGGCGCCGTCTTCCTCACGATCCTCCTCGGGATCGCCGTCAGCGATGCCCGCTTCTACATCATTCCCGACGAGTTCTCGCTGGGCGGGGCGGTGGTGGGTCTCGCGCTGGCCTTCGCCCCCGGGGGGATCGCACCGGTGCCGGCTCTCATCGGCGCCGTGAGCGGGTTCGTCGGGTTCTGGCTCGTGGGCATCGTCGGCACGTGGGTCGTACGCCGAACCAACCCCCGGCGCATGGAGGAGGCGTTCGAGACGCACGACGAACAGCGGGCCGATCCGGTCGTGCAGCGGCGTGTCGCGACGCTCCGGCGCCCCGCTGTCCGGGCGCTGCTCCTACTGGTGGCCGCCGCGGTCATCGCGGCTGCTGTGGTCGCGTTTGGTCGCGGGGCGCTCTGGACGACGGCGGCCGCCACGCT
>JANQNV010000168.1 GCA_028279425.1 Longimicrobiales bacterium | reverse complement strand
CGGCCTCCGCGTTGGGAGGCGGCGACATCCGCATGATGGCGCTCGTCGGCGCTTTCCTCGGCCCTGCCGGGGTCCTGCTCACCACGCTCGGCGGGTCGGTCCTCGCCCTGGTCGCCGCGGTCCCGCTCACCCTCGTATTCCGGCAGCTGATCCCGCTCGGGATCTTCCTCGCCTACGCGGGAGCGGCCACCCTCCTCTGGGGCCCGGCGTTGGTCGAGTGGTACCGCGCGTTCGCGGGGTTCTGAGGGCGGCCCTGACCCCGCTCCATCGAACTCGATCCCGCTCCGTGGAACCCCTCCCGGCGAGCGCGCCCGAGCGTGAAGGGCCCGCGGTGGATCATTCCCCGCCGTCGTCGAAGAGCTGGTGCACGCCCAGCTCACGGTACTGGCGAGAGAGCTCGACGTAGTGGCGGCCTCCCCGTGCGATCCACTCCGCCGCACGGCCATCGAGCGACTTCTTGAGACGTGCGGGGACCCCCGCGATCACACTGCGGTCGGGGAAGTCCGCGCCCTCGGTGATCACGGCGCCGGCCGCCACCACGCATTCGGCGCCCACGGTGGCGTTCTGCAGGATCACGGCGTTCATCCCGATCACGCACCCGTCGCCGATCGTACAGCTCTCGAAGGCGGCGCCGTGTCCGACCGTGACGTCGGCCCCGACCGTGGTGGGTCCCCAGTGTCCCACGTGTACGACGCAGCCGTCCTGGATGCTCGAGCGGGGGCCGATGACGATCGGTCGGTCCGGGTCGTCGCCGCGAATGACGGCCCCGAACCACACACTCGCCCCGGCGCCGATCTCGACGTTGCCGATCACGACGGCCGTCGGGGCGATGAAGACGTCGTCGGCGATGCGCGGCGTGTGGCCGCCGAAGGGGAAGACCAGGCCCATGTCAGGATTCTCGTTCTTCAGTCGGGGTCCGACGGCGCGTCACCCGCGCGCGGAGCACCTGCGTTTCGGTCGCCTCGAGCACCTCGATCTGGGCGCCCTCCACGTCGAGCGTCTCCCCGACGACGGGCACGTACCCGAGTTCGTCGAGGATGAAGCCGTTCAGGGAGCGGTTTTCGACCTCGGGCAGGGCGACGCCGAAGGCGCGGTTCAGGTCGCGCAGGTCGACCTGGCCGTCGGCGACCAGGTCGTTGGCCCCGATCAGGATCAGCTCTTCTTCGTCGACGTCGCGCTCATCGACGATTTCGCCGACCAGCTCCTCGAGCACGTCTTCGAGCGTGATCAGCCCGTCGGTGCCACCGAACTCGTCGGCCACGATCCCCAGATGGAGGCGCCGCGCCTGGAAGCTCTTGAGCAACTCCGAGAGCGACATCGATCCGGGGACGAAGTAGGGGGCGTGCGCCAACGTCTTCAGCGCCACCTCCGGGTCTCCCCGAACCCAACTCTGGTAGGCGTCGCGCACGTACAAGACACCCGTGATGTCGTCCACCGAGTCCCCGAAGATGGGAACGCGCGAGTACGGCACCTCGGGAAGCTCGGGCACGATCTCGGCGAGCGTCCGATCTTCCTGCCAGGCGAAGACGTCGACGCGCGGCGTCATCACGTCCCACGCCGTCCGCTCGTCCAGGCGGAAGGCGCGCTCGACCAGGGCGTGCTCCTCGGGGTCGACGATGCCGGCCTGGCGCCCGAGCTCGGTGAGATCGCGCATCTCGCGCTCGACGAGCTCGTCGTCGTCGGCGAGGCCCGACAGAAGCGCCTCGAGACGGATGAAGGGCGAGAGCACGGCTCCCATGGCCCGCTCGAGCCGGGCGAGGACCGGTGCCGAGGCCAGGGCCATGCGGATCGGTCGACGGAAGGCCAGGGCACGGGGCGCGATTTCGGCGAACACCAGGAGCACCGCCACCGCCGCGACGAGCGCGATCAGCGCCCCGGTGGCCTCGGCGAGAAGGGCACCCACGAGCACGGCCAGGCCGACGGCGACCAGGTTGAGGATCGTGATGAGAAGGTGGACGGCGGTCTGAATCGACGTGGCGCGACTGCGGATCGCGGCCAGGTCGGTCGCTCCGGGGAAGCCCTCTTCGACCAGCGTGCGCACACGGGAGCGCGAAGCGGAAAACACCGCCGTCTCGGCGGCCGAGAGCAAGGCGGAGGCGAGCACCAGCACGGCCGCGGTGATGCCCGCCGTGAGGGGCGTCATGACGTGTGCCCGGCGATGCGCCGGGCGGGTGGGGGGGGATCCCCCTCGGGACTTCGACTCAGGTCCATGAACGACTGATCTCGAGGAGTTCGGCGACCACGTCACGCGTGGTCCGGCCGTCGGCTTCGGCCTCGAAGTTCAAGACCACGCGATGGGCCAGAACGGCGGGCGCCACCGCCCGCACATCTTCGTACGAGGGGAGGGCGTCACCCCGGGCGGCAGCTCTCGCCTTCGCGCCGAGGACCAGATACTGGCTGGCTCGGGGGCCCGCTCCCCACGATGCGTACGTGCGCGTGAGCTTGGGTGATTCGTCGTCGTCGGGGCGGGTCGCCCGGACGATCTTCACCGCGTAGGCCACGAGCGACGGCGGGACGGGCACGCGGCGCACGAGGTGCTGCAGCTCGACCAGCTCCCCGGCGGAGACGACGGGGCGGATCTCCTGCCGCGCTTCACCCGTGGTGGTCATCGCGATCTCTTCTTCTTCTTCGCGCGACGGGTACCCGATCTGCAGCTCCATCATGAAGCGGTCCAGCTGAGCCTCGGGCAGCGGGTAGGTGCCCTCCTGCTCGATCGGGTTCTGCGTGGCGAGCACGAAGAAGGGCGCGTCGAGCTTGTAGGTCTCCCCGGCCGCCGTCACGGCACGTTCCTGCATGGCCTGGAGGAGGGCCGCCTGGGTCTTGGGCGGGGTCCGATTGATTTCGTCGGCGAGCACGATGTTGGCGAAGATCGGCCCCTTCACGAAGCGGAAGACGCGCCGGCCGGTGCTCCGGTCCTCTTCGATCACCTCGGTGCCGGTGATGTCGGTCGGCATGAGGTCCGGGGTGAACTGGACGCGGCTGAAGTTCAGGTCCAGCGCCTCGGCCACCGTCGATACGAGCAGGGTCTTCGCCAGACCCGGGACGCCTACGAGCAGGGCATGACCGTTGGCCAGGAGCGCGGTGAGAAGCCCATCGATCACATGGTGCTGGCCGACGATCCGTTTCTCCACCTCGCGCCGCAGGTGTTCCGACACCTCGGCGACCCGCTCGAGGAGCTGGACGTCACGATCCGGGGCGCCCAAGGTCTGTTCGGTCATGCGTGCGTCGGCCTCTGCTGTGGGAGGGGTCCTGCGAATTCGAGTCCTACCCGGACGGGCGGTTGGAGTGCCGCGCGGGAACGGCCCGCGGGGGGGCTCGAACCAGGCGGAACGGTCGCCGGCCGTCGGGGGATCGGGAGTCGCATAGTGTGGCTTCGGGACGGCCCCTCGCAAGCGAACGGGCGGCCCGCGAAACCGACCAAAATCGCGCTTGCGCTTTTTTTCACAAGCGTTATGTTGAGCCGGCTGTAACAGAACTGTGGAGAGTCGATGGCGCACTCGGGGTCTGAACGTCGCGCGGGACGTAGGCTGGACAGCTCCGACATTCAGCGTGCCTCGGGAGATGCCCTCGGACACGGGTTGACGATGGCCGCGGCCATCGGACTGTTCCTGTGGGTGGGCGACAGGGCAGATCGCGTTCTCGGTACCGGTCCGGTTCTCGCCGTCGCGGGGGCTGTGACGGGGGCGGTCGCGGGCTTCTATCGGCTTTACGCGCATCTCACGGCCCTTCAGGATTTCTCCGGTCCGAAAGATGACCGATCGGAGGACTCCGAGTGAAGCACTGGTGGATGTACGCGGGGTGCTCGGCAGCGATCGTCGGAGTCGCCGTCGCCCTCGTCTGGCAGGGGCTTGATGGGCCGGGTCGCGAGGGCATCGTATGGGCTGCGGCACTCGCCCTCCTGGTGCAACTGTCGGCCTTCGCCCTGGTGTTGGTGTTGCGGGATCGGAGCCAGGGTTTCCTGCTCGCTCTCGCCGGTGGAACCATGGCGCGTCTGGGTGTATTCGGCGCCGCCGGAGTGGTCGTGACCGTCGTCGAGACGGGCGTGGGCGCGGGAGCGCTCCTGCTGGGTCTCGCTACATTCCTGTTCTTGCTTGCCCTCCTGGAAGGGTTCTTCCTGCAGGGCGAAAACACGAAGAGACAGCCCGGATGAGTGTGGTCGAATTCGTTCAGGAGTATGGGGGGGAGAGCGCCGAGGCCGAGCACGCCTCGGGCGCGATGCCGTTCGAAGAACTCCCGGGCTTTATCCAGAGCCACATTGCCGACGGCAAGTACATCGAGATCTTCGGGTCGAAGATCGAGATGTCGAGTATTCAGGTCCCGCCGCTCGAGCTCTTCGGCCTCACGATCGACTTTTCGCCCACGCGGCACCTCGTCTTCATGCTGATCGCCGCGTTTCTCTGCGTGGCCATCTTCGTCCCGGTTGCGCGCGCACTCACGCGTAGGGACCCTTCACGGGCTCCGAGCGGCTTCGCGAATGCGATGGAGAGTTTCATCCTCTACTTCCGCGACAATCTCGTGAGACAGAACATCGGGCACGGGGCGGACGGCTACACGCCGTTCATCCTCACCGTGTTCTTCTTCATCTGGTTCATGAATCTGCTGGGGCTGACGCCGTTCGGGATCACGGCGACGGCAAACCTGTCGGTGACCGCGGCCCTCGCAATCATCGCCTTCATCGTGACCGAGATCGCAGGAATGCGGGCCCTCGGACCCGCCGGGTATGCGCGTACCATCTTCTACGTGCCTGCCGGCGTCCCTGGTCCCCTCAAGCCGGTCATGTTGTTGATCATGACTCCCGTCGAGTTTCTGGGAAAGCTGACGAAGCCGTTCGCACTCGCGGTCCGGCTGTTCGCCAACATGGTCGCGGGTCACTCGCTCGTCCTGGCACTGCTGGGCTTGATCTTCGTCTACCAGGGCTGGGGCGTCGTCGCGAGTTCGGTTCTGGTCGTGAGTGTGATCATGGTCCTGGAACTCTTCGTGGCTACGCTGCAGGCCTACATCTTCGCGATGCTGACCTCGGTATTCATTGGACTCATCCGCCACGCCCACTAGGGGTGGGTGGCTGACGCAGGACCCCCCAACCGTCCGGATGACCGGACTGACACCCAAACGACCCAAAGAGGATCGAAACGATGCTGCACGCTTTCTTCGCTGCCTTTCAGGACACCGCTGCCGCCGGAGATGCCGGCATGGGTCTCATCGGCGCTGGGCTGGCCATCGGCCTCACCGTGATCGGTGCGGGTCTGGGCATCGGCCGCATCGGTGAGGGCGCTGTCCAGGGCATCGCCCGGCAGCCCGAGGCGGGTGCGAACATCCAGACCGCCGGGATCATCCTGGCCGCCCTCATCGAGGGAGCTGCGCTGTTCGGCCTGCTCCTGGTCTTCCTGCTCTTCTGAGGGCTCGCTCGGAGCGTTCGTCCTGGAGCCGGTTGGGGCCGGGAAGGGGGTTCATGCCCCTTCCCGGCAGGGCCGGCGCCATGGGCACACCTGAGTGACCGAACCGGAGAACAGAGATGACACTGAAGCGAACCCTGACCACGGCTCTGGGCCTGATGGCGGTTCACCCCGCCGTCGCGTCAGCCGCGGAGAGCGAGGGGGGCGGCCTCTTCGCCGTCAACCCCGGTCTGTCGGTATGGGCATCCGTGGTGTTCCTCGCCCTCCTCGGGATCCTCTGGAAGTTCGCCTGGGGCCCGATCCTCGGAGCCGTCGAGGCCCGGGAGCACCGGATTCAGTCAGCGCTCGACGAGTCTGCCGAGCAGCGTGAAGAGGCGGCGCGGCTGCTTCAGGAGCACAAGGCGCAGTTGGCCGATGCGCGTCGTCAGGCCAGCGAGATCCTCGCCGAGGGCCGAGAGGCGGGCGACCGCCTCCGCAAGGAGCTCGAAGAGAAGGCTCGGGCCGAGGCGCAGAGCATCATCGACGGTGCGAAGAGGGAGATCGCGCGCGAGAAGGATCGCGCGATCGCCGATCTGCGCAAGGAGTCGGTCGATCTCGCGCTCGCGGCAGCGGGGAAGCTGATCAACCAGCAGCTCGACGACGATAGTCATCGCGCGCTCGTGGTCGACTTCCTCAAGGACGTCGAAGGCGCCGAGGGAGCCCAGGCGTGAGGGACGAGACCGTCGCCCGGAAGTATGCCGAAGCGCTCTTCGACCTCGCTGAGAGGCACGAGGGGCTGGCGGTGTTCCAGCAGGGGATCGACACGATCGCCGAGCTCGTCGACTCCGATCCGAAGCTGAGGCTCTTCCTCGAGACGCCCCGCATCGATGCGGACGACAAGAAGAAGGTGCTGCGGAAGGCGCTCGCGGGCCGGGTGCCCCCCATGCTCCTGAACTTCCTGCTCATCACCATCGACAAGCGACGCCAGCGACTCCTCGGGTCGATTTCCGACGAGTTCGGGGCTCTGATCGACGAGCACGAGAACCGCGTTCACGTCGAGGTGACGATCGCCAAAGAGCTCGACGCCGACACGACCTCGACGTTGGGGTCCCAGCTTTCGACGATGCTGGGCAAGACCGCCGTTCCGCGCTACCGCGTCGACCCGTCCATTCTGGGCGGCGTAGTGGTGAAGGCGGGTGACACCATCTATGACGGTTCGCTCCGGCGTCGCATGGAGACGATGCGCCGCCAGCTCATGACGGCTGCGCTGCCGTCCAGCAGCGACTGATACTTCAAGGACTGACCCAATGGCCAACGATTCCCAGCTGCGCGCCAGTGAGATCAAGAGCGTCCTGCTCGACGAGATCGAGCACTACGACGAAGAGCTTCACGCCGAAGAGGTCGGCGAGGTGCTCGAGGTCAAGGACGGAATCGCCCGTGTGTATGGCCTCACCAAGGCCATGGCCAGCGAGATGCTCGAGATCACCTCGGGCGAGACGGGCGACTCGGTCACGGCCCTCGCGCTGAATCTCGAGGAAGACAACATCGGTGCCGTGATCATGGGAGACTGGACCTCGCTTCACGAGGGCGATCAGGTGCGCCGGACCGGGCGCGTGCTGGAGGTGCCGGTGGGTGCCGGATACCTCGGCCGCGTGGTCGACGCCCTCGGCCAGCCCATCGACGGCCGCGGCCCGATCGACGGCATCGAGGGATCGCGCCAGATCGACATCGTCGCTCCGGGCATCGTGAAGCGTCAGCCCGTGAACGAGCCTATGCAGACCGGACTCAAGGCGATCGACGCCATGATTCCGATCGGCCGGGGTCAGCGCGAGCTGATCATCGGGGACCGCGGTACGGGCAAGACGGCGATCGCCGTCGACGCCATCATCAACCAGAAGGACACCGGCGTCATCTGCGTCTACTGCGCGATCGGTCAGCGGGCGGGTAAGGTTGCCAACGTCGTGCAGACGCTCCGGGAGCACGGCGCCCTCGACTACACGATCGTGGTCACCGCCAACGCCTCCGACCCGGCGCCGATGCAGTACATCGCGCCCTACGCCGCGACGGCGCTCGCCGAGCACTTCATGTGGCAGGGCAAGGCGGCCCTCTGTGTGTACGACGACCTCTCCAAGCAGGCGCAGGCCTACCGCCAGCTTTCGCTCGTGCTTCGTCGTCCTCCCGGTCGTGAGGCGTATCCGGGCGACGTGTTCTACCTGCACTCGCGCCTGCTCGAGCGGGCCGCTCGGCTCAGCGACGAAGAGGGGGGCGGTTCGCTTACGGCTCTGCCGATCATCGAGACCCAGGGTGGCGACGTGTCGGCCTACATTCCGACCAACGTCATCTCGATCACCGACGGCCAGATCTTCCTCGAGCCCGACCTGTTCTACTCGGGCGTTCGTCCGGCGGTGAACGTCGGGATTTCGGTCTCCCGCGTGGGCGGCTCCGCGCAGATCAAGGCGATGAAGAAGGTTGCCGGAAACCTGCGCCTCGACCTCGCCCAGTTCCGCGAGCTCGAGGCCTTCGCGCAGTTCGGTTCCGACCTCGACGCGTCGACCCAGAAGCAGCTGGCGCGTGGGCAGCGTACCGTGGAGATCCTCAAGCAGCCGCAGTACCAGCCGATGCCGGTCGAGAACCAGGTCGCCGCCATCTTCGCGGTGTCGCGAGGTTTCCTCGACGAGGTGCCCGTCGCCAAGGTGCGTCAGTGGGAGCGGGGCTTCCACGAACATCTCAACGTGCACCACGCCTCCGTTCTGGAGTTGATCCGCGAGGGGCAGAAGCTGAGCGACGAGGTCGTGTCGGGTCTCGAAGCGGCCATCAAGGAGTGGAACGAGGCCTTCGACGCGCAGCACGCCACCGCCGGCGCCCCGGCCTGATTCGACCCGACGAGAGGAGCTGACCGGTGGCCGGAGCACGAGACGTCAAGCGCAGGATCAAGACGGTCGAAAACACCCGACAGATCACGCGCACGATGGAGTTGGTCGCGACGAGCAAGTTGAAGCGCGCGACCGACCGGGTGTACGCCGCGAAGCCCTACGGCGAGGCGCTGCGCGAGATCGTCGGCTCCCTGTATGCGCCCTCCTTCGCGGAGCGCTACCCGGTCCTCCGGCGCCCCGAAAAGATGGGGCGGGTCGCGGTGCTGCTCCTCACCGCCAACCGCGGGCTCGCCGGTGGATTCAATGCGAATCTCATCAAAGAAGCCCGGGCGCTCCTCGACGACTTCCGGGCGAAGGGTGTCGAGACGGAGCTCCACATCGCCGGCAAGAAGGGAATCGCCTTCTTCCGGTTCCGCGGGGAGCCCATCGCCTCGGAGTGGACCGGGATCGGGGATACCCCCTCGGTCGACGACGCCGAGTCGTTGATCGGACCCCTTCGCGAGCGGTTCGAGCGCGGTGAACTCGATGCGGTGCACATCGTCGCGTCGGAGTTCAGGTCGGCCCTCTCGACCCCGCCGCATTCGCGCCAGGTGCTGCCCATCGAACCCGGAGACGGAGGGCAGGACGCCGAGGGGTTCATCCTCTCGCCCGGGGCAGGCCCGATTCTGGAGCGCATGCTTCCTGCCTACGTCCGCAACGCGGTCTTCACGGCACTCGTGGAGAATGCCGCGGCAGAGCAGGGGTCGCGGAGGACGGCGATGAAAAACGCCACCGACAACGCCGGCGACGTGCTCGAGCACCTCACCCGGTCGTACAACCGGGCCCGTCAGGCCCAGATCACCCAGGAGATCGCCGAGATCGTCGGTGGTGCGGCCGGCCTCGAGTAGGTCCGGCCCCCCACCGTTTCGCTTCCGAGAGACAACGAACATGGCTGACAACATTGGAAAGGTGGTGCAGGTCATCGGGCCCGTTCTCGACGTCGAGTTCGACCCCGAGTCGCTGCCGGAGATCTACAACGCCCTCACCATCGAGGGGTCGTCCGAGAGTGGTGAGGCCATCAGCCTGACCGCCGAGGTGCAGCAGCACATTGGGCGTGGACAGGTCCGTGCCGTTTCGATGTCGTCGACGGACGGCGTCAGCCGCGGTATGGACGTGGTCGACAGCGGGCGAGCCATCGCCGTGCCCGTCGGAGAGCCGGCCCTGGGTCGGATCCTGAACGTGTTGGGCGACCCGGTCGACGAGGCCGGCGAGATCGACACCTCGGTCGAGCGTTGGCCGATCCACCGCCATCCGCCCGTGTTCTCCGACCTCGAGCCGAAGACGGAGATCTTCGAAACCGGCATCAAGGTGGTCGACCTGCTCGCTCCCTACGTGAAGGGAGGAAAGACGGGCCTCTTCGGTGGTGCCGGCGTGGGCAAGACGGTCATCATCCAGGAGCTCATCAACAACATCGCGATGGAGCACGGCGGTCGCTCGGTGTTCTGCGGCGTCGGCGAGCGCACCCGCGAGGGCAACGACCTCTGGCTCGAGTTCAAGGAGGCCGGCGTGCTCGCGTCGACCGCCCTAGTGTACGGCCAGATGAACGAGCCTCCGGGTGCCCGTCTTCGCGTGGGCCTCTCGGGTCTCACCATCGCCGAGTACTTCCGCGACATCGAGAAGCAGGATGTTCTCCTGTTCATCGACAACATCTTCCGCTTCACCCAGGCGGGCTCCGAGGTGTCGGCTCTGCTCGGCCGGATGCCGTCGGCCGTGGGGTACCAGCCCACCCTTGGTACCGAGATGGGTGAACTGCAAGAGCGGATCACCTCGACCCGCGAGGGATCGATCACCTCGGTGCAGGCCATCTACGTGCCCGCCGACGACCTGACCGACCCGGCGCCGGCTACCGCCTTCACCCACCTCGACGCGACGACCGTTCTCTCGCGTGCGATCTCGGAGAAGGGCATCTACCCGGCTGTCGACCCGCTCGACTCGTCGTCGCGTATCCTCGACCCGCAGTTCCTCGGCGAGCGCCACTATGCGGTCGCCATGGAGGTGCAGCGCATCCTTCAGCGCTACAAGGATCTGCAGGACATCATCGCGATCCTGGGCATGGACGAGCTCACCGAGGAAGACAAGGTGATCGTGGGCCGGGCGCGGCGACTCGAGCGGTTCCTGTCGCAGCCCTTCCACGTGGCCGAGGTCTTCACCGGAATCCCCGGGAAGTACGTGAAGCTCGACGATACGATCGAGTCGTTCGAGCGCGTCGCGAAGGGTGAGTTCGACCACCTCCCCGAGCAGGCCTTCTACATGAAGGGCTCGATCGAGGGCGTGATCGAAGAGGCCGAGAAGCTCGGCCAGGCCGGCTGATCGTGGCCACCCTCGACGTGCGGGTCGTGTCGCCCGAGAAGGTGGTCTTCCAGGGAGCGTCGGCAGGCGTCGTCGCCCCGTCGTGGGATGGGCAGTTCGGGGTTCTTCCCGGTCACGCCCCGCTGGTGTCGCTGCTCGGTGCCGGCGTCCTCGACGTCGACGTCCCTGGCGGTGGAAGCCACCGCTTCTACGTGGCGGGTGGCGTGGTCAAGGTCGAGGGGAACCGGGTCACCGTTCTCACCGAGTATGCGGGCGAAGAACCGTTGGCCGATATACCGGCCGGGTTGATCCCCGCTCCCGAAGACGTCGTGGAAGCCCTTCGGAGCGGTGGGGCGGGGTAGAGGCCTCCTTCGTACTGGACCGCGAGGCGGGGAGGGCGCATCCTCCCCGCCTCGTTTCGTTTCACGCCCCCGGTTCCGCGATGCGTCTCGACCTCCACATCCACACGACGGCCTCCGACGGCGAGGTCGGCCCGGTCGACATCGTGCGCGCGGCCGTCGACGGCGGGCTCGATGTGATCGCCATCACCGACCACGATACGACGGGCGCGGTACGGCCGGCGCAGGCTGCAGCCGCATCGACCTCGCTGCGGGTCGTCGCCGGCGCGGAGCTGTCGTCCACGTTTCGCTCCCGCGAGATCCACATTCTCGGATACGGCGTCGACCCGGAGGCGCCCACGATCGAGGCGCACCGGGTGCGGGCGAAGCAGGTGCGTTCCGATCGGATGCGCGCCATGCTCGCGGCGCTCGCGCGTGCCGAGGGGATTGCGATCGACTACGACGAGGTGGCCGACATGGCGGGACCGGCGCGAGAGATGCTGGGCCGACCCCACCTCGCGCGGGTGCTTCTCGCTCGCGGGGAGGTGTCCGACATCCGAGAGGCCTTCGACCGGTACCTGGCCGATCACCACCCGGCCTTCGTACCGACCAACCTGCAGTCGCCGACCGAGGCGATCGAGACCATCGTCGCGGCGGGGGGGCTTCCAGTCTGGGCGCACCCGCCGGGCGACTTGATCGGCGACCTCCTCGACGACCTCGTCGAAGCGGGTCTCGTCGGGCTGGAGGTCCATCGTCCCGACGCCCCGGCATCGCGCGTGAAGCGTCTTTCGAAGGCGGCGCAAAAGGCCGGACTCGTCACCACGGGTGGCTCCGACTGGCACAACCCCCGGCGCAATGCTCCGCTCGGGCACTTCTGGGTGGGAAGCGCGAAGGTGCGGCCTTTCGTCGAGTTGATGGAGGAGCGGGGAATGTGGTCCTGACCCCCCCCAAAAAGGCCGTTGACGATCTTGTGACCTGCGACTAGTTTGTAATGCTGCACCCTACTGGGTGCTTCGTTACAGGTTGTTTGACAAACGCACGGAGTCTTTGGGCGTGTCCTGGATGTGACCGGGGCGTGCTGTTGGTCGGGTCTTCGTGTACTGGGTTCAGAGAGTAAAGGT
>JANQNV010000255.1 GCA_028279425.1 Longimicrobiales bacterium | reverse complement strand
TGCTCACGGTGCGCGCGGAGAGTCCAGCTTACTGAGAAAGCGTCCCGATTCTCTGGTTGACCAGGTCCGCGAACTCGCCCAGATCGTGATCTCGAAGCTCGGCGTCGATCTCCGTCCAGGCCTCGCGCCACGCCGCCGAGCTACCGATCTGCCTCGCGACCGCGTCGGGCGCGATCCGCTTCGCATTGGCCGCGAACCTCTTGTTGGTATATGCGGCCCAGCTCGAATACGTCAGCTCGCTCAGGTATCCCCGAAGCTGGATCTCCTCTTTGCGAGAGAGGCTCTCGTCGCTGTGGGCCTTCGCCAGGACACCGCTCATGGAATCGTCGATTCGCATCCGGCGTTCTGCCGACCAGGTGTTGACGGCCCTGTGGATCGCGTTCGCTTTCGCCATTTCGTTGCTTTGACGCAGCTGGACCGCCAGATACACCAGCGTGATCAGCACCGCGACGCCGCCGACGAACTCTCCGAGGTTGGCGAGTTGGGTGAGGTCCATGGCTAGGCGCCCTCCGCCACGGCAAACCAGGGCAGCACGCGATGTAGCGCCGGGGGGCCATCCTGGGCGGCCATGCGCGAATCGATGTGTCGTACGAATCCCTGGTGATGCGTGGGTCGAGTGATTGCCCACCATTGCAGCAAGCCCGGTGTCTTGAGCAGACCTACATACCAATCGATCCACGCCGCGGCGTAGTCTTCGTCGATGAGTCCCTGTCGCGATGCGAGGAAGGTCGAGACCGTGTGCAGGTGCATCTCCCCGAGCCACGCCGCCACACGGCCCTGCTCGGATTTCGAGAGAGCGCTCCAATCTGACATCGCTTGCTCCATGAGATCAAAGAGACTCTCGTCCTGAAGCGAGCCGAACACCTTGGCGAAATGCGCAGACATCTCCCGGTTCGCCTGGTTGCGCTCGAGCTCGAACGTCTGTCGAGCGTTCTCGTTGCTACGTCGAACCTGCATCGCCAGGTACGCGAGGGACGCCACCACGGCAACGCCACCGACGAACTCTCCGAGGTTGGCGAGTTGGGTAAGGTCCATTTCGTGCCCCTTTCTTCAGAATTGCGAGAGTCGTTCCGGCCGCCGGTTCCCACCCTTCGGGATACAGGTGCGCTCTCGACCGATGTAGGAACGGAGGTCCTCGGCGAGGTGATGGTCATCCGCGTCTCCCGGTGAAGAGATCGTATCGCGAGCTTGCGGCCGCCTCGGAGCGGAACGTCACACGTCCCGGGTTCCGCGCGAACGCTCGAGGGAGCGCGGCAGGAGCCCGAGTCGTGCGGGGGAGGGGGGAACGGCCGGGCGGATGCGAAGGACTCGACCTGGTCGAACGGTGTTACCGGGGTCGTCCACGCAGACGGTGCCGGGATAGAGCGGCGGCCTCTAGTGCGCTCGCTGCTTCAGCCGGGTGACGTCGAAGTATCGCTTGGCCTCGTTTGCCGTCATGTCTTCGGCGGACGAGCCAAAGAATTGCATCAGATTCGAGACGCCTTTTCTCAGATTGATCACGCTCGTCGACACCACGAGGCGGACGTGCCGATCGGAGGTGTTGGGGCGCCCGGCGGTTTCGCTCCAATCGCCGAGGTACCAGGTGAGGCGCATCGGCTCGTTTTCCTGATCGTACGCGACGAAGGCCAGGGGAGCGAAGGTCTCCTTGTCGTACCAGAGCAGCTTGCGGGAGTAGGGGTGCCCCTCGCGCCGCGGCCGTTGCTCGAGCACCACGGCCTGGCGGGTCTCCCAGGTCTCATCGACGAAGGGAAGCGAGTCGTAGGGCCCGAAACGACACTTGTTGAAGTGGTCTTCGTCCCCGACCACACCGCGCTCTTCCTTGCCGCTGAACCCGTCGACGTTGAGTGGGTAGCAGGTGCGCTGGGTGTCCATTGCGGCCACGACCTCTTCTTCTCGGACGAAGCTCCAGTCCTCGTTCCACACGTACCCCGAGAACAGGAAGAAATCTTCGAGGGTCGAGTCGGTGCCCTGTAGGGGGTCCGATTTCTGGCCCGGCGAAATTCGCCGGACGCGTCGGAGGGTGGGGATGTACGCCCAGGCGTCGTCTTCCCGCGCGACGGAGTCGCGGTAGCGGAGGACCATGAAGCTCGTGCCGCGCAGGTCGAAGGGATGGAGTGCCTCGGAGTACTCCGCCCATTCCAGGTCGGTTCCTTCGACGAGCTCGGTCCGGTCCGGTAGAAGGTCGGGCCGGTTGGAGAAGTGGGTCCGGCGGTAGGTGCCCTGGGAGATCTTCCAGGTCTTGTCGGTGGCCTCGCGCCAGTAGCTCTGGGCCCAGCGTGTCATGTTGATGCCGCCGCCGTGCCACCGGAAGTTGGCGTTCCAAGCCAGCTTCAAGCCGAAGTGGGGGTCGTCCGCACGCAGATCGCAGGCGTGCCCCGTCACCTCCTGCGCCCAGTCGGAGTAGGGGAACGGCTCACCCGCGCGGTAGTTCTGGATCTGCCCGTGTTGATCCAGCGTCGCCTGGCACGCGAACCGGGTGGTGGCCTCCACGAATTTGGGGTGTGGCCGGTAGCTCCGGGGCTCCACGATCGTCATGTGGAGGTCGGGAAAGTTGTCGATGACGTAGGGCTCGAGCTCGTCCGGGATCCACGGTCGGATCCGGTCGCGGTTCTCGTAGGTGACCGTCTCGCCCGGCTCGAGGGGGGTCGAGGCGGAGGCGGGTGGCGAAGCGAGGAGCGACGCCGCGAGGTACGGCCAGAAGGCGGCTCGGAGGAACGTGTGCCAGCGCATACCGCTGAGGATAGAAAAGCGACCCACTGGAAGAACGCCTGTCCTTTCGCTGGGTTTCCCCAAGGGGCCCCGATGCGAACACGTCCGTCGTCTGGGGAATCGCAGCGAGGGGGCCCCCGCGCTGGGGCACCGCCTCCTAGGGCACCGCCTCGTCGCTGCCAAATCGCTCGTTGATCTCGTCGTAGACGTTCTGCAAGACCTCGCGGTGGACGACGCGTCCGGTCCGCATCTCCTCCGACATCTGCACGCGGCGGATCGTCGGGTCCGGCGGAACGAGCGGGCGGGTGGCGGGCATCGGCCAGATGTCTTCGTCGACCGCCGCCATGCGCACCCGGATCTCGTCCTTCGTGACGTTGAAGACCATGTAGTCGGTCGCCAGCGCGAGCGGGCCGTCGTAGGTCATCCGGACGTCTCGCAGTACGGCGGGCACCGTGTCGAAGTCGTTGAAGAAGTGGTAGCCGACCGCCATGCGGGGCCGGGTCGTCGCCATCACCTTTCCGAACTGCGCGGGTGAGGTGTGGATCTGCGTGCCGACGTTGAGCGCCGCTTCCGGCGTGAACCCCTGCTTCTCGACGAGCGACTCGGGGGAGACAAAGCACTCGTGGATCGAGAGGTCGACGCCTTTCGTGTGCTCGAGCCACCACTTGTTCGGGAAGGTGTCGCTGCTGTAGGCGATCGTCATCCCCTTCCACTCGAGGAGGAAGCTCACCGGCCCGTCGTAGATGTGGATCGCGGGGATCGTGCGGATCGTGACCCCGTTCTCCTGGTAGATGACCTGGTGGACGGCGCGGTAGTCGAACTCGGTCACCTCGAGAAACAGGCCGCGCGTGTCGGTGTTCCCCATCCTTGTGTCCACGTCCCACGCGAGCATCTTCTCCATGTGGTCCAAGGCCGCCTTGGTGCCGTACTTCGGCTGCGCCGAGCTCGGGCCCCAGACGCGGAGCGGCATGGTGCGGTTGGCCACGACGCCGCCCACCCAGAGCGCGTCGAGGTCGCCGAAGTGGTCGGAGTGGAGGTGTCCGAGGAAGACCTTGTCGAGGAAGTCGTAGGGGATCTTGAGCGCCGAGATTCGTTCTGCGGAGCCGGTGCCGATATCGAAGAGGAACTTGTCGCCGTTGCCGAGTTCGACGAGCCAGCAGGCCGCCGCCTGTTTCGGTCGGGCGTTGGGCATGCCGGTGCCACACGCCGTGACCCGGATCTCCTCGGGGCCGAGCGTTTCCGTCCCGGGGTAGTAGACGTCGCGCTCCGACACCGGGCCGGTCCGGGTGGCTTCGCGAGCGCCCACCAGGCCGAAGAGCAGGAGACAGGTGAGGACACCGAAGAGGAAGCCCAATGCAGGTCGGTTCATGCGCCCGTTCCCTCTCGTGGTTCGATCGCTTTGCTCGGCCAGGATAGTGCACACGTCGTCGCCCAGCGTCGCCGCCACCGCGAAAGTCGGCGTCGCGCGCCGAGGCTCGGGTAGCATGGCGGTGGGTAGATACAGCGGCATGCTCGCAGGAGGAGGACGAGCTTGGACATCAACCCTCTGGCCACGCTGGATCGGGTCCAGCCCGACGACATCGACGATGGCGCCGTGGTGATCCTCAATCTGCTCAGATTCAAACCCGGGGAGTCGTTGACGACCTACCTGGAGTACGTGAACCGTGTGATGGCGGAGTGCGGAGAGAGCGAGGTCGAGCTCGTCTACGGCGGCGTGCTCAAGGAACGGATCCAAGGCGAGATCGGAGACTGGGACGCCGTGGTGTGTGCCCGCTACCCGAGCCGGCGTCACGCGTACGAGATGTTCCGTTCGGAGCGATACCAGGCGATCCATCCGCTCGCGGCGGCGGCGCTGGAGCAGCGGGTCTTGTGGGCCTCCGAGCCGGTGCTCCCGTACAAGACCCGAAGCGTCGACTTCGAGGGCGGCGAGTGGATGCGGCTGCTCCGAGAGTTGGGAAACTGAGACCGGAGACCCCCGCCGGGTAGCGTGTCGACGCCCCGGAGGCGAAGCTCTCGATCGGGGACGGGGTGCCTGCCGTCGGCGGTGCGGTGGCCCGCCCGCGTACCGAAGGCGAAGGAGACCCCATGCCGAAGACGGTGCCCCGGGAGGTCCACGGCCACTGCGACGCCTCGTTTCGCGGCGTGGAAGAGGCCTTTCGGAAGCAGCTCGACACGGGCTTCGACGTGGGCGCCGCCGTCGCCGCGTTCGTCGATGGCGAGGCCGTCGTCGACCTCTGGGCCGGCCACCGCGACGCCGCGCGGGAGCGCGCGTGGGAACGCGACACGCTGGCCTGCATGATGAGTACGGGCAAGGCGATGGGCTGTCTGTGTGTCCTTCGGCTCGTCGATCGGGGCGAGGTGGGCCTCGACGAGCCGGTGGCCACCTACTGGCCGGAGTTCGCGCAAGCGGGGAAAGCGGCGATCACGGTCCGCCAGGTCCTGGCGCACACCTCGGGCCTGGTCTTTCTGGACGCCCTGCAGCCCGGGAGCATGTTCGACTACGCAGCGCTTCGCGCCGCCGCCGAGAGCCAGGGGCCCGAGTGGGCCCCCGGTACGCAGCCCGCGTATCACACCTTCACGATCGGAATCCTCAACCGCGAGCTCGTCCACCGGGTGACGGGTCAGGCGATCGCCGACTACTGGCGCGAGCACTTCGCCGAGCCCCTGGGCGCCGATTACCAGCTCGCGTTGAACGAGGAAGAGCAGGCTCGTTGCGCGGAGACGATCTGCGACGCCGACGATCCCTTTGCCGCCCTAGCGGGCGACCCCGAGCAGATCATCGGACGCGCCTGGAAGTCGCAACCGCCGGGGGGTCTGGCCGCGCTGATGAACACCCGGGAGGGCCGCAGCTGGGGTGTCCCCAACGTCGGCTTTGGCAACCCGCGCGGGCTCGCCAAGATCTATGGCGTGCTCGCCGCCGGGGGCGCCCAGGGAGACCTGCGTCTGCTCAGCGAGGCACTCCTCGCCGAGGCAACGGCGGAGGCGTGGCACGCGGAGGACGCGGTGCTCGGCGTGCCGGTGCGCCACGGCCTGGGATTCCTCCTCTCGGGAGGCGCGCTCCGCTTCACCGACACCCCCGACGCCTTCGGGGGCCTGGGCGCCGGCGGCTACGTCGGCGTGGGGGTTCCTTCGCGTCGGCTCGGCTTCGCGTGCGTGGGCAACCGCATGGCCCACGCCCTCGACGAGGGGCCGCTCTCCAAGGCGATGATGAGCGCGGTGATGACCTGTCTCTAACGGGGTAGGGGAACGAATTCGAGTGTCTTCCCGAACGTCGTCGCGGGGGGGCGGCGTGCCAAATTCTTGGGGACGCGAACCCCGCTGGCTCCGAATGCGCGCTGGAGCCGACCTTCCCCTACTGCTCCGATGGCTTCCCAGTTCATGACCTTCGCTCGGTCATGCCCAGATGCTTGATGCGCTCTTCAAGGACAGCGAGGAATCGCTTGCTCGTCGGACCCGGTCGAGCCTGCGCGATCTCGATCACTCGGCCCTGCCAGAGGGGGGCCGCGTTGTCGATCCCGTTGTGCAAAGCGTCTTCCGTGATCTGACCCGACTCGTAGGCACGTAGGAGATTCTCGTAGGCGTAGAGGACCATCGACGCCCAGCTCTGAAAGCGAAGTGCTTCTATTTCGCTGAGCGTTTCCGGCGAGCCAAGGCCCTTCCCGACGATTCCGGCGAAGTCCCCGTCACATGAGATCTGCTCGAGCAGGCCGTAGAAAGGCTCTGCCGCCTGCGCGTAGCTCGCGGTTTGGACCGCTCGTGTGTTCTGGCGGATTTGAATCCCCAGATAGACCAGCGTCACCAGCACCGCGATGCCGCCGATGAACTCTCCGAGGTTGGCGAGTTGGGTGAGGTCCATGGCTAGGCCTCCAGCCGGTCCGAGAACTCGTGGTCGATGTAGTGCAGGGTCGCTGGACAAAGCGTAACGCCGCGTCGCCGTTCCGCCTCGCACCATCGCGCTCGAGGCGCGAGTCTCGGCACCCACACCGCACACGCTGCGCGGCACCAGCGCCGAACCACTCGGGTTCACGGCGCCCGGGGACGCGCGCATCCATCGCGACGGCCGTGCACGCCCTTTCCGTCGGGATGTGGCGCGGCGTCTCGCGGGGCCGCCAATCGCGAAGCGCGTTCCTGCTCGAATTGGTCTCGGGTTTGCAGTCAAGAGGAGCCAGGAGGAGGATTCACCATGACAGAGCAAGAGCAGACCACGCAGGAAGGGGGACAGGGCGCCGTGACCACGCGGGAGCCCTTCGCGGAGCGTCGCCAAGGGAGGCCGTTCCGCATGGGGTTTCCCGCCCGATGGGCACGCTTGCTGCCGGAGCTCGAGGAGGACTGGCCCTGGGTCTCGGGGCGACACGGCTGGCTACCGGCGCTCGACGTCCACGAGAACGACGAGCAGTACGCCGTCACGGTGGAGTTACCCGGCATGGAGAAGGAGGACGTGACGATCGAATGCGAAGACGGGATGGTCACGATCCGAGGCGAGAAGAAGAGCGAGCGCGAGGAGAAGGAGGAGAAGCCCCGCTTCGTCGAGCGTCGCTACGGCGCGTTCAGCCGCTCCTTCTCGATGCCGCGCGATGGCGATGCCGATCGGATGGAGGCGGCCTTCGACAAAGGCGTACTGACGCTGACGATTCCCAAGACCGAGGCGGCCAAACCTCGGACCGTCGCCATCGAGTAGCGGCTCCGGGCGAGGGGTTCGGCGCACCGCCGGGCGGGAGGGCTTCCGGCACCTTCGCGACGCCGCCGGCGGGCGCGCCGATCGCCCGGAATTCCACGAGAGGAGCGCCTCAGCGAGATCCGGTTGCTCCGAGATGGGTGGGCATCATCCCCGACCTGGGAGGTGGGGGGTCATCGCTCCCATACCGCGCGGACCAAGTTCTCCCCCTCGGCGTAGCGGAGCTCCAGTGAGCCGCCGTAGGCGCGTTGCACCGCCTGCGCCAGGGTGCGCGCGAGGTGGGAGCCCGTGGTCGTCACGAGGAGGACACCGTCGTCGCCTTCGTCGATACCGATCACGCGCTGGAGGGGGTGCTCGGCTTCTTCGCGGGCCTCGACGTGGCGAATCAACGACGTGATCTCCTCGCGGTGGCCTCGGAGAAAGTCACCCCGCAAGCAGAGAAAGCCCGCGGGGTAGGGCCCCTGCGTCCGCTGGCAGGCCGGACACAGGGTCTCCCGAGGCGCCCAAGGGGTCGAGCAGCGTTGCCAGCGGCCCGAACGCACGCCGAGGCCGCAGCCTCGGCAGACGGCGTCCTCGGACGGTTTCCCCGGAGCACGGTAGGGGTCGTGCCGGCTGTCCTCGACAAGACGGTCGCGGCGGCGACGCGGCGGCGGAGTCCGACCCGGCTGATCCATGTCTGACCTCCCGTTCGGCGGCGTTTCGCTCGGAGAACGTTGCATGCTCCGTGCCCAGACCGGACCGCTCCACGCGCGTCTCGGCGACGCCAACGAGGCGATTCGCCTCAGCGGGCGCCGGCGCTGTGCCCGGGAGACGCGCGACCGCGGTCGACGTTCACGCCTCTGCACCGCGATGAGGCTCGCTCACCAGCCAGGGGAGAAACTCGTGTAGCGCCGGCGTCCGGGCCGTTTCGTCGCGCACGACCGAATCGAGGTGATCGCGAAACGCTTCGTCGAGAAGGGAGCCCGCGGTCGACCACCATCGGCACAACCCCGGGGTGCGAAGAAAGGTCGCCAGTCCGCGGCGACGACCGTCGGCTACCCTCCCGATTGGATTCGGATTCGCTCCGCGAATCGCTCGCCCTGGCATCTGCGGCGAGCGGGCGGGGGTGGGGGAGGTCGACGGTATCCTGGCTAGCGACGCGCGCACTGGGCGAAGGGGATGGATCGTCTCGACGATCGGCTTGGCCGGTCTCCTGGGGGCGGCTCTGGCTTGTCAGCAAGGGGCGGAGCAGACGTCTTCCGTCGCTTCGGGAGAGAGCGGCCTCGGACAGGTGCTCTATTCCACCTACTGCTTCAGCTGCCACGGAGACGGGGCGCGGGGAGACGGTCCGGCAGCGCCGTTCCTGCGAACCCCCCCTGCCGACCTCACCGAGCTCTGGAAGCAGTACGGAACCCCCCTCGATCGCGGCCGGCTCGCCGAGTACATCGACGGCCGGCCGATGGCGTCCGCACACGGTCGCGAAGAGATGCCCGTCTGGGGGGAGGAGTTCTTCGCCGATGCGCCGCCGCTCGCCCCCGACACCGTCGAGCGCTCGAAAGACCACCTCGTCGACGCCTTGATCCGGCATCTGGAGACCCTGCAAACCGAGCGGGCGCTCTAGACGAGCGAGGACTCGGTCGTCTCCAACCGGTGGGCTCGAGTCCCCCTACACCAGGGCACCGAGGATCCCTAGGCTTCGCTTCGATCGCTCCATGTTGGGGCCCTCGAGGAGGCGTCGATGTCGGCAGAGCCGTTTCTTTCATCTGTCATCGAGATCGGGATCGGAATGGCCGGGTTCGCCGGCATCATCGCCGCAATCCGACAACGCGACGTCTCCAGCTGGGATCCCCACGATCGCGTCCTGTTGCAGATGCTGTTCACGGCTTCCGCCGCCGCGATTCTCTTCTCGCTGCTGCCCACGCTTCTCGCCGAAGGCGGTCTTGCGACAGCGACGACCTGGCGCGTGGGAAGCCTGGTGTTGGTGGCCTGGTTCATCGGCGCCCCGGCCTACCGCTTCTATCAGGCCCGGCAGCCCGGTGTCCGGTTCGTGATCGCTCGCGGGATCATGGCAATGCTGGTTCCGATCCTCGTGCTCCAGATCGCCAACCTCTTCCTGGGCGCGTCCTGGCCCTACCTCGTGGGCGTCACGGCGATCCTGGTGAACGGTTTCGTGACCTTCATCGCGCTCCTGTTCAGCGAGCGCGTGAACGCGACCACGACGTGACGCCGAGGCGGGGCGGACCCGGTTCGGGATCCGCTCCGTCAAACGCCCGGGCGTCAGCGACTCTCGGCGGCGAGAAAGTCGCGTTCGATCAACGCAGCCAGAGAACGGCTCACCGGAATCTGGGTTTCCTTCCACCACCGTCGCATTCCGTCACTCTTGAAGTACCAGCCCAGCAGGCGATGCCATTTCTCCCACTGCTCCTCCTCCATCAGCCCGTTCCGGTACTGCCGGTAGTAGTTCTCGAAGTTCGTCATGTTCATCAGCATGAGGGCGTCGAAGCGGAGGGCTTCGCGTGGATCGAGGGCCTCTCCCGCGGTCGCCCGGAGGAAGATGTCGGTCATGACCTCGTCCCGAATCGTGAGGTCGACGGCCTGGCTCGTGGTCCCCGCTTCGAGTGCGCCCGTCTGAACGCGCACCTGGGCGGTGTTCTGTCGCACCTGCATCGCCAGATACGCCAGCGTCACGAGCACCGCGATGCCGCCGACCAGGTCCCCGATCGCCCCGAGCTCCATGATGTCCATGGTCATCCCTCCTCTAGCGAGGAGTCTATGGGATGGCGGGGTCCCCCTCGGGACGGTCTCGAGTACGCTCGGGTCGAGACATCACGGGAGCGATCGGTGGAGCATGTCCATCCGAGGCGGTGAGGTGGTGGCCGCGCTGGTCGGAGTGGCCGCCGCGCTGGCGATCATGGTGTGGGCTGCGCGGTCGATCGGCTGGCCTGCCCCGGGTGTCGCCATTACGTGCGGGTTCGGGGCCTATCTGGTGGTTCGCGCGACGCTGCGTCGGTGTCGGCGGAGGTTTCACCGGCGTGGTCGAGTGCGCGGCGCGTGAAGATCGGCCCGCCGAGCTCGAAGACCACGGCGGCCGCCACGGTGACAGCGAGGATCGCCGGACCCGCTTCGGGCACGCGTTGGGAGGCGAAGAGTGCCATCCCGATGGCGAGGCCTGCCTGAGGCAGCAGGGCCGTGCCGATCCGCGTCATGGAATTGGAGCGGCCGCACAGGCGAGCGCCGAGACGACTACCGGCCACCCGCCCGAGCGCGCGCAGCAAGATGTAAGCGCCCGTCAGTGGGGCCACGGCGTGCAGGGCGGTGGGCTGGAGGGCGACACCGGACAAGACGAAGAAGAGCACCATGAACGGCCACTCGATCCCCTCGATGGCCCGGAAGGGACGGCGGTGGTGGCGCGCGAGATTCGCCACCACCGTCCCCATGACCATGGCGGCAAGGAGAAA
>JANQNV010000251.1 GCA_028279425.1 Longimicrobiales bacterium | reverse complement strand
CTTCTCGTGCTGGGCCCTCTCGGCGAAACGGGGAGGAGGAGAGCCGTCCAGGCTTTGAGGCTCCAGGCGAGGCTGACCATGACCATGTGGGTGTAGACGCGCATGCTGGATGAGGGGCTGAGGCCCGATCTCAATCATGTTGGATGAGGGCTCGCCGTGAGCGGCCCTTGAGGAGACCGCTTTTTCGCGGCCGGACTCGCGAAGATGTAGGGGGGCCGCCGGAGGCGGAGGGTGGCGAGCGGGGATAGCAGCCCCGCTCCCCGGTGCTCCGGAGTTGATTGAGACGGAGCGAGATCTCTTTTCCTGAATCGTATCGAGAGTTCAAGTCCTGGAGGCGGGCCCTGCCCGAGGCGTGGGTGGTGAGACCGCCGAGCTGTCCTCGATGTGGGGCGCCTTCGCAGCCTCCCGGTCAGCCGGTGGGGCTGGTGGGGCATGGCGTGGTCCCCCGCACGATCTGGGGCCCCGTCGAAGCCGGGGGCCGGCCCGAGCGGATCGACGTCCTGCTCCGGCGCTACCGCTGTCTGCACTGCGGCACGGTGGTGCGCGTCGGGCCCCGGGGCGTGGCGGCCCGGCGGCGATACAGCCTCGGAGCGATCGCCTTGGCGCTGACCCTCTTCGGTCTCGCCGACGCCGATCGGACGGTCGGGGATCGACACGCGAGGGCACGGGATGTGGTCTCGCCCGACCGCATCGTGGCCTACGACTCGAGGTCCCGGTGGCGTTCGCTCGAGCGCTGGACGGGGTCGGTGCGCGAGGGCCGGCTGTTCGCGCGTGCACTCCTCCCGGTGGGGCTCGCCCCGCTCGCCGACGACGCCCTCGTCCGCCGTCTTGGGCAAGCACTCGTCGGCCATGCCGACGTGGAGGTGGGCACCCCCACTCTGGAGGCGTGGACCGCCTTCCGAGCCGGGCAACGGGAGGGCTGGGTCATGTGAGTCCGGGGTCAAACCCTCCCCACTGCCTCGGTCCGTAGGCGAGCGGCGCGGCCGTTCCTAGATCCCTTTCTCGGGTGCCCGACACGATCCCGTCGTCAGGCCCCATGAAAGGAGACTTGCATGCCCATCAAACCCAAGGACCGACGTGAGGAGATGGCGATCTTCCGCAAGAGCACGATTGGTGAGCTGTCTG
>JANQNV010000184.1 GCA_028279425.1 Longimicrobiales bacterium | reverse complement strand
CGGTCGGCGAGCTGGACCTCGCCGAACTGCGCGAGGTGGTGCTGGCGTGCACTCGGTGCCGCTTGGCGGGCACGCGGACCCAAGCCGTCTTTGCCGACGGAAATCCGGACGGGCGGGTGATGGTCGTGGGGGAGGCGCCCGGAGCCAACGAGGATCGCACCGGACTCCCGTTCGTGGGCGCCGCCGGGCGGCTCCTCGACCTCATGCTCGCGGGGGTGGCCCTCTCGAGGCGCGACTCGGTCTACATCTGCAACGTGATCAAGTGTCGCCCCCCCGGGAATCGGAACCCCAAGTCCGACGAGATCCACGCGTGCTCCGGCTATCTGCGACGCCAGATCGAAGAGGTGCGCCCGGAGGCGATTCTCGCCGTCGGGACCTTTGCCGGCCAATTGCTGACGGGGAGGTCGGATTCCCCCCTCGGCGCGCTGAGGGGCCAGGTGCACAGGTATGAAGACGTCCCCCTCGTGGTGACCTATCACCCCGCTGCCCTCCTGAGGAATCCCGGTTGGAAGCGTCCTACCTGGGAGGACTTGCAGCTCCTTCGATCCATCTTGGACGCGGCATGATCGACCTCGAGCCGCCGTTCGGTACGGGCGATCCAGGTCTGCCCCAGTTCGATCGACGCCCGCCGTGGTCGGAGACGGCCGAGGTCTCGGTGTTGGGGGCCCTCTTCCTGGATCGAGACGCCCTGGCTCGCGTCGTCGAGATGCTCGACGCGACGATGTTCTTCAAGGAGTCGCACCGCCGCATCTTCCGAGCCTCCGTGCGGCTCTTCGAGCGAGGGGAGGCGATCGATCCGGTGACCCTTTCGGAGGAGCTCATCCGGACCGACGAGCTCGATTCCGCCGGCGGGATGGACTACCTCGGAAAGCTGCTCAACATCGTGCCGACCGCGGCCAATGTGGAGTACCACGCCAAGATCGTCCGCGAGAGGGCCCTGCTGCGCCGTCTGATCGAGGCCTCGCACGAGACGATCCGCGATGCCTTCGAGCAGGGTGAGCGCGAGGTCACCGAGATTCTCGACGTGGCCGAGTCGCGCATCTTCCAGGTCGCCCAGAGTCAGGAGCGCGACGGGTTCGTGCGGATCAAGGATCTGCTCTGGCCGGCGTTCGAAGAGATCGAGCGCCTCCAGACGTCCGGTTCGCCCATCACCGGGGTCGCCACCGGCTTCACGGACCTCGACAAGATGACCACGGGGCTCCAGCAGGGAGACCTCGTGATCGTCGCGGCCCGACCCTCGATGGGAAAGACGTCGTGGGTGCTCAACGTGGCTGCGACGGCAGCGATCGAGCACCAGGCACCGGTCGCGATCTTCTCGCTCGAGATGAGCAAGGAACAGCTGCTGAAGCGCCTGCTGTCGGCCGAAGCGCGTGTCGACGCGCAGCACATCCGTCGTGGCGGCATGACGCCCGACGAGAGCCAGCGGCTCGGTGCCGCGGCCGGGCATCTCAACAATGCTCCGATCTGGATCGACGACACCCCCGGGATGTCGGTCCTCGAGATGCGCGCGAAGGCGCGGCGGTTGACCAGTGACATCAAGGCCGAGGGGAAGGAGCTCGGCCTCATCGTGGTCGACTACCTGCAGCTCATGGGGGGGGGCGGGTCGCGGGCCGAAAGCCGGGTACAAGAGGTGAGTCAGATCTCGCGCGGGCTCAAGGCGCTCGCCCGCGAGCTGGATGTGCCCCTGATCGCCCTGTCGCAGCTCTCCCGTGCCCCGGAGCAGCGGAATGACAAGCGGCCGATGCTCTCCGATCTCCGGGAGTCCGGCAGCATCGAGCAGGATGCCGATCTGGTCATGTTTCTGTTCCGTCCCGAGTACTACTTTGGTCCCGTCGACGAAAACGGGAATTCGCTGGAGGGGAGGGCGGAGTTGATCGTCTCGAAGCAGAGAAACGGTCCGACCGGGACGGTGCCGCTGCACTTCTACAAGTCCTACACCCGCTTCGAGTCGGCCGAACGCGAGGGGGTCGGTCCGACGCCGGACGGTGGTCCCCACTTCTGATGGTGCCGGCCGAGGGGGGGTCCGTGGGTGTCGCCGTTCCTGCGGCGGGCATGGGAAGACGGATGGGTGGGGTGCGGAAGCCCTGGCTCGAGCTGGCGGGTCGGCCCGTACTCGAGCAGGCGCTCCGACCGTTCCTCGAACGGGGAGACGTGGTAGCGGTCCGAGTCGCGCTGGCGCCGGACGACATGGCCGATGTCCCGCGGTGGCTTCTCCGACTCGATCCACGCGTGCGCGTGGTCGAGGGGGGCGCCACTCGTGCCGAGTCGGTGGCTCGCGCCGTGGAGGCGCTCCCCGTCGACGTCGAGGTCGTGCTGGTGCACGACGCCGCTCGACCCCTGGTGTCGGCCGACGTCATCGAACGCGTCGTCGCCGAGGCCCGGGCGGGGCGGGGTGCCGTCGCGGGCCTCCCGGCAACCGACACGTTGAAGCGTGTCGACGACGCCCAGCGCATCGTCTCGACGCCCTCGCGGGTAGGGATGTGGCGCGCGCAAACGCCCCAGGGGTTCCCCGCGGCTTTGCTGCGCCGGGCCCTCGAGCCCCTCGCCGCCGACCCGACCGGCGCGGGACGCATGACCGACGATGCCTCGTTCGTCGAGGCGATCGGCGGAGAAGTCGTGATGGTCATGGGGTCGCCGCGCAACCTGAAGGTGACGCGGCCCGCCGACCTGCCCCTCGCCGAATGGTATGCCGCCCGCCCCGATCTCGGGGAGTCGACATGACACCGCGCCCGCCTCTCTTCGACGTGCGGGGGTTGGATGTAGGGCATCCCCCGGCCTCTACCGCGCTCGACCGGGCCGTCGAGCATCTCCGGAGCGGGGGGCTCCTGGGCTACCCGACCGAGACGGTCTACGGCTTCGGCGGGCGTTGCGAACCGGAGTCTCTCGCGGCCCTCGGCGAACTGAAGCGGCGCGAGGCCGTCCGACCCTTTCTCCTGCTGGTCTCCGATCCCGACGATGTGCCCGCCTTGGAATGGTCCGAACAGGCTCGGCAGCTCGCGGAGGCGTTCTGGCCGGGAGCCCTGACGCTGGTTCTGGCCGACCCGGGCGCCGCATATCCCGGGCGTGTTCGTGGCCCCACGGGGGGCGTGGCCGTGCGACACACCGCACACCCCGTGGCCGGAGCGCTCGTGGCCGCGCTCGGGGAGCCCCTGACCAGCACCTCGGCCAACGCCCCCGGCCAGCCGCCGTCCGCCACCGCCGACGAGGTCGCGCAGGCGCTGCGCGACCTCGCTCCGGACGCGTCGCACGTCGGTATCGTCGACGCGGGACGACTGCCTGCGAGCGCTCCCTCCACCCTGGTCGACTGCACGGCGGAACGACCCGTGATCTTGCGGGAGGGGGCCATCCCCGCCTCCCGACTTCGTTGCGTACTTCCCGACTTGTAGCCTCATGACTGAAGCCGCCCCGCCGTTTCGAGTCCTCTTCGTCTGCACGGGAAACACCTGCCGCAGCCCCCTTGCCGAGGTGCTGGGTCGGCGGGAGGCCGAGCGCCGAGGATGGTCGAACATCGTGGTCGGATCGGCGGGTGTCGCCGCGTCGAGCGGGGCTCCCGCGTCGCGCGGTTCGGTCGAGGCGGCCGCGCGTCACGGGCTCGACCTGAGAAGCCATGCATCGCGTCCCCTCGATCGCGATCTCGTCGATCGGTCGGACGTCATCTTGACCATGTCGGCCAGCCATCTCGGTACCGCACGAGCGATGGGAGGCGAGGCGAAATCGGCGATGCTCTCGGAGTTCGTGGGGGAGGCCGGGGGGGTGCCCGACCCCTTCGGCTCGGACCTGTCGGTCTACCTCGCGACCTTCGACGTGCTCGAGGCGTTCGTCGGTCGAGTGTTCGATCAGTTGGCCACCGTTCTCGACCCTTGACCACCCGCATCACCGGGCGCACGCACGTCTTCGCTCTGCTCGGGCAACCGGTCGGGCACTCCCTTTCGCCGGCGATGCAGGGCGCGGCGATGCGGGACCAGCGACTCGATGCCGTGTACGTGGCGCTGCCCTGCTCGACAGCCCGGGTGGCGCCCCTGATGCGTGCTCTGGCGGAGGCGGGCGGAGGCGGAAACGTGACGGTGCCGCACAAGGGGGTGGCGGCCGCGGCGCTCGACCGGGCGACGCGGGCCGTCGAGCGCACCGGGGCCTGCAACACCTTCTGGCACAGCGATGGGCTCTTGTGGGGCGACAACACCGACGTGTCGGGCTTTCGGGGTGCCCTTAGGGATCTGCTCCCCGCCGGGGTCGGCGGGGCGAGCGTTCTCCTGCTCGGGGCGGGGGGCGCGGCGAGGGCGGCGCTGTGCGGATTGATCGATGAGGGTGTATCGCGCGTCGTGGTCCACAATCGCACGCCGGCCAAGGCCGCCGAGATGGTCGCCGCGGTCGCGGTGGTGCCTCCCGACGCCGATGCGACCGGTGTGCCCTCGGACTCCCCGATCGAGGTGTCGGGCGCTCTCGACGAGGTCCTCGACGATTCCTTCGACGTGGTCGTGCAGGCCACTTCGCTGGGACTGGCCCCGGCGGATCCGCTTCCCCTGGACCTCGACCGGCTGCGGCGTCCAGCCGCCGTCTTCGATCTCGTCTATGCGTCCGGGGGTACTCCGCTCGTCCGCCGGGCTCGTGCGTCGGGCATGCGGGCCGCCGACGGGAGCGAAATGCTCGTTCTGCAGGGGGCTGCGGCGTTCCAGCGCTGGTTCGGCCGTGAGGCGCCCGTCGAGGTCATGCGAGGCGCTCTCGCCGCTCGCTGAATGCTCGGCTTCCTCCTCCCGCTGAAGTGCCTGGGGTGCGGGGCGCACATACCCGGCAGCGGGCGCGCCGAGGCCTCGGATCCGCTGTGCCTCGACTGTACCCTGGCCCTGCGACCGCTTCCCTGGCCCCGTTGTCCGCGGTGCGATCTGCCTCGCGGGACCGGCCCCGATCGGCCCGTTCTGTGCGGACGCTGTAACGATTGGCCTCCGGTTCTGTCGCGGGCGGTCGCGGCGGTGGCTCTCGCGCCCCCCGCCGATGCGCTCGTGCAGGCCCTGAAGTACGGAGGGTGGGACGTTGCCGCGGCTCCGATGGGACGGCGTATGGTGCATCGCCTCCGTCGTATGCCCGAGGTCGACTTCAGCGCGCCGCGCTGCGCCGTCGTGCCCGTTCCGACGACCCCGGCGAGAGTGCGCACGCGGGGGTACAACCAGGCGGAGCGACTGGCTCGGATCGTCGCTCGGGAGCTGGGATCTCCCCTCATCGAGGCCCTGGCGAGAAGGCCCTCCGGGCCGAGTCAGGTCGCCTTGCAGGCGGAAGAGCGCAAGGCTAACGTCCAGATGGCGTTCGGCCCCGGCCCCGCGGCCTCGCGGGTCGCCCACTATCCCCAACTGATCCTCGTGGACGACGTCCTCACCACCGGCTCGACCGCAGGTGCCGCCGCGTCGGCACTGGCCGGCCTCGGCGCGAAATCGGTTATCTTCGTGGTATTCGCTCGCACGCTCCCGCGGCCTGTCGCGATTCCGGTCGCTGGATCGTCGTCTACGTTTCACCCCTGAGGAGTTTCCATGGCCATTCGAGTTGCCATCAATGGGTTCGGTCGTATCGGTCGCAACGTCCTTCGCGCGGCCAAGAAGGCCGGTGTGTCGGACATCGACTTCGTCGCGGTCAACGACCTCACCGACAACGCCACGCTCGCCCACCTGCTCGAGTTCGACTCCGTCCACGGTCGATACCCGGGCTCGGTGGAGCTGACCGACAATGGGCTCCGCGTGGATGGCGACGAGTTGAAGGTCTTGAGTGAGCGCGACCCGTCCAGGCTTCCCTGGAGCGATCTCGGCGTCGACATCGTCCTCGAGTGCACCGGCATCTTCCGCTCGCGCGAGCAGGCGGCCATGCACCTGGACGCCGGTGCGAAGAAGGTTCTCATCTCCGCGCCGGCGAAGAAGGAGGACATCACGATCGTGCTCGGGGTCAACCACGATCGGTACGATCCGGCCGAGCACCACGTGATCTCGAATGCGAGTTGCACGACGAACTGCCTGGCGCCGGTGGTGAAGGTGCTGCTCGACCGCTTCGGATTCCGCCATGGCTTCATGACGACGATCCACGCCTACACCAACGATCAGCGGATTCTCGATCTCCCGCACAGCGACCTGCGCCGCGCTCGGGCGGCCGCGATGTCGATGATCCCGACCACGACGGGGGCTGCGCGCGCCACCTCCCTGGTTCTCCCCGAAGTCGAGGGCAAGCTCGATGGGATGGCCATTCGAGTACCGACGCCCGACGTGTCTCTCGTGGACCTCGTCGCCGAGCTCGACTCCGATGTGACCGAGAGCAGTGTCAATGCCGCGTTCCGCGAGGCGGCCGAAGGCGAGTTGAACGGCATCCTGGGGTACGAAGAGCGTCCGCTCGTATCGATCGACTACACGGGCAACCCGAATTCGTCGATCGTCGACGCCCTGTCGACCGCCGTCATCAGCGACCGCATGGTCAAGGTGCTGTCGTGGTACGACAACGAGTGGGGGTATTCCTGCCGGCTCGTCGACCTGGCCCGCTTCGTGGGGGAGAAGCTGTAGAAGGCGAGGGGTGTAACTCGGCCCGGGCGCGCGCGTAAGAGGGAACATGGCATCTCACGAAGCAGCTCCGACGGTCCGCTCCGACGTGGCCGCCCCAGCGCATGGGGCGGGGAAGCGTGGGGACCGAGAGGGCAGGCCGGGCCGAGTACCCCACGACTTCGAGGCATGGTACGACGGCCACCGTTCGGTGGTCTATCGATATGTCCGCTTCCGGGTCGCGACACGAGAAGCCGCAGAAGACGTAACCTCGGACGTCTTCATGAAGGCCCTCCGCTCGATTCACCGCTACGATGCCAATCTGGCCTCTCCGCGCACGTGGCTTCTCCGGATCGCGCGGAATGCGGTGACCGACCATCTCCGGGCGCTCCGGAGGCGAGGGTCGCTGCATGTGTCGCTCGACCGCGTGCCCGATCTCGTGGCCGACGTCCCGTCGCAGGACGAGCGTGTGCTTCGGCAGGAGAGGATCCAGAAGCTCCTGAACGGTACGCAGACGCTGCGTCGAGCCGATCAGGAGATCCTTTCGCTGCGCTACGGGGCCGGTCTCGGCAACCGTGAGATCGCCGAGGCGCTGGGGATCAGTCACAACGCCGTCGCCGTGCGGCTTCATCGTGCCCTCAAGCGACTGAAGGACGCGGTCGAGAGTACGGCCCGATGAGCGACTTCATGACCCCGCTTCACGACGACGCCTTCGAGCTGCCGCCCGAGCTGGTGGAACTCGATGCGGAGTTGTCGATGTTCTCGGCCGCGGAGCGGTCTTCATTCGCCCCGGAGTTGGAAGCGGAGCTGCAGTCGGCCTGGACCCGGGGGCCGGGGAGGAGCTCTCGATTCGTTCGGGCGCGACGGGCCGTCGTGGCGACGGCGGCGGCTCTCGTCCTGACGGGTATGGCCGTGCCGCCCGCGCGCGCTTCGCTGATCACGGGGCTGAACCGCCTGATCGACGCGTTCCAGGAGCCGCAGGTGGCGCGCCCCACGGTCGATCTCCCCGAGGCGCCGGCGCTCGATCCGCCCGCGGGCCGAGACATGGCGATCCAGGCACCGCCCGATCTGCCTCCGCCTGATCCGGCGGCGTCGGCCGCGGTGGCGACCGCCGAGGTCGTCGACGAGTTGCCACCCTTCAAGGCGTCGCCCGTCACGTACCCGACGCTGGCCGACCCGGAGGCCGAGCGGGATCTGATTCGCCGACACTACCCCCCGGACCTGCAGCGGGCCGGCGTGGGCGGGACCGTTCGCCTCTTGCTGTGGGTCGCCGAGGACGGATCGGTCGACAACGTTCAGACTCGGAGCAACTCGGGGGTGCCCGCTCTCGATCGTGCCGCGATGCAGGGTGCCCGCTCACTCCGGTTCGATCCGGCGTCGTACGACGGTGAGCCGGTCGGTACGTGGGTCGAGTTCGACCTGGTCTTCGAGCCCGCCGACGACGAATGGACTCCGCCCGTCGTATTCCCCGTGGGCGACCCCGAGCTCCCCGACGGCTTCGAGTACGAGTTGTCGGAGGACGGGCCCCTCACGCTCGCGATCCCCGCCCCGATCCGGATCGAGGCGAAGGAGCTGCTCGGCGTCGCGATGGGACGCACAGGCGACGAGATCGAGTCCCGCCTCGGCCCCCTCGACGGTCTGCTCGCTGGAGACCCTCCGGCGGGGGCGAATCCCTTCGCCTGGCGACGCGATGCGGCAAGCGAACTGGAACGAGCCATGGCGCGGGACCCGGAAAACCCGGCGCCCGTGCTCGCCCTCGCCCGCATCCGACGCAAGCAGGGGCTGCGCGCCGAGGCTCGCACCCTGTACGAACGCGGGGTGGCACGGGCCAAGCGTGGGATCCGGCCCGTATCCCCGAGGCTGGTCGCCGAGCTGAAGTACGAGTTGGCCGACATCGTTCGTGAGTCCTGGCTTACCTGGGCGTCCCTCGGCGTACTCCCCGACGGTGCTTTGGCCGGGACCCCGTGCATGCGGCGCCCGGGGGGAACCGACCTCGAGACGCTGGTCGCGCTGAACTACGTGTGCCCCACCGAACTGGGGGCCACCTTGGATGAATCGTTCGAGCCCGATCCGCGCGGGGAAGCCGATCGCGCCGCGATGCACGAACTCCTCGAAGACGCCGTCGAGGTGTTCCCCGGACACGTCGCAGCCAACGTCGCGATCCTCCTCGGACTCGCGGATGAAGAGTTGTGGCTCGACCTTCTCAACCGCAGCCGGCGCTTCGCGTGGGCGACCAGCGGACACCCGTACAGCTTCTTGCTGTCGGGGCTCGCGCTTCAGCGGCTCGGGCGATCGGAGGAGGCCCTGGCCGACTTCGAACAGGCGTTCGGGGTGCTCGGTGACGACGTCGAGGAGCAGCTCCGGGACGTCGCGGGGCTGACCTCCGACCCCGGCGACCGGGCGGACGAGTTCTGGATCGGTCTGGATCCGATCCTCAACACCGAGGTCAACGAGCGCGAGGTCGAACACCTCGCCCGGGCGGCCTACGCCTACCTCCGTTTCGGCGCCCTCGACAACGATGCCGCCCAACTCTGGCTTCGCTACGGGCGCCCCGATGCGGTGCGAACCTTCGGAACGGCCGATCTCCGGACCGAGTTCTGGGACTACGGGCAGGGGCCCGACCTCACTCTGTCGAGGCCGGCCACGGCCGACGTCCGGTCGTACACCCCAGAGGCCGAGACCTACCTCGACGATCTTCGGGAGGCGTTCCCGCACTGGTACGGGACGCGAGCACGCTCGCTGTACTCCCTCCCGGCGCAGACCGCTCGCTTCCGGGGCCTCGAGGCCGGCGCCGGTGAGTTGGAGGTCCACTTCGAGATTCCCCAGGCCCTCGAAACCTTCGCGGGCGACTCGCTCGACCTCGGTCTCTACCTCATCGCGGCCGACGGCAGCACGACGTCGGCCACGCGGCGGCGGATCGCGGGTGACTCCATCCGCCTTCGCACCCTGGTCGACGAAGACGCCGTTGGCGCCGTCGTGGAGCTCTACAATCGCCGCACGCGCCAAGCGGCCGCGGTGCGCGCGACGGCGCTGCGCAGTCGCGTCGTCGGCGTGGACCAGCGGATTTCGGATCTGATGCTGGTGAGCGCGGCGCTGCCGCTCGATCGCGACATCGGTCGGGCCGACCGCTGGGTGCGGCCGCTGGTTCGTCAGGACCGGGTCGACGACAGTCGGGTCGGCATCATGTTCGAGTTGTACGACCTGCCCGAGAGCGATTCGCCGTACTATCGCATTCGTGTCGAGGCCCGGTCGGAGTCGTCGGGCGAGTCGCACGACATCGCCTTCCGACCCGCCGGGCAGAACCTGTTCGGGACCGAGTGGACGAGGAAGCCGGCCGGGAAGGAGGGGCGTGCGGTGGAGTATCTCACCCTCGATCTGGACGGCCTCCATCCAGGTGCGTATACCTTGCGGGTCGTCGTCGACTTCGACGAGGGGAGTGAGATCGTCGAGCAGCTCGGTGGGGTCACGCTCATGCACCCCGGTCTCCCGTCTTCCGACGAGTTGGAATTGCGTCCGATGAGGATGCAGGACGGCTGATTCGCCGCTACCTTCGAGGCTGTCCTTCTCCGTTCCGTCTCGAACCGCGACGACATGCCGACGTCCCTTCTCTCCGACCTTTCCGACGCCCATCTGAAGGGGCGCCGGGTGCTCGTTCGGGCCGATCTCAACGTGCCGCTCGACGCCGAGCGTACCGTGACCGACGACACCAGGATTCGCGCCTCGATCCCGACGCTGCGGCGGCTGACCTCCGCAGGCGCGCGCGTCGTGCTGCTGTCTCATCTCGGGCGTCCGAAGGGAAGCCCCGATCCGGCCTTCTCGCTCGCACCGGTCGGGGGGGTGTTGGCGGCCGCCCTCGATGCCCCGGTACGGTTCGTTCCCGATCTCGCTGGTGAACGGGCCGTTGCGGCCGTAGCCGCTCTCGGCGAGGGCGAGGTCCTCCTCCTCGAGAACACACGCTTCGAGGCGGGCGAGACGGCGAACGACCCCGATCTCGCATCGCACCTCGCGGGATTCGGCGATCTCTTCGTAAACGACGCCTTCGGCACCGCCCACCGCGCCCACGCCTCGACGGCGGGGGTCGCCGAGCGGATTCGCGATGCCGGTGGGCAGGCGGTCGCGGGGGAGCTCGTGGCGCGCGAGCTGCGCTTCCTCGGTGATGCTCTCGCGGATCCAGAGAGGCCGTTCGTCGCGATCCTGGGTGGGGCCAAGATCTCGGGTAAGATCGATGTGGTCGAGGCGCTTCTTCCCCGCGTCGATCGCCTGCTGGTCGGGGGAGCCATGGCCAACACCTTCCTGCTCGCGATGGGCTACGGTGTGGGGGCGTCGCTCGTCGAGCCGGACCGCGTCGAGATGGCGCGTGCCCTGATGGATCGGGCCGGTGACCGGATCCTGCTACCCGTCGACGTCCGAGTCGCCTCCGACATCACCGGGTCGGCCTCGGTAGGGGTGTCGGCTCGAGTCGCCGTCGGACCCGCCGATCGAACCGCCGACATCGGCCCCGCCACCGAGCGCCCCTACGCCGCCGAGGTGCTCGCTGCGAAGACGGTGGTCTGGAACGGACCCATGGGCGTCTTCGAGATGACCCCCTTCCGTGGAGGCACCGTGTCGGTGGCCCGCGCGGTGGCCGAGGCGGCCGATGGTGGCGCCATGACCGTCCTGGGCGGCGGCGACTCGGCCGCGGCGGCCGAGGTGGCGGGCGTGGCGGATCGTCTGACCCACATCTCGACGGGCGGGGGCGCGTCGCTCGCCTATCTCGCAGGAGCCGCATTGCCGGGCATTGCAGCCCTTTCGCAAGGAGAAGCTGGATGAGCGTTCGGAGAGTGGTGGCTGGCAACTGGAAGATGAACCATGGCCCGGCCGAGGCCCGGCGCTTCTTCGATGCGCTCGGTGCGGTGCCGTCGGGGCCGCGCGTCGTCGTCTTCCCCCCTGTCGTGAGCCTCGCGTCGTCGGTCGCATCGGCGCAGGGTGTCGAACTCGGCGTCCAGAACATCCACGCCGCCGAGTCGGGAGCCTTCACGGGCGAGACGTCGGCCTCCATGGCACGGGAGACGGGCGCCGCGCTCGTCTTGATCGGGCACTCGGAGCGCCGACACCTGTTCGGGGAATCCGATGCCGACGTCGCGGCCAAGATTCGGCGGGCTCGCGCCGCAGGCCTCGAACCGTGCGTATGTGTGGGGGAGACCCTCGAACAACGGCGGGCGGGCCGCCTCGAAGAGGTGTTGGAGACCCAGATCTCGGCGGCTCTGGAGGCCCTCGACCCCGGTGCGCCGTACATGATCGCCTATGAGCCTGTCTGGGCGATCGGCACGGGCGAGACGGCGACACCGGCCGACGCTGCGCAGGCCCACGCCCTGTTGCGAGAGCGCATGCGGGCGCGTCACGGCGAGGCCGGCGGACAGGCGCCGATCTTGTACGGGGGCAGCGTCAAGCCTGCCAACGCCGCAGACCTCATGGACGCCGACGAGGTCGACGGCGTGCTGGTCGGTGGGGCCTCGCTCGCCGCCGAGTCGTTTCGAGCGATCATCGAGGCCGCTTGAGGGTATTCTCCAACGTTCCTGCATTGACATGTCGGGCCGTCCCGAGCGACGTTACCGTGCTTTGGATCGTCCCACCCCACAGCGTAGGCCATGTACGGTTTCCTGCTCGCCATCCTGATTCTCGATGCGCTCTTCCTGAGCGTCGTGATCCTTCTCCAGTCCGGAAAGGGGGGAGGGCTCGCGGCGATGGGCGGGGGAGCGGCGGCGACCGACGGTATCCTCGGCGGCCGCCAGGCCACGACGGTGCTCACGCGGGCCACGTGGATTTCCGGGACCGCCTTCATGGTGCTGTCGCTGGTTCTCAGCATCATGTCGTCGCGGTCCTCGGCGCCCACGTCGATCCTCCGCCCCGACGCCCCGGCCACCGCGCCGGCTCCCGTCCTCCCGGGGCTGCAGGACGACGCGCCGCCGGCTGCGGGTGGCGACGCGACGGGGGGAGCCGCGGGCGGTGATGCGACGGGTTCGGGCGATCCGGCCGGCGACCCCGGCGGGAACTGAGCGGAGACGCCGCCTTGAGTGAGCCCGACCTCGACGACCTGGTCGGCCTCCTCGTTCGTGCGCAGGCCGTCGAGTTCGAACTCAGCCGGCTGCGGCCGCAGGGCCTTCCCGGGCGGGTGCGCGGTCCTCTCCCCGTATCGCCGGGTGTCCAGGCCGCGATCGTGGCTTCCCGCTCCGACCGTTCCCAGCCCGACGTCTTGTGTCTCTCGGGCCACTCGCCCGCCGCGTCGCTCGCGCTCGGTCTGTCCGCGGTGGAGCTCGCCCACGAAGCGATCGGCAACGCCGAGGCGTCGGCCCGCGGTCGCAGTCCGTCGGGTGTCCCCGGCGTCCTCGGGCCCCGGCTTCTCGGCGCCGTCGACCCGCCGGGTACCATGGTCGAGGTGATGGCCGGCGTGGCGCTCGCCTTCCGCCTCCGGGGTGAGGCGCGCGCCGCGATTCTGGTCGATACCTTCGACGCCTCCGCGTCGGGGTATTGGCACGAGGGGCTCAATCTCGCCGCCGTGCAGAAGGCGCCGCTCGTTCTGGTCGTCGACGGCGCCCGACGTCATCCGCTGAGCGCAGCCGTCGACCGACTCGCGGCGCGAGCACCGGCATATGGCATCCGAGCCGTGCGGGTCGAGGGCGACGATCCCCACCTGGTGCTCGACGCCATCGCGGTGTCGGCCGAGCGTGCACGGGCCGGCGACGGCACCCAGCTCGTCGAGGTCGCGGCACGCGCGCCCGACGATCCCGTGTCGCATCTTGCGCGCCTGGACCCGGCGCTCGCGGAACGTCTGCACGATCTCAGAGCCGCCGCCGATGTAGAGGCTCGCCGGGCGGCGGCGGCCGCGGCCTCGGCTGCTCCGGCGAGCGTCGACGACCTGTACGCGCCGATCCATCCCGCGCTCCCTGTTGCCCCTGCCACGGAGGAATCCCCTTGAGTGTGTCGGCGCCCGATCACGTGACGCGCACCGCCCGCCGCGAGCCGGTGACCCTGCTCGAGGCGATCGCCGAGGCCCTGTTCGAAGAGATGCAGCGCGATCCGGACGTGTTCCTCATGGGTGAGGACATCGGTGTGTACGGGGGAGCGTTCAAGGTGACGCGTGGGTTTCTCGACGTCTTCGGCGAGTCGCGGGTCATCGACACGCCGATCTCCGAGGGGGGGTTCACCGGCGCCGCAGCCGGTGCCGCGCACATGGGGCTCAAGCCCGTCGTCGAGATGCAGTTCATGGACTTCATCTCGCCGGCGTACGACGTGCTCACGAACTACATCGCCACGAGCGCATATCGGGGCGCGGGCCCCCTCCCGTTGGTGATTCGTGGCCCGGTCGGTGGTGGCAACGGGGGCGGCCCGTTCCACTCGCAGAACGTGGAGATGGCCTTCTTCCACACGCCGGGGTTGAAGATCGTCTACCCGAGCACCCCCCGCGACGCCAAGGGGCTGCTCAAGGCGGCGATTCGAGACGAGTCGCCGGTCATCTTCGAGGAGCACAAAGGCCTCTACCGGGCACCCTCTCTCCGGGAGGTACTTCCCGACGATGACGAAGTGATCCCCCTCGGCGTCGCTCGTACCGCCCGGGAAGGCACCGACGTCACCGTGATCACCTACGGGCTGATGGTGCATCGCACCCTGGAGGCCGCGAAGCGGCTGGCCGACGACGACGGCATCTCTCTTCACGTGGTCGATCTCCGCACCCTCCTTCCGCTCGACGACGACGCGATCGCCGATGCGGTGAAGCGTACCGGTCGGGCCCTGATCGTCCACGAGGACACCCGGACCGGCGGCATCGCGGGAGAGATCTCGATGCGGATCAACGAGCTCGTCTTCGAGTGGCTCGATGCGCCCATCGTGCGGGTGACGGCGATCGATGCACCGGTGCCGTACGCCAAGGTTCTCGAAGCGTATTTCCTCCCCTCCGTCGACGATATCGTCGAGGCGGCTCGCTATCTCGCGCGCTACTGAACCCGTTGGTCCCGAGGGGGGCACGGGACGACTTGCCTATCGCATCCGTTCGGGTAAACTCAGGCGGTCGTCGCCGACCCTCCGACCTTCCCCACCTCTGTTAATCCTGGAGTGACGAGCGTGGCTCGCATCGAAGTTCCCATGCCCCAGATGGGTGAGTCCATCGCCGAAGGCACTGTATCGAAGTGGCTGAAGGCGCTCGGCGACACGGTCGAGCGGGACGAGGCGATTCTGGAGATTTCCACCGACAAGGTCGACGCCGAGATCCCGGCCCCGGCCTCGGGCACCCTCGTCGCGATCGAAGTCCAGGAGGGTGAAACCGTCGAGGTGGGCACGATCGTCGCCTTCATCGATCCGGAGGGCGGGGCACCGGCGGCCGCCCCCGCCGCAGCCGCCCCCGCGGCGGCGGAGGAGGCACCGACGCCTGCTCCCTCCGTGTCGGCGCCCGCGGCGGCGGCTCCCGCGCCGGCCACCCCTGCCGCGCCGGCGGGGTCGGCCGAGGAGCGTCTCCGGACCCGCTCGACGCCCGTGGTACGACGAATCGCAGAGGAGCACGGTGTCGATCTCGCGTCCGTGCCGGGCACCGGGCATGCGGGACGCGTCACGAAGCAGGACATCCTCGGCTTCATCGAGGGGGGCGCACCGGCCGCACCGCCCGCAGCCCCCGCGCCGACGGCCCCCAGGCCCGCGCCTGCACCGGCGGCTGCGCCCGCCGCGTCGGTGGTGCCCTCGGAGTTGTGGAAGGCGTTCTACGGCCAGGTGCAACACCCCGAGTTCCCGGTCCGAGACGGAGACCGTGTGGAGCCGATGGACAAGATCCGTCGCCTCACGGCCGAGCACATGGTGGTCGCCAAGCGGGTGGCGCCCCACGTGCACTCGTTCATCGAGATCGACTTCTCCGCGGTCGACCGGATCCGCGTGGCCAACAAGAAGCGTTGGGCGGAGCAGGGGGCCCGGGTGAGCTTCACGGCCTTCGTCGCGTGGGCCTGCAGTCGCGTGCTGCGCGAATTCCCGATGGTCAACGCCGCGGTGTCGGGCAACAACATCATCTATCGTTCCGCCGTGAACCTCGGGATGGCCGTCGACCTCGATCCGGGCCTGATCGTGCCGGTGATCCACGACGCCGATGACCTTTCTCTCGTCGGGGTTGGGCGGAAGATCATCGACCTCGCCGAGCGCGCGCGCTCTCGCAAGCTCCAGCCCTCCGAGATCCAGGGTGCCACCTTCTCGATCACGAACCCCGGTGTCCTCGGCACCTTCGCGGGTATGCCCGTCATCCCCAAGGGTACATCGGCGATCCTCGGGACCGGCGCCATCGAGAAGCGCGTGGTGGTCGTGACCGATCCCGTGACGGGCGCCGATTCGATGGCCATCCGCAAGCGGTCGATGTTCAGCCTCGGCTACGACCACCGCGTCGTCGATGGCGCCGACGCCGCCCGCTTCCTCGCCCGGCTCAAGGCCGTGCTCGAGGAGTTTCCGGAAGACGCCTGACGGGGCGGTGCACCATCGAGGCTGAATCGACGAGTGGGCCGCCGGCGAACGCACGCCGGCGGCCCCTCGACGTCGTGCAGCCCGGGCGCGTGCGGTACGCCGACGGGCTGGCCATGCAGGCGGAAGCCGTCCGCCTTCGACGGGTGGGCGCCATCGTCGATCGCCTGATCCTGCTCGAGCATCCGCCCGTCGTCACGAGGGGGACCGGCGCGCACGCGGAAAACATCTTGTTGTCGGACGACGAACTGTTTGCCCGCGGCATCGAGGTGGCCGACGCCGGGCGCGGGGGCGACGTAACCTTCCACGGGCCGGGCCAACTCGTCGGGTATCCGATCCTCGACCTCAAGCCGGATCGTCAGGACCTGCATCGGTACCTTCGCGACCTCGAGCAGGTCTTGATCGTCGCGGCCGCCGAGCTCGGAGTGGCCGCGGGTCGGGTCGAGGGTCTCACGGGGGTGTGGGCCGACGGAGGCAAGATCGCCGCCATCGGCGTGCGGGTGTCATCGGGTTGGATCACGTCGCACGGCTTCGCCCTCAACGTCGCCGCGGATCTGTCGGGCTTCGACGCGATCGTGCCGTGTGGGATCGCCGACCGCGCGGTGAGCTCTCTGGAGCGGGAACGCGGCGGATCTCTGGATCCCGAGCAGGTCACGACGGCGGTGATCCGATCCTTCGCCGAGGTGTTCGGGCACGACCTCCCCGCCGTCTGACGTCGAGTACGGCATACCGTGGCCGTGACCGCTGAAGGCGCCGGCTGCCGGAGCTCAGAGAGACCGCACTATCCGCCTCGCCCCCGCGGCGCCTCCGCACCCTCGGCGGTCACCAGACTTTGGCGACACTACACTAGGTGGTGGGCGGCAGGAACTCGTGAAAGTCGAGGTAGCGTCCGCGCTCACGCTGGTCCTCCAACCATTCGGCGAAGCGCGCATCGACGAGCCCTCCGGACTGCGTCTGTTCGCGAGCCGCCTCCACCGCGAGGTCGTTGGCATACTCGTTTCTCGGGTGCCCCGCGTGTCCTTTGACCCACTCCCACGTCATCTCGTGCCGCGAGGCGATGTGATCGAGCGCCTGCCAGAGGTCGAGGTTTTCGATGGGGCCGGCGCGCCGCTTCCAGCCCCGGGCCTTCCAGCCCCGAATCCACTCTCGCATCCCCTTTACGAGATACTGGCTGTCGGAGACGAAGCGCACGGCGCACCGCCTCTTGAGGGCCCGCAGCGGCTCGATGGCGCTCCGAATGGCCATCCGGTTGTTGGTCGTGTCGGGCTCGGCGATCCAGTATTCTCGGCGGATCCAGCGCCCCTCTCTCCAGAGCTCGACCAGCCCTGCGGCCCCCCCGGGAGCGGCGCGGTCCTGGAACTGGTTCCCGAGGCAGGATTCGTCGGCGTGAATCTGGACGGAGTCGAGGGGCATGGGCCTCGAAAGACAGAAAGGGAAGGGGGACACCCGAAAGGTAGATCCCACTGCGCCACCCTTCTAGCTTGAGGCCGATCCCCCGCGCATGGAGCTCGCCCTGACCCACACCGCCTACCTCCTGCTGGAGGACGGACGCAGATTCGACGGCTCTGGCCTCGGTGCCGACGGTACCGCATTCGGCGAGGTCGTCTTCAACACGTCGATGACCGGCTATCAGGAGATTCTCACGGACCCCTCGTACGCGGGGCAGCTCGTGACGATGACGTATCCCCTCCAGGGCAACTACGGCGTGAACGCCGACGACGAGGAGTCCGACGCGCCGCAGGTGGCCGGCTTCATCGTGCGCGAGGCCGCGCGGCGCCCCTCCAACTGGAGGTCACGAGCTTCGCTCCACGACTATCTGGTGGAGCACGGCATCGTCGGGATCCAGGACGTCGATACGCGCGCGCTGACCCGTCACATCCGGTCGAAGGGTGCGATGCGGGGAGCGATCGCCCCGGCTTCGCGCGGCTCCGACGAGGTCATGGCCGAGATTCTCGCGCAGCCGCTCATGGAGGGATTGAATCTCGTCGAGGGGGTGACGACCGAGGCGAGCTACGAGGTGCCGGCCGTCGGGGAAGAGCGGTTTCACGTACTCGCCTACGACTTCGGTGTGAAGGCCCACTCGCCCCGGCTCCTCGCCGAGCGGGGGTGCCGCGTGACCGTCGTCCCGGGCACGACCCCGGTCGACGAGATCCTCGCCGCGGAGCCCGACGGACTGTTCGTATCGAACGGCCCGGGGGACCCCGCGGTGGTACCGCACGCGGAGGCCGCGATCGTGGAGCTGTCGAGTCGTGGGGTGCCTGTGTTCGGGATCTGCCTGGGCCAGCAGCTGATCGCGAGAGCCTTCGGCGCGTCGACCTACAAACTTCCCTTTGGCCACCATGGGGGGAATCATCCGGTCAAGCACCTCGAACGGGGTACCGTCGAGATCACGGCGCAGAACCACGGGTTTGCGGTCCGAGCCGGCGACGACGGGACGATCGAGGGCGCGCCCGACCTGCGCGTCACACACCTCAACCTGTACGACGGCACCGTAGAAGGTGTCGAGCACACGTCTCGACCCGTCTTCGCGGTCCAGTATCACCCCGAGGCGGCACCGGGTCCCCACGATAGCCGGTACCTCTTCGACCGCTTCATCGAGCAGATGTCGGGGGCGCGGAAGGGTTGAGCGGTACCGGGGCCGGGAGCCTTGTCGGGTGGGCACGGAGGCCATGGCGCTCAACATGCGTCCTTGACGCTCGGGACGGCCGGGTGGTACGGTGCCCGATCAGCACGTCGGAGGCGAGCCTCCGGCCAAGGTTCATGAAGCAGTCACGCGACCGGGAGGGAACGGCATGACGAAAGCGGACCTCGTGGAGCAGGTAGCCGAAGCGATCGGCCCGGGCATCACCAAGAAGGACTGCGCTCTCGTGGTGGACGGCTTCCTGAACGCAGTCAAGCGGGCGATGGTCAACGGCGAAAACATCGAGATCCGTGGCTTCGGCACCTTCAAGGTTCGGAGGCGGAAGAGTCGGATGGCTCGGAACCCCCGTACGGGAGACCCCGTGGAGGTCCCGACGCGCAACGTGCCGGTCTTCAAGCCGTCCAAGCACTTCAGCAGCCGTGTGGCCCGCGCCCAGAGCGACGTCGACTGAGCGCTCCGGACGTGCGACGCGCCGTGGGTCGCCTGCGGACGATCGAACGGCGATGCCACCACGAGGCCCGACGCTCCCCGGCGTGTCGGGCCTCGCTTCTTTTCGGGTCCACCCGCGCCGGTCGCCGTTTAACGAAATCGGCTGACCCGCCATCCCAGAGCCAGTGAACGACGAACGGAGGTCTGGAGATGATGGCGATGCAGCACTCGTCGCCCGGGCGCGCGCCGGCGACAGGTCGGCGCTCGACGCGCTCGTGTCTCGACACCACGCGGTCATGTTCCGGGTGGCCCTCGGCGTTCTGCGCGACGAAGACCAGGCGGCCGACGCGGTTCAGGAGGCACTCATCAAGGCTTTTCGTGGCCTCGAGCGTTTTCGGGGCGATGCCCGCTTCCGCACCTGGTTGCTCAGCATCGTGCTCAACGAAGCGCGAGGCGAGTTGCGTCGTCGCGGCCGTCGGCGCGAGTCCGACCTCGAGTCGGTGGGGCCGATTGCCGAGGACGGGCGCGGCGTCGACGACGACATGGCGGTTCGCGAGGAGGCCGAACACGCGCGGCGCATGGTGGCGACCTTGCCCGAAAAGCAAAGACTCGCCGTGACGTTGCGTATCGACGAAGGGCTGAGTTTCAGGGAGATCGGCGAATTGATCGACTCGAGCGAAGGAGCGGCCCGGGTGAACTACCACCACGGGATCCGGCGACTCCGGGAGAAGATGTGCTCATGACACGAAAGGAATTCGACACCGACAGCCCCGAGGAGGCCCGCATGGTCGACCTGCTCAGGAAGGCGGGCCCCCCGGCGGTGCCGAGCGACCTCGAGGCGCGTCTGATCGCGGCCGTGCGGGTGGAATTCGGCGGCGACGGTGCGGGCGATGCGGCGGTCACTCCGATACGTCGCCGACGCATGCCCCCGTGGCAGCTGGCCGCGGCGGCGGGCCTCGTCCTCGCCGTGGCGACCCCGGTGCTCATGGACCGCATGCAGGAACGGCCGGGCCCGGTGGTCGACGACCCCACCGTAGAGGTGGCCGTCGTGGACCGACTGCCCTCGCCCTGGCTCGACGACGATGCCGCCGTGGTGGGGGGAGAACCCGTGCTCGACGATCTCACCGACGACGATCTGAGACTGCTGCTCGAGGAGATGGGAGGATGAGGGGCGCATGGTTGTGTGCCGTACTTCTGATGGTCGGGCTGCCGGCGCAGGGTCAGGTGCGACCGGGAGGGCCGCCCTCGGAGGCCCGGGAGCGCCTCGAGCGCCAGGTTCGAGAGCGATTCGAGGCCCTCATCCAGGAGGAGCTCGGGATCGACGCGGAGACGTCTACGCGACTGCGCGAGACGGTCGACGGCTTCTCGGAAGACCGAGCCGCGCTCTCGCAGCGCCGCACCGAGTTGCGCCGACGCATGCGCAGTTCGGGGAGCCTGTTCGACGCCGAGGAGGCCGAACGCGTCCTCGCCGAGGTCGTCGCCGTGCAGCGAGACGAACTCGAGCTGCTGGAGCGGGAGCAGACGGCTCTGCTCGAGATCCTGTCTCCCCCCCAACTCGTGCGCTTCTACACGCTGCGAGACCGGTTCGGCGAACGGGTGCGAAACCTCCGGGGGCGTCCGGGCGCGGCGAGTCGTAGCGGCCGCGGAGGGGGCGGCCTGGGGGGCGCCCTCGTCCCGGAGTGGTGAGCCGCCGGTGCGCGGGCCTTGTCGCGCCGCGACCCGACGGGTTTTCTTTGGGGCATGAAGGTGCACGCTCTCTTCTTTGCCTCCTACCGCGAAGCCGTCGATCGCGCACGGCTGTCGCTGTCGCTCCCCGACGGCGCGACCGCGGGTGAGCTCGTGCGTACGCTGCGCGACAGGGGTGAGCCGTTCGATCGACTCCCGGCCGAGCCCGTCCTCGCCGTCAACGAGCGCTACGCTTCGCTGGGTACTCCGCTGACGGACGACGACGTGGTCGCCTTCATCCCCCCGGTGGCCGGCGGCTGACCATGGCGACCTGGAGTCATGTGGGGCCCGAGCCGATCGATGCGGCCACCGTACTCGCGCGGGTGGGCGACGAGGGCGACGGGGCCGTCATCCTGTTCGTCGGCACCGTACGGAACCACGCCGACGGTCGCCCCGTATCGGGAATGTCGTACGAGGCGTACGACGAAATGGCGGTGGGGGTTCTCGCCGACATCGTCGCCGAGGTGGAGGCTCGCTGGGGCACGGACCGCATCGCGGTCGTTCACCGGACTGGAGAGCTCGACCTTCGGGAGGCCAGTGTCGCGATCGCGGTATCGACGCCCCACCGTGCCGACGCCTACGAGGCATCGAGATACGTGATCGAGCAGATCAAACAACGGCTTCCGGTCTGGAAGCACGAGCACTTCGTCGACGGGCCGTCGCGTTGGGTGGAGGGGCGGGTGCCTCCCGTGCCGTCCGGAGGGGCGCCGTGAGCCGCGCTGGGTTTGCGGGGCCGGGCGGTCCGGGCCGAGGGGACTCCAGCGACATGGTCGACGGGTTCGGGCGTCGCATCGAGTACCTGCGGATCTCAGTGACCGACAAGTGCAATCTTCGGTGTGTGTACTGCATGCCGCTGGAGGGTCTCGACTGGCTGAAGCGAGACGACCTGCTCAGCTACGAGGAGATCGTCGAGGTGGTGCGGGTGATGGCCCCCATGGGACTGAAGCGGGTGCGGTTCACGGGGGGCGAGCCGCTCGTACGGCGCGACCTCGCGCGCCTCGTCGGGATGGTGGCCGAGGTGCCCGGGATCGAGGACCTGTCGCTCTCGACCAACGCCGTGCTCCTGGCCGACGAGGCCGACGCGCTCGAGGCGGCGGGGCTCAACCGGGTCAACGTGTCGCTCGACTCCCTCCGTCCCGACCGCGTCGATGCGATCGCGCGCAGGCCGGGATCGCACGAGAAGATCATGCGGGGCCTCCAGGCCGCCGAAGACGCGGGCTTCGCGCCTCTGAAGATCAACGTCGTCCTGATCGGCGGGAGGAACGACGACGAGATTCCCGACTTCGCGGCGATCACACGCGAGCGGCCGTGGCACATCCGCTTCATCGAGGTGATGCCCACCACCGCCAATCTCGATCTTTCGCGCGAGAACTACGTCTCGTGCGCCGAGGCGCTCCGCCGGGTTCGGGCGCTCGGTGAGCTCGAGCCGGTGGAAGGGCCCACCGGCAATGGGCCCGCCACCTACTACCGGTTCCCGGGGGCCCCCGGCACGATCGGCGTGATCACCCCGATGAGCCACAACTTCTGCGATCGGTGCAACCGCATGCGGCTCACCGCGGACGGCCAGCTGCGGCCCTGCCTCTTCGGAGATCTCCAGACCGATCTGCGCACTCCGCTGCGGGCCGGTGAATCCCTGGTTCCGCACATTCGGGAGACGCTCCGGGTGAAGCCCGAGCGGCACCACCTCGTGCAGGGAGCCGACGTGGGCTCGGGCGGTCTCGTGGCCCTCTCGCAGACGGGCGGCTGAACCGTCGGATCCGCCCTCGCAATCGGGGCCAAAACCCTGTCGCGTCGCGTTGACACGGGTACCTGTCCGGAATAGCTTGCCGGGGTGGCCAGAGGGCCCGGTTTTCACCTTCCGCACGTCGCCGGCGACCCGCCGGTCTCGTGACGTCTCAAGCGCCAACATCCAGGTTCATGAGCGCCAAAAAAATCACCGTAGTGGGAGCGGGGAATGTGGGGGCCACGTGCGCCCAGCGCCTCGCCGAGAAGGAACTCGCCCGCGAAGTCGTGATGATCGACATCGCCGAAGGAATTCCCCAGGGGAAGGCTCTCGATCAGTGGGAGAGCGCCCCCGTCGAAGGGTTCGATTCGAGGGTGACCGGTTCGCAGACCTACGACGCGGCGGCCGGGTCGGAGATCTTCGTGGTCACCGCGGGTATCGCGCGCAAGCCGGGCATGAGCCGGGACGACCTGCTGAAGACCAATGCGGGTATCGTGCGCAGTGTGTCGAGTGAGATCGCTCGCGTGGCGCCGGATTCGATCATCATCATGGTGTCGAACCCGCTCGACGTGATGGCCCAGGTGGCCCTCGACACGACGGGATTCCCCCGCGAGCGCGTGATCGGGATGGCCGGGGTTCTCGACACGGCGCGCTATCGGTCGTTCATCGCGCTCGAGTTGGATGTGAGCGTCGAAGACGTGCAGGCGCTGGTGTTGGGAGGTCACGGCGATACGATGGTGCCGCTCGTGAGCTACACCACGATTTCGGGGATCCCCCTGACGCAGCTTCTTCCGATGGAGCGCATCGAGGCGCTGATCGAGCGCACCCGTAAGGGAGGCGCCGAGATCGTCGGATACCTCAAGACGGGTAGTGCCTACTACGCGCCCTCCGCCGCGGCCGTTCAGATGGTCGAGGCGATCGTGCGCGACAAGCGCAGAATTCTGCCCTGCGCGGCCCACCTCACCGGTGAGTACGGCGAGGAGGGCATCTTCCTCGGTGTGCCCTGCAAGCTCGGCGAAGGGGGACTGCAGGAGATCTTGCAGGTCGAACTCACCGACAGTGAGCAGGCCGCGCTGCGCACGAGCGCGGCCGCGGTCCGAGAGACCATGGCCTCACTTGGCGCGTGACGACGACGGGGGAAGAGCGGCGGCTCTTCCCCCGCTTCTTTGAGCCCCCCTTGAACCGCTTCCCTCGTCGGGAGTCTGAATGCGACGCGTCGTAACCCTCTACCAATCCACGGTAGGCAAGAAGGCCATGATGGCCGTGTCGGGCATCGTGTTGTTCGGGTTCGTCCTGGCTCACATGGTCGGCAATCTGAAGATGCTCTTCGGTCGCAACGAAGAGGGCGTCTACGCGATGGATGCCTATGCCGAGTTCCTGCGTGACGTCGGGTATCCGCTCGTCCCGCACGAGGGTGTGCTCTGGATCGCCCGGCTCGTGCTTCTCGCGGCGGTCGGCATCCATATCCTTGCCGCGGTCCAGCTGTCACAGCGGAGTCGCGCGGCCCGCGGGGCGGCCTACAAGAAGCAGCAGCCGCTTTCGTTTTCGTACGCTTCGCGCACCATGCGCTGGGGTGGTGTCATCATCGCGTTGTTCATCGTGTACCACATCGCGCATCTCACCACGGGGCAGGCGCACGCCGATTTCGTGAAGGGCGAGGTCTACCGGAACTTCGTCGTCGCCTTCCAGAACCCGCTGGTCTTCGCCTTCTACCTCGTCGCGCAGACCGCCCTCTGCTTCCATCTCTTCCACGGCGTCTGGAGCGTCTTCCAGACGCTGGGCGCCAATCATCCGCGATACAACCACCTTCGGCGTCCCTTCGCGGTCGGGTACGCGCTCGTGGTGTTCGTGGGCTTCATGCTGCCGCCGGTCCTGGTGGTCACGGGCATGCTGACCCTGTGATCCGACGCACCACCGCTGCGACCTGCACCCCCACCGAGGTGGTATCGACGTGGAACTGAATGCCAAGGTCCCCTCTGGACCGATCGATCAGAAGTGGGACAATCACAAGTTCGACATGAAGTTGGTCAACCCGGCCAACAAGCGGAAATACGAGGTGATCATCGTCGGGTCGGGACTGGCGGGCGCCTCGGCTGCCGCGACGATGGGCGAGTTGGGCTACCGTGTGAAGGTCTTCACCTACCACGACTCCCCGCGGCGGGCGCACTCGATCGCCGCCCAGGGCGGGATCAACGCCGCGAAGAACTACCAGAACGACGGCGACAGCGTATTCCGCCTGTTCTACGACACGGTGAAGGGGGGGGACTTCCGATCCCGCGAAGCCAACGTCTACCGCCTGGCTCAGATCAGCCTGAACATCGTCGATCAGGCCGTGGCCCAGGGGGTGCCGTTCGCGCGCGAGTACGGGGGCATGCTGGCCAACCGGTCATTCGGCGGCGCGCAGGTCAGCCGAACGTTCTACGCCCGCGGACAGACCGGGCAGCAGCTCCTCCTGGGGGCCTACCAGGCGCTGGAGCGGCAGGTGCAGGCCGGCACGGTGCAGGTCGACACGCGGGCCGAGATGCTCGACGTCGTGCTGGTCGACGGCGTCGCGCGAGGAATCGTCACCCGCGATATGGTGTCGGGACGCATCGAGTCGCATGTGGCCGACGCCGTGGTGCTCGCGACCGGCGGCTACTCCAATGTCTTCTTCCTCTCGACCAACGCCAAAGCGTGTAACGTCACCTCCACCTGGCGCGCCCACCGGCGGGGTGCCGGCTTCGCCAACCCGTGCTACACCCAGATCCATCCGACCTGCATTCCGCCGTCCGGAGACTACCAGTCGAAGCTCACGCTGATGAGCGAGTCGCTGCGCAACGACGGCCGCATCTGGGTCCCGAAGAAGGCGGGCGATACGCGGCCGGCCTCCGACATCCCGGAGTCGGAGCGGGACTACTACCTGGAGCGCTTGTACCCGTCGTTCGGCAATCTGACGCCGCGTGACATCGCGTCGCGTCGCGCCAAGGAGATGGTCGACGCGGGACACGGGGTGGGCGACCGACAAAACGGAGTGTTCCTCGACTTCAGCCACGCCATCGAGCGGCTGGGGCGCGACGCGATCAGCGAGCGTTACGGCAATCTCTTCGCCATGTACGCCAAGATCACGGGCGAAGACCCCTACCGGCGGCCGATGCGGATCTACCCCGCGCCGCACTACACGATGGGGGGGCTCTGGGTGGACTACGACCTGATGAGCAACGTGCCCGGGCTATTCGTGATCGGCGAGGCGAATTTCTCCGATCACGGCGCCAATCGTCTCGGCGCCAGTGCGCTCATGCAGGGGCTCGCCGACGGATACTTCGTGATCCCGCTGACCATCGGCAATTTTCTCGCTCGGATCACGCCGGGTGGCGTCGATACCTCACACGCGGCGTTTGCCGATGCGGAGCGCGAGGTGAAGGCCCGCATGGATCGGCTCCTGTCGGCAAAGGGAAGTCGCACCGTCGACTCCTTTCACGTCGAACTCGGTCGGATCATGTGGAACGCGTGTGGGATGGCGCGCTCCGAGGAGGGACTCAAGGACGCCCTCGCCAGGATCCCGGAGCTGCGTGAGGAGTTCTGGCGCGACGTGTTGGTGCCCGGGGCGGGCGATACGCTGAACCAGTCACTCGAGAAGGCGGGGCGCGTGGCGGATTTCATGGAGTTCGCCGAGGTCATGTGCCACGATGCCCTGGCTCGCGACGAATCGGCGGGCGCCCACTACCGGGTCGAACACACGACCGACGAAGGCGAAGCGAAACGCGACGACGACAACTTCGCGCACTCGGCCGTGTGGGAGTTCAACGGGGCCGGCGAGGCTCCCACGCTCCACAAGGAGCCCCTGGAATTCGAATACGTTCAGCTCTCTCAGAGGAGCTACAAGTAAGATGAGGCTGACTCTACACGTCTGGCGGCAGGAAGGCCCGAATCAGTCGGGCCGGTTCGAGACGTTTCAGGCACCCGACGTCTCCGAGCACATGTCGTTTCTCGAGATGCTCGACGTCGTCAACGATCGGATCACCCTCGACGGTGGAGATCCGATCGCCTTCGAGCACGACTGCCGCGAGGGCATCTGTGGTTCGTGCGGGATGGTCATCAACGGCCGACCGCACGGCCCTCAGGAGCTGACGACGGCGTGCCAGCTCCACATGCGCCTGTTCAAGGACGGCGACGAGGTGTGGATCGAGCCGTGGCGGGCCAAGGCGTTTCCGGTGCTGAAGGACCTGGTCGTGGACCGCGGGGCGTTCGATTGCATCATCCAAGCCGGTGGCTACATCTCGGTCCGCACGGGGAGTGCTCCGGACGGCAACGCGACGCCCATCCCGAAGATGTTCGCCGACGAGGCCTTCGACGCGGCGACCTGCATCGGATGCGGCGCCTGCGTCGCGGCGTGCCCGAATGCATCGGCGATGCTCTTCACCGGCGCGAAGGTGTCCCACCTCGGGTTGCTTCCGCAGGGAGAGACGGAGCGCTGGGATCGCGTGCTCGGCATGGTCGAGACACACGACGAGGAGGGCTTCGGGAACTGCACCAACCACGGGGCGTGCGAAAACGCCTGCCCGAAGGGCATCAGCGTGGACTACATCGCCCGTCTCAATCGAGACCTGGTGCGGGCCACCCTCCGATCGCGTCCAGTCGAGAAGGCGAAGGAGGCCTGAGGCGGCTAGCGCGGTCGCCGGTAGCGCACACCGAGGAGGTCGAGCCGCTGGAGGATGGGGCCCATCCGGACCGTGAACGCCTCGAAGTCACGGTCTCCGGCACGCGACCACACCACCTCGGACAGGGCGAGAGCGCGCGGGAAGGCCATGTATTCGGCCTTCTGGGGCGAGTCGATGTACTCGGTCCACAGGTTGGCCTGAGCCCCCAAGATGCGGTCCCGTGACTCCGGGCCGAACACCTCCGGCACGGGTTCGTAGGCGTACACGTCCTCCAGCGTGGTGAGGCCGCCGATCGCGACCGGTTCCCCGGCGGGGTCGCCCTGGTAGTGGTCGAAGTACATCACGCTGTTGGGCGTCATGATGACATCGTTCCCCTGCTGCGCAGCGAGCGACAGCGCCTCCTGATTCCAGTCTCGCCAGAACATGAGCGTCGCCGTGGGACTCAGACCCCCTTCGACGATCTCGTCCCACCCCACCAGGCGCCGACCGGCGCCGTTCACGTGTCGCTCGATCCGACGAATGAACCAGCTTTGGAGTTCGTGTTCGTCGGCGAGCCCCTCGCGCGCGATCACGCTCTGTGCCAGCGCACTGCGCTCCCACTGGGCCTTCGGGGCTTCGTCGCCTCCGATGTGAATCCACGGACCGGGGAAGAGCGCCATGACCTCGTCGAGGACCGTGGTGAGGAACTCGAAGGTGGCCTCGCTCGGGCAGTAGATGTCTTCGAAGACACCCCACAGCTGGGCCACCTCGACCGGCCCTTCTCCGCAGCCGAGCTCGGGGTAGGCGGCGATGGCTGCGCTCGAGTGCCCGGGCATCTCGATTTCCGGCACGACGGTGATGTGGCGTTTCGTCGCGTACTCCACCACCTCGCGTACGTCGTCGGCCGTGTAGTACCCTCCGTACCGGCGGCCGTCGAAGCGGTGGGGGCGATTGGAGTAGTGCCCGATCAGCGTGCCGTCCCGCCACGCTCCGACCTCGGTGAGCCGGGGGTAGGCGTCGATCTGGATGCGCCAGCCCTGGTCTTCGGTGAGGTGCCAGTGGAAGCGATTGAGCTTGAACTGCGCCATGCGATCGAGGGTTCGCTTGATGTGGTCGACGCCGAAGAAGTGTCGGGCCACATCGAGATGGAGTCCGCGGTACGAAAAGCGAGGCCGGTCCGTGATCCGAACCGCAGGGAGGGTCCATCCGCCCGGCGGGGGCTCGGCGAGTCGTCCTCCCCGCTCGATCGCGACGGGGGAGAGCTGCCGCAACGTTTGGGCCGCGTAGAAGAGCCCGGCCGAAGTCGAGGCCTCGACGACGGCGCCCCCTTCAGCGATTTCGATCCGGTACCCCTCCGCCGAGAGCGAGGCGTCGTCGATCAGCCGAAACGTCAGGTGACCCCCGTCGTTCGACGGGTCCAGGTCGGATCCCTGCGCGGCACCCGGCCGCACCGGCAGCGAAAAGCCGGACACGACCCGCATGCGATCGGCCCAGACCGCCGCGGCGGCCAGCACCGCCGCCGAATCGAACGGACTGACCCGGACCTCGGTGTCGGGCTGCACCTCGAACTGCCCGTCCATGCCGACGACCTCGCTCGGCCATGGGATCAGCGCATAGCGCGATCCGGAGTCGCCGGCGTCCGCCTGGGCCGCAGTGCGGGTGGGTGTTGCGCTCGGTACCAGGACGCCCAGAAGGAGGGTGCACACGAGAAGGGGGCGCGCGCGGCTCGGGATGAATCCGGGCAGGGGAGGGCGCGAGGGCACGCTGGCGGTAGCGGGCGTTTCAGGGCAGGGGAGTTGCTTCATGGGACCGCGGAGAGGAGGGGCGTGTCGACGGCGCACGGTAGGTCGTCTCCTTCACTCCAGCCAGGGGCGGAGCTCGGCCGCGAGGCCGTCGCTTGCCCGCCCTCGTCGCCCCGCGGTACAGTGCGCCTCACCCGCAACGACCGGAGGAATCGAATGCCCGTCCCCGAAGCATCACAGCACCGACGTCGCATCGCCGCTGGCCTCGTGGCCGTCGCCGTCGGCGTTTCCGCGTGTGGCGCTCCCGGAGGCATCCCGGGGGGTGGGGCCACGCTCGTACTCACGAACGGGACGGTCTGGACGGGTGAAGAGGACGGCGTGCGACACGAGGCGGTCGCGGTGTCGGGCGACCACATCGTCGCGCGCGGCACGTCGGCCGAGATCGCGGCCTGGATCGGGCCGGACACCGAGGTGCTCGACCTCGGCGGCCGCTTCGTGGCGCCGGGGTTCATCGACAACCACACGCACTTCAATCGGGCGGGCGAGCTCCTCCTGGGGGTCAACCTTCTGGATGTGAGCGACGCCGAGGGGCTCGCGCGTGAGGTCGGTGCCACGGCCGAGCGCCTTCCCAGCGGAGGGTGGATGACCGGCGGCATGTGGGGCGCGTACGAGCAGTGGGCGATGAGTTCGACCGGCGATGAAGACGACGCCGCCGCGCGGGCTCCGTTCGACCCTGACCGGAGCGTGATCGACGAGGTATCGCCCGACAACCCGGCGCTGCTGTGGAACTGGAATCGATCGCACTACCTCGCCAACGGCGCCGCGCTCGAGGCGGCGGGCGCGGACTGCAGGTGGGAGGGCGTGGAGTGCGCGGAGGGGGTTCCGACCGGACGCCTCTCAGGCGCCGCTGCACAACGCATCGCCGCCGCGGTCCCCCCGACCGGCTTCGAGCAACGAATCGCCGAGGCCAAAGCCGCCCTCGCCGACATGGCCCAGTTCGGGGTCACGACCTTCTTCGACATCACACCCCCGCATCAGGTGGCGGTATACGAACACCTGCGTGAGTCCGGCGACCTCACGGCCCGGGTCAACATGCGCATGGTGCTCGACACCTGGGACGAGATGCGGGATGCGGGCATCGTGGAAGGCTTCGGCGACGACTGGATTCGCTATCAGGGGCTGAAGGGGTTCGTCGACGGGATCATGGGTTCGTCGCAAGCGAGGTTCTACGAGCCCTACCTGACCACCGGAGTGCGCGGGCGGTGGCGCAATGCCACCAACACGGGCTACGTGACCGGAGAGGGCTCCGGGATGGACCCGGCCGGGAACATGGAGCGACTGGTCTTCGGGGCCGATTCAGCCGGATTCAACCCGCGCGTGCATGCGATCGGCGATGAGGCGATCGACTCGATCCTCGATCTGTTCGAGCGCGTCGCCGAGGTCAACGGACCGCGCGACGACCGGCGTTTCGCGATCATCCACAACCAGGTCATCCGCGGGCCGGAAACGGCGGCGCGTCAGGCGGCCATGGGGATCATCGCCGAGATGCAGCCGTACCATACCATCGACGACATGCGGTGGATGGAGGAGCGTATCGGCGGCCGGCGAGGTCGGTGGGCGTACGCCTTCCGCACGCTGCACGACGCGGGCGTGTTGCTGTCGTTCGGTAGCGACTGGCCGGGTACCAATGCGGCCTGGTATACGGTGAACCCGCTCCAGGGCATGTATGCGGCGGTGACGCGAGAGACACTCGACGGCACGCCAGCGGGTGGATGGAATCCCGAAGAGAAGATCGATCTCGAAACCGCCCTGCGCGCGTACACGGTCAACAATGCGTGGGTCGCGGGCGAGGAAGACCGGAAAGGGCGGGTGCGAGCGGGATTCCTCGCGGATCTCGCCGTGCTGGCCGTCGATCCCTTCACCGTGGAGCCCACGGCTCTAAAGGATGTGCAGGTGGACCTGACGATCGTGGGAGGCCGCATCGTCTTCCGCCGCGACGGAGAGAGATCGTGAGATCGGGTAGCGCGGTGAGAACGGCGGCCGGTGGCCTGGTCACGCTCATGGCGGCGGGCGTGCTGACCGCCTGTGCGTCGGCCGCGGCGGGTCCCGAGGCGGACCCTGAATTGGTGACGTACGCGCCCGACACCGAGGTCGACCTCGCCCGGATGGAGCGTACGAGTTCAGGGCTCTTCATCGAGGAGATCCAGGAAGGGTTCGGCAAGAACGCCATGCGCGGCGATCGAGTGCGGATCCACTACATCCTCTGGCTCCCGGACGGCACGTTGCTCGACTCGACCCTGACCGGCGAGCCCTATCAGTTCGAACTGGGTAGCGATGAGGTGATCCGAGGCTGGAATCAGGGAGTGGTGGGGATGAAGGTGGGAGGGCGGCGCCGGTTGGTCGTGCGTCCTGGGCTCGGGTACGGCGCGAGAGGGCGCGAACCACTCGTGCCCCCGAACGCGGTGCTCGTCTTCGAGATCCAACTGCTCGACGCCAACTGAGTCGAACGGCGATCCCGGCGGCGTGCGGGTTGGAGGAAACCCGGGCGTCGCGAAGGCGTAACAGAGTCGACCCACCCGACCACATGACCTCGACACCGCCGAATCATGCTTCGTTTCCGTCGCTTCTTCGCTCCGCTCGTCGTCGCCACCCTCGCCCTGACGGCGTGTGACGACGACGTGACCGGCCCACAAACGGCCAACGACGTCACCTTCGATCCGTCGCTCGGGGTCGTCCTGGCCGATATGACCGACGTGGGCAACGGCCTGTACATCCAGACGCTGACCCCGGGTACGGGTGTGCCCGCCTCGGCCGGCGACGCTGTCGTGGTCGACTACACGCTCTGGCTCCCGAATGGGACGGAGGTCCAGGTCGGTACGTTCCCCTTCACCCTCTTGCCGGGCCAGTCCATCGAAGGATTCCGCCTCGGGGTGCTCGGCATGCTCCCGGATGAGACCCGTCTCATCGTCATTCCCTCGGCCCTCGGCTACGGGGCGGCGGGCCAGAATCAGATCCCACCCCACTCCGTGCTGGTCTACCGGGTGACCCTCACCGAGCTCAACCCTCCGGTCTGACCCGGGGATGGTTTGGCCTCTTCGGGTAGGGATGAGTTCGCCCGGCTCGCGATCGTCGGCCGGCTTCGGGCGCGTCGCGTGACGGGTCACCGGACTGAAACGCGCGGCTAAGGTCGCACGGGGTTCCGCCCGATGCTTCTCTGAGAGCACCCTGCATCAGAGGAGACGCGACGGACGATGGCCGAGCCACCCAGCCCTGCGAGCCCACGGCACGACGGGTTCGCGTCGGCAGCCAAGGAGTTGGTCGACGAGGTTCAAGACACGATCCGGGACGACGAGCCGGAGACGCAGGAGCCGCCGAAGCAATCGCTGGTGCTTCCGCTCCTGCTCGGAATCGTCTTCGCCGGTGTCGCGGTCTGGAACGTCACTTCGTACCGGTCGGGTCCGGCCCCGTTGACCGCGGTCGAAACCAAGCAGGCCGAGGGCGTGCTCGTGTTCGTCGCGACACAGGCGGTCGAAGACTTCGCGGCTCACAATGGACGGTTTCCGGCCAGCCTCGCCGAAGCGGGAATCGACGCCCCCCACCTCGTCTACACCGTCGGAGGGGGCAGCTTCTCGATCACCTCGACCGAGGCCGGTGTGCCGGTCCGATTCGAGAAGGGTGAAGTGGTCGACGACTTCCTGATCGGCCTCGGCATCTCGCCGCCGGACTCGACCTTCCCAGGAGGCGAGGGATGAACCGCCCGCCTCGTCGCCCCCGTCGCCCACGCGGCTTCACGCTGATCGAATTGCTGACGGTGATGACCCTGATCGGGATCCTCGCCGGCATCGCCATCCCGCACTTCCGAGACGCCGTCGGTCGCGCGCAGGCGGCGCGAGTGCTCGGAGACGTGAACACGATCCGCCTCGCGGCCCACGACTACCTCGCGGAAACGGGCCGTTTCCCCGGTTCGGGCGGCACGGGCAGTGTCCCCACCGAGATGGAGGAAGCCCTCCCCGACGGCTTCCCCTTCGCCTACGACGACGTCACCTACACCTGGCTCTCGTTCCGCCTCTGGGGCACCTCGATCTGGGGCCGCGAACTCGGCGTCGTCTGGGTACGCTACCCCAGCGACTCCAACCTGGCCAAAGCCCTGCAAGCCAACCGAGGCGACAACGCCATCTGGTCCCCCTCCCAGATGCTGTTCCTCGTCACCCACTAGCCGCCAGCCCCACAACGAAGGCTCAGCGAGCGCCGGTAGCAGCGATGCGAAGCGAGCCCGAGCGGGCCGCGATGCGAAGCGAGCGCCTGGCCCAGGCAGCGATGCGCCAGCGAGCGCCCCACCAGGGTGTCCAAAGGAGCGTGCCAAGGCTGGGATGCCGGCCGGCGGGGAGGGCCCCGAGGGGGTCCCCTCCGATGACGATCGCCGAAGGCGAGCGAAGCGTCGGCAGCGGAGGGGACCCCCTCGGGGCCCTCCCCGCCGCCCAGAACCATCACATCTTCGGCAACGTGACGCCGACTTGGTTCATGTACTTCCCCTTCCGCTCCGCATACGCCGTCTCCGGCTCCTCGTCGCCTTCGAAGAACAGCAGCTGTGCGATTCCCTCGCGGGCGTAGATCTTCGCCGGGAGGGGCGTCGTATTGCTGATCTCGAGCGTGAGGTAGCCCTCCCACGTGGGTTCCAGGGGCGTCACGTTCACGATGATGCCGCAGCGCGCATAGGTGCTCTTCCCGACGCAGACGACCAGGACGTCGCGGGGAATCCGGAAGTACTCTTCCGTGCGCGCCAGAGCGAAGGAGTTGGGCGGGATGATGCACTCGTCCGCGTGCACGTCCACGAAGGAGCGGTCGTCGAAGCTCTTCGGATCGACGATCACGTTGTGCACGTTCGTGAAGACCTTGAACTCCGGACTCACGCGGATGTCGTACCCATACGAGGAGAGTCCGTAGCTGATGCTCCCGTCCCGCACCTGACCCGCCTCGAACGGCTCGATCATTCCGTGCTCTTCGGACATCCTCTTGATCCAGCGGTCGCTCTTGATGGGCATGGTGCGGGGGAGTGGTGGGGAAGGTGACGGACCCAAGATAGGAGCACGAAAAGCACCGTTCTGCAAGGGTATTTCCTGCTTGACACTCATCTCGTGTGCCGGGTAACTTTCACTTCGCCGATTTCTCGTGAACGATTTCACAAGCTCGGGTCTGCGGTGTCGGGACGTTGCACGGGTGCCGGGGGTGTCTTCTCCGAGATCGTTGAGCGGACCAACGGCCTGAACTCCCGGGCTCCGTCGGTGTCCTCCCCGCTTTCGACGGCGATGCGACCTAGCGCTCGACGTCTCCCACGTGCGGCGGATCCATGAGCGTTATGTCCTTTCCAGCACCTCACATCTTCCGGCAGTACGACGTCCGCGGCATCGTCGGCAAGGACCTCGACCCACGCGTGGCCCACGGGGTCGGTCGGGCCTACGCCTCGGAGCTTCGCGGCGCCGTGTCGATCGAACGGCCGAAGGTGATCGTCGGCCACGACAATCGCCCGACTTCACCCGATCTCGCTGCGGCGCTGATCGACGGACTCACGGCCGGCGGCGTCGATGTGCTCGACATCGGTACGGTGCCGACGCCGATGGTCTGGTGGGGTGAGAAGGTGTTCGGACTCGATGGCGCCGTGCAGATCACCGGCTCGCACAACCCGCCCGAGTGGAACGGGATCAAGATGACGATGGCCGGCGGGTCGGTGTTCGGCGACGCCATTCAGGCCATCTATCGTCGGATCGTCGAGGGCGACTACGTCGACGGTGTGGGAGCGGTCGAGCGGCGCGACGTGTACGACGAGTACATCGCCGATCTCGCGGGTCGCTTCCAATTGGCGAGGCCCATGAAGGTCGTGGTGGACTGCGGCAACGGGTCGGGGGCCCTCGTGGCCGAGCGCCTCCTGGAGGCGGTCGGTGTGGAGGTGATTCCGCTGTACTGCACGTCGGACGGCACGTTTCCCAACCATCACCCCGATCCGACGGTCGACGAAAACCTGGTCGACCTCATCGCCGAGGTGAGGCGGACTGGAGCCGACCTCGGCGTGGCCTTCGACGGCGACGCCGATCGCATCGGTGCCGTCGACGAAGATGGTGTCGTCGTGCGCGGAGACGTGATCGTGCTCTTGTTCGGGCTCGATCTCATGCAGCGGACCGGGCGATCCGAGAAGCTCATCTTCGATGTGAAGTGCTCGCAGGTGCTGCCCGATGTGTTCGGGGCGGCCGGCGGTGAGCCGATCATGTGGATGACCGGCCACTCGCTCATGAAACAGAAGATGAAGGAAACCGGCGCGGCTCTGGCCGGGGAGCTCTCCGGGCACATCTGCGTGGGCGGGGAGGAGTACTTCGGCTTCGACGACGCGCTCTTCGACGCCTGCTACCTGATCGCCCTCGTGTCGCGCTCGGATGTCCCCCTGTCTCAACGCGTGGCCGCGTTTCCCCGTTTCGTGTCGACGCCCGAGATCCGGATCGACGTGACCGAGGAGTCGAAGTTCACCCTCGTGGAAAAGGCGCTGGAGCACTTCGCGGCCACCCACGACGTAATCGACGTCGACGGCGCCCGGGTGCTCTTCGGCGACGGATGGGGTCTGATCCGGGCATCCAATACGCAGCCGGTCCTCGTCGCGCGCTACGAGGCCCGCACCCCGGAGCGCCTCGACGAGATCCGGGGCGTGTTCGAGGGGTGGCTTCGAGAGCAGGGTGTCGCGCTGTGACCCGATTGGCCGGTAGTCTGCGCGGAGGGCGGGCGGCCATCCTCACGGTCGGCGTGTTGCTGATGCTCCTGGTGGCGAGTCGGGCGCTCACGCTGCTGTTCGTGGACGCGCTCTGGTTCGGCGAGGTCGGCTACGCGTCGGTCTTCTGGAAGCAGATGGCGTGGGTGTGGGGAATCCGCGGGGGGGCCGCCGTGTTGGTCACCCTGGGCTTGTTCTTCAACCTTCGCCGCGTCGCCGGCACCCCCGGCACCCTTCAGATCCCCCGCAAGTTCGGCAATCTCGAGATCGCCGAGCGGCTCCCGGCCCACTACGTCACGAGCACCATCTTCGGGCTCTCGGCGCTCTTGGGTCTTTGGTTCGGTGCCTCGATCACATCGGCGGTGGCGCGAGGCGCGCTGTTCTGGACGACCGTGCCCGAATGGGGGCTCGCCGACCCTCTGCTCGGCCACGACGTGAGCTTCTTCGTGTTCGCGCTCCCGGTGCTGCGCGCTGCGGTGACGTTCGCCCTGGTCGTCGTCTTCATGATGTTCACGGTCTCGACCGCCGGATATGCCACCACAGGCGTGCTGCGCATGGGAGACGGGGCGGTGGTCCTGACCGACGGGGCCCGCAAGCACCTCGGCCTCCTCGTCGCCCTGTTCATGGCGCTCCTCGCCGCGAGGTTGGGACTAGGGCGGCCGCTGCTCCTGCTCGCCGGTACGTCCGACGTCCAGGGGATCGTGGGCTACACCGACGTCGCCGCCCGGCTGCCGGGATTGCGTGCGCAGGGTCTGCTCACGCTCGCGGGGGCCATCGGGGTCGCGGTCGGGGCCTGGCGCAATCGCCTCCTCCCGGCGCTCGCCGGGGTCGGCGTCGCGATGCTCGGAGCCCTGCTCGTGGGGCAGGTCTATCCCGCGCTCGTCCAGCGTTTCCAGGTCGTGCCCAACGAGCTCGATCGGGAGGCTCCCTTCATCCAGCACAACCTCGACTTCACCCGGCTGGGCTTCGGGCTCGACCAACTCGAGCGCGATCGCTTCGAGGTGCGAACGAGTGGGCCGGTCGACTGGAGTGAGGCGACGCGACAGTTCGAAGGGCTTCCAGTGTGGAGTCGGTCGGCACTCCTCACGACCTTCCGCGAGGTCGAGGCCCGGTTCCAGTACTACGACTTCCCCGGCGTTACGATCGACCGCTACCCCGATGCCGAGGGCCGCCCCCGGCCGGTCGCCCTGGCGGTGCGCGAGGTCGATCCGAACCAGATCGACGAGCCCAATTGGCAGAACCTCCACCTCCGGGAGCGCTACGTCGTTGGAAACGGAGCGGTGGCCGTCGACGTCACCGGGCGCACTCCCGAAGGTCGGCCGCGTACGTTCCTCGCCGGGCTCCCACCGGTCATGTCGCAGGATGCCCCCTCGGCGCTACAGCTGGAGTCCGAGAGCGTGTTCTTCGGGACGCGCCGACAGCCCTACGCCCTGATCACCCCCACGGACTCGGCGTATCGAGCCGCGGATGGCGGACCGGGTGTGCCGGGTGTCGACGTGCCCGAGGGCATCGCGCTCGGCGGCTTCCTGCGCAAGGCGGTCCTGGCGTGGTACCTGCGGCAGGCCAACGTGTTGTTCGCGTCGGGCATCGGCCCCGACAGCCGCTTGGTACTGTTCAGGAACGTCTTCGAGCGGGTGCAGAAGATCGCGCCGTTCCTCACCTTCCCGGAGGCCCCCTACGCCGTCGTACACGAGGGTCGTGTGGTCTGGGTGCTCGAGGGCATGGCCGCGACCGCCAACTTCCCGCTGGCGAGCTCGATGGGGCGCACGGCCTACGTGCGCAACAGCGTCAAGGTGACGGTCGATGGCGTCACGGGCGACATCCGCTTCTACTCGGTTCCCGTCGAGGACCCGCTGCGCGACGCCTTCGCAGCGGCGTTCCCGGGACTGTTCCTTCCGTTGGCGGAGATGCCGGAGGGGATCCGTCGTCATCTTCGCTACTCACAGGATCTTCTCGCCACGCAGGCCAACGTCCTCCTCGCCTACCATCAGGAGACACCGGCGACCTTCTTCGCGCAGCAGGACGTCTGGGAGAACCCACAGGAACTCGCGCAGGGAACCTCTCCCGTGCCGTACCGTCCGGAGTACGGGCTTCTTCGACTGCCGGGCGACGAGGAGGCCGAATTCCGCCTGATGACCGCCTTCGTGCCCGCCGGGCGACAGAACCTCACGGCCATCCTCGCCGGTGAACTCCGGGCCGACGGCTCGCCCCGCCTCCGTCTGTACGACGTGCCGGTCGAGAACCAGGTGCCGGGTCCTCGTCAGGTCGAGGCGCTTGTGGAGCAGGATCCGGAGATCAGCCAGCAATTCTCTCTCTGGCGCACGGGCGGGAGCCGCGTTTGGACGGGCCATCTCCACGTCGTGCCGGTCGGAGACCGGATGATCTACATGGAACCGGTCTTTCTCGCGGCCGAAGAAGACGCGATCCCCGAGCTTCGTCGGTTCGTGGTGAGCGACGGCCAGCGCGTGGCCATGGAGGAGACGCTCGCGGCCGCGGTTTCGGCGCTGGGTGGGCCGGTGGCCGACGGTGCCCCGACCGACCCGGTCGATCCCGCGGTGGCTGCGGAGCCCGGTGGTGAGGGATGGTCGCAGGAGGCGCTCGAGCTGCTCGACCGGGCCGAAGAGCGGTTGCGGTCCGGGGATTGGGCCGGCTTCGGTGAGGCGCTGGAGCAGTTGCGCCGACGCCTCCGCACGGGCGGTTCGGGCGGGCTCTGACAGGCCTGCGATCCGGTTGATCCGCCCATCGGCCGGGCGTAGGTTTCGGGCTGGCTTTTCACCCACCTTCCGCCCTTTCTACCGGGACGACTCGACTCGATGGATCTACACGAATATCAGGCGAAAGAGATCTTCCGCGACCACGGGATGCCGGTGCCGCCCGGCACCGTCGTCACCGATGCTTCGGAGGCTGCCGCCGCCGCCCGCGACTTCGGCGGAATGGTGGTGGTCAAGGCGCAGGTGCATTCAGGGGGCCGAGGGAAGGCCGGCGGAGTGAAGTTGGCCAAGACCCCCGAGGAGGCCGAGGCGTACGCCGAGGCGATCCTGGGCATGGAGATCAACGGGCTCACCGTCGAGAAGGTGCTGATCACGCCCGCGGAAGACATCGCCTCGGAGGCGTATGTCGGGGTACTGGTCGACCGGGTCACGCAGGCCCCGATGTTCATGGTGTCGTCGGAGGGTGGGATCGACATCGAAGAGGTCGCGCACTCTCAGCCCGAGGCCATTCGCAGGTTGTCGGTCGACCCGAGGTACGGGCTGCTGCCGCACCAGGCCTTCTGGCTCGCCAACAGCCTCTACGACGATCCGGCGCAGATCAAGCAAGCGGCCAAGATCATGGGCCAGCTCTACCGTTCGTTCGTCGATGCGGGTGCTTCGATGGCGGAGATCAATCCGTTGATCGTCACGCCGTCGGGCGAAGTGAAGGCGATCGATGCGAAGGTCAGCATCGATGACAACGAGCTGTTCCGGAAGCCCGCGATCGAGGCCTACCGCGACTCGGCGGCTGAGCCTCAGGCCGAAACCGACGCCCGCGAGGCGGGGCTGACCTTCATCAAGCTCGATGGCAACGTCGGCTGCTGCGTGAATGGTGCGGGCCTCGCCATGGCCACGATGGATCTGGTCAAGTTCTATGGCGGGGAGCCGGCGAACTTCCTCGACATCGGGGGCTCGTCCAACCCGGAGAAGGTGGTCAACGCCCTTCGGATCATCACGGCGGATCCTGCGGTCAAGGTCATCCTCTTCAACATCTTCGGAGGGATCACCCGCACCGACGACGTCGCCAACGGGATCGTCGAGGCCACGCGGCAGATCGACATCGAGGTGCCCATCGTCATCCGTCTCACGGGAACCAACGAAGAGAAGGCGCTGGAGATTCTGGAGGGGGCGGGCTTCTCGGCCTACACGTCGATGGACGCCGTGGTCGAAAGAGCCGTCGAACTCGCAACTCAGGGTTGAGGGAGCCACACGATGTCCATCTTCATCGATGAATCCACCCGGCTCGTCGTCCAGGGGATCACGGGCCGGGACGGGTCGTTCCACACGCGTCAGATGATCGAGTACGGCACGCACGTCGTCGCCGGCGTCACCCCCGGTAAGGGCGGGCAGGTGTTCGAAGGGCCCGGTGGGGTACAGGTGCCGATCTTCAACGCGATGGACGAGGCGGTCGCGGCCACGCAGGCCAACACCTCCGTCGTCTACGTCCCCCCTGCCTTTGCGGCCGGAGCCGTGATGGAGGCCGCCGATGCCGGCGTCGACTTCATCGTGGCGATCACCGAGGGAGTGCCGGTGCTCGACATGGCGCGGGCCCACGCCTTCGCCAGAGACTGCGGAGCTCGTGTGCTCGGCCCCAATTGCCCCGGCTTGATCTCGCCCGGAAAGTCCAAGGTCGGCATTCTGCCCGGGCAGATCGTGACGCCCGGACCGGTCGGGTTGGTATCCCGGAGCGGCACGCTCACCTACGAGGCGGTGCACCACCTCACACACGCGGGTCTCGGTCAGACGACCTGCGTCGGTATCGGGGGTGACCCGCTCATCGGGACGAAGTTCATCGACTGCCTCGAGGCGTTCCGGGACGACCCGGACACCCGCGCCATCGTGATGATCGGGGAGATCGGTGGCAGCGACGAGCAGGAAGCGGCCGCGTACGTGCAGGAGCACATCGACGTGCCGGTCGTGGGATTCATCGCCGGCCAGACCGCGCCTCCGGGACGGCGCATGGGCCATGCAGGGGCGATCATCAGCGGGTCGGCCGGTACGGCGGCCGAGAAGATGGAGGCCTTCGAAGCGCATGGGATCGCCGTGGCGCGGCGGCCCGTCGAGATCGCGGAGTTGGTCGCCGAGGCGCTCCAGGGCTCCACGGTCGCCTGAGTGATCCTCGCCGACCGTCTCCCGGCCGACAGCATTCGGGTCCCGCCGTCGGTCGCCACGCTCGAAGAGGCCCTCGCCTCGCTTCTCGCGTCGATGCTCGACGGTCGACTCGAGCCGACCGTGCGGTCGAAGCGGGCGCGCGATCTCGCCTTCGGAAGCCAGGGGGAGGTCGTTCGGCTCCACGACGACGTCGTGCTCGTGCTCGACGTCCAGGAGGGGATCGTCGATCCGCAGGTGGGCCTCGCGATCACCGACGAGCCGTTCGCGGTTACGGGCGAGGGCACGGGCGACGACGGGGTCGCGCGTGCCGCCTTTCTCTTTCTGGTGCCGGGCAAGCTCTCGGCGTTTCGGGGCCAGGCGGTTGCTTCGATCGGCCGGTGGGTGCGGGAGGGCGATCACGCGTCGCAGCTGATCGCCTGCCGGACGCCGGACGAGGTCCTGGCGCTCGAGGGGTTCGGCCAGCTCGTGTTGAGCGACCGGCTCCGAGTCGATTCGGCCATGTCGGCGGTGACCTATCGGGTCTATCCCGATACGCCGGCCAAGGAGGTGCTCGATCTGATGGTGCGACGAGGCCTCCACGCCGTGACGGTGGTGGGCTCGGAACACGAAGTGTTGGGTGTCATCACCGCGGGCGACGCCCTGCGCCACCTGCTGCCCCGGCATCGTTCTAGCGAGGGGGGGCCCCCGCTCGACGTGGAGGGGCGGACCGCGCGCGACGTCATGACCCGTTCGGTGCTATGTGTGTCGGAGGACCAGGCGCTCGCGGATGCCGCGGCGATGATGGTCAACCGAGACGTCGAAGAACTCCCGGTCGTTCGGGAGGGAGAGCTCGTGGGGTTCCTCACGAGGCAGGCCGTGCTGCGTGCGCTGCACGGGACCGATTGATCATTCGAAGACACGTTTTCCCCATACGAGACCGTTCATGAATCGTACACTCGCCATCATCAAGCCCGACGCCGTCGCTTCCGGAAAGGCCGGGAAGGTCCTCGCCCATCTCGAGACGGCCGGCTTCACCGTGCGTGCCCTTCGGTTGACCCGCCTCACGGCCGCCCAGGCCGGAGAGTTCTACGCCGTCCACCGGGAGCGCCCGTTCTACGGTGAGCTCGTGGAGTTCATGACGTCCGGGCCGTGCATGCCGATGATCCTGGAGGCCGACGGCGCGGTCCCGAAGTTGCGGGAGGTGATCGGGGCGACCGACCCGGCCGAGGCAGCGGAGGGCACCGTGCGCCGACTGTACGCCGAGTCGAAGGGACGCAACGCCATTCACGCCTCGGACTCCGACGACAACGCCGCGCGCGAGGCCGCCTTCTTCTTCGCCGAGTCCGACGTGCTCGCCATTCAGGGATGAGCTGCCGCCGCTCGGGGGGCACACTCCCGAGCGGCGGTCGTTCCGGGAGTAGATCGTGGTGGAACAGGTCGGGATCGTAGGCGGAGGGACGGCGGGGCGGGGGATCGCCCGCGTGCTGGCGCAGGCCGGGGTCGACGTGACGCTGCTGGAGAAGTCCGACCAGCGACTGGCCGTGGCGATCGAGAACCTCAAGGAGGGGATGGATCGCGACATCGGGCGGTGGGCCATCACGGAGGCCGAACGGGACGCGGTCCTCGCACGCGTGAAGGGTCGGGTGTCGATCGATGCCGTGCAGTCGCTCCCGATCGTCATCGAGGCCATCCAGGAGAACCGCCGCGACAAGGAGGCGCTCCTCCGCCTCCTGGATCGAGTGTGCATGGCGAATACCCTCTTCCTCACGAATACGTCGACGCTGTCGGTCAGCGGGCTGTCGGAGGTGCTGGCTCCGCGACGAAGGCCCTTCTTCGTGGGACTGCACTTCCTTCACCCGGTGACCCGGGTGGCGGCGGTCGAACTCGTACGCGGGCGCGAGACCGGAGATCGGGCCCTCGAGCAGGCCCGTGGCATCGCGAGCCTGCTGGGGAAGGAGGTGATCGAGGTATCGGAGTATCCGGGATACGTGACCACCCGCCTGACGCTCGCCCTCATCAACGAAGCCGTGCATGCGTTGATGGAGGGGGTGGGCACGCGAGACTCGATCGACCGCGCGATGAAGCTGCGATTCGGCTGGACCCACGGTCCGTTCGCGCTCGGCGACGAAATGGGATTGGACTCGGTCGTTCGGGCCCTCCAGTCGCTCTGGGAGGAGCTTGGGCTGCCCCAGTATCGTCCCTGTCCGCTGCTTCGGCAGATGGTGACGCGGGGGTGGTACGGAGAGAAGTCGGGACGCGGGTTCTATCGTTACGATGAGGCCGGGAATCGACTGAACGATCACGAGCTCGACCTCGCCCGACCCGATCTCGCGGTGCTCGGTTCCACCGACGGCGCGTCGTGAAGGTTCTCGTCCTCAACTCCGGCTCCTCGTCGGTCAAGTATCAGCTGATCGACACCATGACCGACCAACCGCTCGTGGTGGGGGTCGTGGAGCGCATCGGGGCGGGAGGAGCGCTGCTCACCCAGGAACGCATGTCCGACGGGGAGAGAATCCGATCGTCGGCACCCATCCTGGACCACCGCGATGCGATCCGGGCCATCCTCGACCTCGTGGTCGACGAATCCGGGGGAGCCGTGGGCTCGATGGACGAGATCGGGGCCGTCGGACACCGGGTCGTGCACGGTGGGGAGGACTTCGAGGGGGCGGCGCGGATCGATGGAGAGGTCGTCGACCGCATCCGCGACCTCATCGCGATGGCCCCTCTGCACAATCCGCACAACCTCGCGGGCATCACGGCTGCGCGAGAGCGATTGCCCGATGTCCCGCACGTGGCGGTCTTCGATACGGCCTTCCACGCCCGGATGCCGCCGCACGCCTACCATTATGCGCTCCCGTACGTGCTGTATCGGCGATATCGGATCCGTCGCTACGGGTTTCACGGCACCAGCCACCAGTACGTTGCGCGGCGGGTCGCCGAGATGCTCGATCGGCCGCTCGACGATCTGCGGGTGCTTTCGATCCACCTCGGGAATGGCGCATCCGCCTGCGCCGTGAAGGACGGCCGCTCGGTCGACACCTCGATGGGGTTCACCCCGCTCGAGGGGCTCGTGATGGGCACCCGGTCGGGCGATCTGGATCCCGCTGTCGTGTTGCACGTGATGGGCCGAGAGGAGTTGGGGGTCGCCGAGGCGACGGCGCTGCTCAACAAGCACTCGGGGCTGCAGGGGCTGAGCGGCGTGTCGTCCGACATGCGCGACCTGCTGGAAGAAGAGGAGGTCGGGTCGGATCGGGTCACGCTGGCGCTCGACGTCTACGCGTATCGGGTCAAGAAGTACATCGGCGCGTTCGCAGCGGTGCTGGGTGGGATCGACGTCGTGGGTTTCACGGGAGGGATCGGCCAAAACGCCGCCAGCATCCGGTCGCGATGTCTGGAAGGCCTGGGCTTCTTCGGGATCGACATCGACGAGTCGGCCAACCGTGAACTCGTCGGGGGCGCCGAGGGATTCTTCCACGCCGGGGCCGTTGCTCTCGGGGTGGTTCGGGCGGGGGAAGAGCTCGTCATTGCCCTCGAAACGGAGCGCCTGGCAACCGTTGACCCTGTTGGTGACCGTGGGTAGCTTTGCCAGCTATGCTTACGCTCGACCTGCCGCGCCTCGAGCGAGACGGCGCGCTGTCGATCGAGGCCACCGTTTCGCGCGATGACCCCCTTTGGAACGACAGCGGGTTGCGGTTCGACGGGGGCGTCGAAGTGGCGGTGCAGGCGAGCGTTGCGGGAACGGGGGAATTCGTCGTCCGGGTGGAGGTTGCCGGCCGGCGGCTCGCGGAGTGTCGCCGATGTGCGGAGACGGTCCAGCGGCCGATCGACCTGGAGTTCATCTGGGTCTTCGGCGAGCCCCGGGAGGAGCAGGAGGACGACGGCGGGGTTCGCGTGGTCGCGGCCGACGCCGTGGACCTCGATCTCGGGCCCGTTCTGCGCGAGGAGCTGATCCTCGAGTTGGATCGTTGGATCGTGTGTCGAGCGGAGTGTGAAGGTCTCTGCCCGTCGTGCGGCGTGAACCTGAACGAAATGACGTGTGATTGCAGCTCGGATGAGCCGGATCCCCGATGGGATGCGCTCCGGGCGCTCAAGACCGAGTGAGGCGACATGGCTGTCCCGAAGAAGCGGACCAGCAAACAGCGGAAGCGGAAGCGGCGTACGCACTACAAGGCGGAGACGCCCACGACCAACACGTGCCCCCGTTGCGGCGACCCCAAGCAGCCCCACCGGGTCTGCCCGAGCTGCGGGTGGTACCGTGGTGAGTCGGTGATCGAAGTCGACGTTCTCTGACGGCGGCGTACCCGTGCGCATCGCCCTCGATGCCATGGGCACGGATGCCGCCCCCGCCGTCGAGGTGGAGGGCGCCCTCCGTGCGTTGAACGAACTCGAAGACGACATCGAGCTCGTTCTGGTCGGCGACCCCGACCGAATCCGGGAAGAACTCGAGCGGCACGGGGCGAGCGACACGCCGCGTTTGACCATCCACCCCGCGACTCAGCGGGTCAGCGCCGACGATCCCCCGGCCAGCGTGCTTCGCAAGAAGCCCGACTCTTCGATCGTGGTCGGGCTGAAGTTGCACAAGGCGGGCGACGTCGATGCCTTCGTGAGCGCGGGATCGACGGGAGCGGTCATGGCGGCCTCCTTGTTCGTCTTGCGGCCGCTTCCCGGGGTCGAACGTCCATCGGTCGGGACGTTCTTCCCGACCCGGCGATCCCCGACGCTGCTCCTCGACGCGGGCACCAACGTCGATTGCAAGCCCCGACAGTTGGTTCAGTTCGCCCATCTGGGGCGGGTGTACATGGCCGACGTACTCGGGGTCGAGTCCCCGCGCATCGGCCTGCTCAACATCGGAGAAGAGCCGACCAAGGGCGACGAGCGGGCCCAGGAGACCTTCAGCCTGCTCCAGGAAGACGAAGGACTGCACTTCGTGGGCAACATCGAAGGTCGCGACGTCCTGGAAGGACCGTGCGACGTGCTCGTGGCGGATGGCTTCGTGGGTAACGTGCTCCTCAAGTTCTACGAATCCGTCGCACAGTTCATCCTCGGGTTGGTGCGCGACGAGCTCGCCGACACGGTCGATTCGCCGCCTCTCGACTCCGTGACCCGCCTCCTCGACTATTCCGAGTACGGCGGGGCCCCCCTCCTCGGGGTCAACGGTGTTACGATCATCTGCCACGGCGGCTCACCCCCGAAGGCGATTCGCAATGCGATCCGGGTCGCCGCACAGGCCGTGCGAAGCGATATGGTCGCCGACATGGCCGCTGAACTCGACGCATAAAGCCCGTTCTTCGGAGAACCCATGACCGCAACCCCGATCGTCGAGATCACATCGACCGGGCGTTTCCTCCCCTCTCGCGTCATGACCAACGACGATCTCGCCGAGATCGTCGAAACCAACGACGAATGGATCCGCACGCGCACCGGGATCCGTGAGCGTCGCGTTGGACCGCCCGATCTGCTGGCTGCCGAGATGGGTCGGGCCGCCGCCGCGCAGGCGCTCGAGCGTGCCCAGTTGGAGGCGGCCGACGTCGATATTGTGGTCGTCTCCACAGCCACTCCCGATCGCCTCCTGCCGTCCACGGCCTGCGACGTGCAGGCGCTCCTCGGGTGCGACAACGCCCTTGCGTTCGACGTCTCGGCCGCCTGCTCGGGTTGGTTGTACGGGCTGTCCGTCGCCGAGGGGTATCTGGCCGCCGGTCGTGGCGACACGGCCCTCGTCGTGGCCACCGAGAAGATGAGCAACATTCTCGACTGGACCGATCGCGCCACCTGTGTCTTGTTCGGCGACGGATCCGGGGCGGCCGTGGTGCGCCCGAGCGACGGTTCGCGTGGGATCCTGTCGTCGTATCACCGATCCGACGGCACGTTGGCGGAGCTGCTGTACCGCCGCGCGGGTGGGGTTCGGATGCCCATGAGTGAGGCCGTTGTCGAGCAGGGCGAACATCTCATGAAGATGTCGGGCCGCGAGATCTTCAAGAACGCCGTGCGTTCGATGGCCGAAGCGTGTGAACACGCGTTGGCAGAGGCGGGCCTGACGGGCGACGAGATCGATCTCATGATTCCGCACCAGGCCAACATCCGCATCATCGAGGCGACGGCGAAGTACGCGGGCATCCCCATGGACCGCGTCTTCGTGAACGTCGACCGCTACGGCAACATGAGCTCGGCCTCGATTCCGGTGGCGCTCGACGAGGCGCTCGAGCAGGGCATCGTCGAACCCGGAATGCACGTGCTCACGGCAACCTTCGGTGCAGGACTCACCTGGGGTGCCATGGTGTGGCGTACCTGAGCGGTTCGCCTCCTCCCTCCACCATACGCTGGAATCACTCGTGACTCTCTCTCTCCTCTTTCCGGGGCAGGGCTCGCAGTTCGTGGGTATGGGCCGCGATCTCTACGACACGTTCGACGGTGCCCGGGCCTTGTTCGAAGAGGCCGACGACGCGCTCGGAGTGTCGCTCTCGACCATCATGTTCGACGGTCCTGAAGAGACCCTCACCGATACCCGCAACGCGCAGCCGGCCCTCCTGCTGCACTCCATCGCCGTTCTGCGCACGATCGAAGCCGAGATCGGCACGGTCGCGACGGTGGCCGGTCACTCGCTCGGGGAGTTCACGGCTCACGTCGCGGCCGGCACCCTGACGTTCGAGGCCGCGATCCGGGCGGTACGACGGCGCGGAGAGCTGATGTCGGAGGCGGGAGACGCCAGACCGGGCACCATGGCAGCGGTTCTCGGCCTCGACGACGAGGTGGTGCGCGCCGTCTGCGATGCGGTCGAATCGGGGGTCTGCGTGCCCGCCAACTTCAACTCACCGGGCCAGATCGTCATCTCGGGTGACGAAGCCGGTGTCGTGGAGGGGATGCGCAGGGCAGAGGAGGCCGAGGCCATGCGGGTCGTGCGGTTGCCGGTCTCGGGTGCATTCCACTCCCCCCTCATGGAGGGGGCGGCCCTCGGATTGGCCGACTTCCTCGCCGACCTGACGTTCGCAGACCCCGCGGTTCCCGTGATCTCCAACGTCACGGCCCGTCCGGTGGTGCGGGGCCTCGATGCCCGCGACCTCCTCGTCGAGCAGGTGACCGCCGCCGTTCGTTGGTCGGAGTGCGTGCGGACCATGATCGACGCCGGGGCCGACACGTTCCTCGAGATCGGGCCCGGCAACGTGCTTCGGGGCCTCCATCGGCGGAACGCCCGAGGCGTTCCCTGCACCAGCGTCGGCACGGTCGAGCAGATCCAGGGATTGGAGATGGTGGCATGAGTGACGTAGGCGAGCTGTCGGGCGAGGTGGCGCTGGTCACGGGTGGTTCGCGCGGAATCGGCCGCGCCATCGCGCGGTCGCTCGCCGAGGCCGGGGCGACTGTGGTGGTGGTCGCGCGCAACGGCGATGCGGCCGCCGAGGTCGCCGGGGCTCTTCCGGGAGAGGGCCACCTCGGCATGGCGTGCGACGTGTCGGACGCCCAGGCCGTCGTCGATGTGGTGCGCCGCATCGCCGATGAGGCCGGTCCCGTGTCGCTGCTCGTCAACAACGCGGGCATCACGCGCGACAACCTTCTCCTCCGCATGAAGGAAGACGACTGGGACGCCGTGATGTCGGTCAACCTGAAGGGCGCATACAACACGGTGAAGGCGGTCACGAAAGGCATGATGAAGGCCCGCTCCGGGGTCGTCATCAACATCACTTCGGTGGTCGGCTTGATGGGGAATGCAGGACAAGCCAACTATGCCGCCTCCAAGGCGGGGCTGGTCGGGTTCACGAAATCGGTGGCCCGCGAACTGGCCTCGAGAGGGATCCGGTGCAATGCCATCGCACCGGGTTACATCCGCACCGATATGACCGCTGATCTCGGTGACGGAGCTACGGATTCTCTCCAGGCCAGCATCCCGATGGGACGCCTCGGAGAGCCCGAAGATATCGCCGGAGTCGTGCGATTTCTCGCAGGACCCTCGGCACGCTACATTACCGGCCAGGTTCTCGCCGTCGACGGCGGGATGGTCATGTGATTCCGACCACGCAACTCAAGAGGAGAAAGGGATGTCCGACGCCGAAAGCAAAGTCCGCGAGATCATCATCAACGAGCTGGGTGTCGAGCCCGAGAAGGTGACGGACGACGCATCGTTCGTGGAGGATCTCGGTGCCGATTCGCTGGACACCGTCGAACTCGTGATGGCCTTCGAAGAGGAGTTCGGGTTCGACATCCCGGACGAGGATGCCGAGACGCTGCGCACCGTGGGCGACGCGATCAGCTACATGAACAAGCGCGCCGCTGACGCTACCTGAACCCCCGGAAGGTCACGCATGACGGGAAGGACTGGATCCGCGGCCACCGAGCGCCGCGTCGTGATCACGGGACTCGGCGCGGTCACCCCGGTGGGGAACGACGTGCCGGCCATGTGGGCCGCCATGTTGGCGGGCACGAGCGGCGGGGGCCCCATCCGCCAGTTCGAGCCTGCGGAAGACCTTCCGACCAAGGTCGCATGCGAGGTGAAGGACTTCGATCCGTCGCATGTGATCGACGCCAAGGAAATGCGACGCTACGACCGGTTCGCGCAGTTCGGACTGGTCGCGTCGGCCGAAGCCATGGCATCAGCAGGGCTCCCCGACGGGCCGGGCGACGTGGTCGACCCGGCCCGCTTCGGGGTCGTATTCGGGAGTGGCATCGGGGGGATCAACACCTTCGAACAGCAGCACCGCACGATGCTGGAGCGGGGCCCCCGACGGGTGAGTCCCTTCTTCATTCCCATGTTCATCCCCGACATCGCCGCCGGACTGATCAGCATCCGGTTCGGCGCGAAGGGTCCCAACTACGCCACGGTGTCCGCGTGTGCATCGTCCGCGCACGCGATCGGCGATGCGTTCCGAGCAATCGCGCGCGGAGACGCCGACATGATGCTGGCGGGCGGGGCAGAGTCGACCATCACGCAGATGTGCGTGGCGGGGTTTGCGGCCATGAAGGCGATGACCACCCGCAACGACGAGCCGGAGACCGCGAGTCGACCGTTCGACGCCACACGGGACGGCTTCGTGATCGGGGAAGGAGCGGGTGCACTGGTGCTCGAAGACCTCGGGCACGCCCTGGCCCGCGGAGCCACGATCCACGGCGAGGTGGTCGGCTATGGTGCTACCGGCGACGCATATCACATCACCTCTCCACCTCCGGAGCACGTGGGGGCTCAGGAGGCGATGCGACTGGCGCTGCAGGACGCTGAGGTCGATCCGTCTGCGGTCGACTACGTGAATGCGCACGGGACGTCGACGCCGGTGAACGACGAGCACGAGACCATCGCGATCAAGGCGGTTCTCGGAGCTCGGGCGCACGAGATCGTCGTCGGCTCGACCAAGTCGATGACCGGCCACCTTCTCGGCGCATCCGGCGCAGTCGAGGCCGTGGCGTGCGCGATGGTGATGAAGGAGGAGCGGATTCCTCCGACGATCAACTTCACCACACCCGATCCCACCTGCGATCTCGACTATGCGCACGGCGGCGTGGTCGAGCGCCCCGTGGCCCTCGCCCTCAGCAACTCCTTCGGGTTCGGGGGGCACAACGTGTGTCTCGCGCTCCGGAGGTGGGACGGGGCCTGAGGTGCGGATCGGGACGGGCTACGACTCCCATCGGTTCGATTCGTCCAGACCGCTCATCCTGGGCGGGGTGACGATACCCGACCACGCGGGTCTCGCCGGTCACTCCGACGGCGACGCCGTGTGCCACGCCGTCACCGACGCATTGCTCGGGGCGGCGTCGGCCGGTAACATCGGTTCCCACTTTCCGCCGAGTGAGGATCGCTGGAAGGGAGCCGACTCGATCGAGCTGCTCCGAACGGCGGTGGACATTCTCGAGCGCGACAACTATCAGGTCGTCAACGTCGATGTCACTGTCGTTTGTGAGACACCGCGCATCGGACCGTGGGTCGATGCGATGCGGGAACGGCTGGGCACGGTTCTCCGCGTTGGACCCGACTTCGTTTCGGTGAAGGGCAAGACGAACGAGAAGCTCGGCTGGATCGGGGCCGGCGAGGGGCTCGCCGTGCATGCCGTGGCTCTGATCGATCGGATGTAGCGCGCAGGCGGCGAGCGAACGATGGTAGAGGCCCTCGACCTGCTGGCTGGACTGCCGGGGTGGGCCGTCTACACCCTCCTCGCCCTCGGCGCCGCGATCGAAAACCTCGTACCCCCGATTCCGGCGGATACCTTCGTGGTCGTGGCGGGCCTCCTCGCCTCCCGGCAGGTCGTCGACCCTCTCTACGCCGGCTTCCTGACGTGGGCCGCCAACGTGGCCGGCGCCCTCGTCGTCTACCAGATGGGGCACCGCTACGGTCGGTCGTTTTTCGAGCTCGGTGCGGGTCGCTGGGTGTTGCGCCCGGGACAGTTGCGGCGCATCGAGCGGTTCTATGGGCGCTTCGGCACCAGCGCCGTCTTCTTCGCCCGGTTCCTGCCGGGGCTGAGAGCGGTGGTGCCGGCCTTCGCCGGCATTTCGCATCAGGGATTCTGGCGGACGGCGGCCCCCGTCGCGGTGGCGTCGGGGATCTGGTACGGAGGTCTGGTGTGGCTCGGCCTCACCGCGGGCCAGAACCTCGAACGCGTGGAGGAGCTCCTCGGGAGCGCCAATCGCACTCTGCTCGTGATCGCCGTCGTCGTGGTCTCCGGCCTGGCGTACTGGTGGTGGAAGACCCGCCACGACGATGAGGAGCCGGGCTCGTGAGCGGCGGGCCGGGCGGCGAGGGCGGCGGGCCGGGCGACGTGGGCGGCAGGCCGGGCGACGTGGGCGGCGGGCCGGGCGACGTGGGCGGCAGGCCGGGCGACGTGGGCGGCGGGTCGGGCGACGTGAGCGGCAGGCCCGCCGGCGTGCGCGGCGGGTCGGGCGACGATCTCGTCAGCGGCGCGCCGGAAGACGTCGTCAGCGGCGGCGCCGACGACCCTGTGAGCGGCGCGGCCGACGACGGTTTGAGCGGCGCGGCCGACGATGGGTCGAGTGGGCCTCTGGACGACACTCGACGCGCGTTTCGTTTGGAGCAGTTCCTCGACTACCTCGCCTTCGAGAAGGGGCTCGCCCGCCGCACGCTCGAGGCCTACACCCGAGACCTCGTGCGCCTGCTCGCCTTCCTGCGGGAGGAAGCCGTCGAGCGACCCGACCGAGTCGACCATCGGCATCTCCGGGAGTACACCTATCGGCTCAAGGAGGAGGGGTTGGCGGCCACCTCCATTCGTCGGGCCCAGTCGGCGCTGCGTACCTACTTCGGCTTCCTGGTGGAGGAGGGTTTCCTCGAGGAGGACCCGACCGAGCGCCTCGAGTCTCCGCGCACCTGGCGCACCCTGCCCGACGTCCTCTCGCGCGACGAGGTCGAGCGGCTCGTCGAAGCCCCCGCGTCGGAGGGTCGGCTCTACTGGCGCGACCGTGCGGTTCTCGAGGTCCTCTACTCGTCCGGTCTGCGGGTGTCGGAGGTAGTCGATCTGCGACTCACCGGCGTGGATCTCGACGAGGGCGTCCTGCTCGTGCGGGGCAAGGGCTCGAAGGAGCGCCTCGTGCCGCTGGGCGCCCCGGCCGCACGAGCTCTGGAGCGCTACATCCGCGAGGTGCGGCCGGGGCTACCGTCCGGCGGGAGTGGCGGCAGCGTGTTCCTCAGCGTGCGCGGCCGACCGCTCACGCGGCAGACCGTCTGGACGCTGGTGGGGCGGAGCGCCGAGGCCGCGGGTATCGAGCGCAAGGTGTCGCCGCACACCCTCCGTCACACCTTTGCGACCCACCTGCTCGAGGGCGGCGCCGACCTCGCCGCCGTCCAGGAGCTCCTCGGCCACGTCGACATCTCCACGACACAGATCTACACCCACGTCGACCGCACCTATCTCACGGAGGTGCACCGAGCCCACCATCCGCGGGCGACGATGGGCGCGGATCCGAGCGATGTCGACGGGGAGGGATGACCGGGAGGCGGCTCGGTGGGGAGATGAAGCGGCGGTCGATCGCCGTGGGCGGCGCCATGACGTTGGGCCAGGGAGGGGGACGTTTGCGTGGCGCGGAGACGCTTTCGTGGCGGGGCACATGGGCTTGGCGGCGCGGAAGCGGTTACGCGGCGGGCGAACGCGAGGTGGCGCGGAACGGCTACGTGGCGCGGCAGCGGCTACGTGGCGGGGAGTCGCTTTCGTGGCGGTTAGCGGCGCGGAAACGGCTACGTGGCGGGGCACATGGGCTTGGCGGCGCGGAAGCGGTGCAGGGCGGCGTCGGGTGGGGCGGCGCCGAGGGAGCGGGCTTCCCCACGACCACAACCCTCCACTATCTGCGGCGCAGGTCGATGTTGGCGAGAAATGGTCGCTATACGACCACAAGTCTCCACGATCGCCGCGATGCGCCGGATGCGGGCGACAAATGGTCGCATAGCGACCACAACCCTCCACCATCGAGATTTCGCCCAGATGGTGGAGACTTCTGGTGGCTCCTGCCCGGCGCGGGTCGGTGCTCCCGCCGGCGCACGCCGAGCGGACGAGCGGACCGGGCAGGGGGCGCCTCGACGTCCCATGAGTCCGGGCCGGGGAAAGGGGGCCGCCCCGACCTCCGACGCGTCCGGACCGGGCAGGGGGCCGCGCCGACCTCCGACGCGTCCGAGCCGGACAGGGGGCCGCGCCGACCTCCGACGCGTCCGAGCCGGGCAGGGGAGCGCCTCGACCTCCGACGAGTCCGAGCTGGGATGAGCGCCCCGTCCCGTTCAGGCTCCCAGCGAGGCGAGGTGGTGCGACTCGAACACGGCCACACCGTGGGGTGGATCGGCGGCCAGACGCACGAGGGCTCTCGCGACAACGCGGGCCTCGATCGGTCGGTAGCGCTCGAAGGGACCGCGGAGGAATGGCCGAGCTACCGCCATGGCCCTCGCTGACCACAGCTCCCCGGGGCGCGGCTGGGGCCGTTCTCCGACGAGCAGCGACGGCCGCACGAGGGTGAGACTCGGAAAGCCCAGGGCCATCAGGGCCTCCTCGGCTTCGGCCTTCACCCGAAGGTAGAACGTCGAGGCGGAGGGCTTCGCCCCCACGCTGCTTACCGCGAGGAGGTGGTTCACACCGGCTCGGCGCGCGGCTGTGGCCGCAGCCCGCACATAGGTCAGATCCACGCGGCGGAACGCCTCCCGCGAGCCGGCGCTCTTCCGCGTGGTACCCAGCGCGATGAAGACGACCGGGTCGCCTCGAAGACAGGCCGGCCCGGCGTCGGGGTCCTCGACGAGTCGCTCGAAGTCCACGGCCTCGAACGTCCAGTTCGTCGGAGGCGCGCCCGCGCCGCGGTCGTGGGCTGCCCGGCCAGCCTCCGCGCTCCGGTCGTCGGGACCCCGGCCAGCCTCCGCGCCCCGGTCGTCGGGACCCCGGCCGGCCTCCGCGCCGCGGTCGTGGGCTGCCCGGCTGGCCTCCGCGCTCCGGCCGTCGGGACCCCGGCCAGCCTCCGCGCCGCGGTCGTGGGGTGCCCGGCTGGCCTCCGCGCTCCGGCCGTCGGGAGCGAGCCCAGCCTCCGCGCCCGGCCGGTGCCGCGCCCAATCAGCCTCTGCGTCCCGACCGTGGGTCTCCAGGCCAGCCTCGGCCCCCCCACGGGCGGGCCTGAAGCCGGACCCGTCGCCCTCGCCGCTGGGCCGCCGGCCGGCTTCGACGACGCGTGTGCCCCGCGCGAGCAACTGGTCGACGAGATGGCGACCGATCAGTCCGGTCGCTCCGAACACGACCGCCCGCGCCGGAGGGCGATTGTCGAGCACTGCGACCCGCCTCGACCTACCGCGACTACCGCGACCGGGCGCGACTAGCGCGGAGTGCCTCCCGACGAGGAGTCGGCGGCCCCCGTGGCCTCGTCGCTCGACTCGCGACCCGCGGCCGCCACGTAGAGCGCGTCCTGCGTCGGCGACCTTCGGAGGAGACCGACGGCTTCGCGCAGCACGGGGTCGCGCATCATCAAGAACTCCGCCCTCGCACCGAGGTCGTCCATACGGTCGGCGATGCTGATCGACGCCCGCCAGCGCAGGTAGTCCGACACGCCGTCGGCTTCCAGCAGTTCGGCGGGCAGTCCCTCGTCGACCAGGCCCTTGAGGAACGCCTCGAAGGGCGCATCGCGGAGTTGCGCCGGCTCGCCCGCCGCCTCCAACGCCCGGGCCTGGGCAAAGCCGAACTCGGCCAGCCGGAGGGGAAGGGGGAGCTCGGCCTCGACCGCTCCCTGGAGCAGATCTCGTTCGGCCAACGTCAGGGTGTCGTCCCGGACCGTAAGGTCGGGGAAGATGCCACCTACAGCGATGAGCTCACGGCCCGAGTCGGAGCGGATCGTCGGGAAGGTGTCGACGTCTTCAGGGAGGGGGCGACCGTCGGAGGCCCGCGCCCGGTGCAACGACCGGCCCAGCGGGCTCAGCCACTCGCCCGTGGTGATCCGAAGCTGGCGGCCGTGTGGAAGCGGCATCACGGTCTGCACGAGCCCCTTGCCGAAGCTCCGCTGACCGACGACCAGTGCCCGATCGTGGTCCTGGAGCGCCCCGGCGAGAATCTCCGACGCCGATGCCGAGAAGCGATCGACCAGCACCACCATGGGCACATCGGGGATCCGCGGGGGAACACGATCCGTCCACGATTCTTCGGTCGGATCACCGGACGTACCCGGGGTGCGCGACCGCGTGCTGGCGAGCTTCTGCCCCGGGGTCAGGAAGAGGTCCGACAGCATGAGGGCTTCGTCCAGGTAGCCGCCCGGGTTCCCCCGCAGGTCGATGATCAGGCCGTTCATGCCGTCGTTCTCGCGCAGCACCGAATCCATCTCGGTGATGGCGCCACGCGCGAACCGATCCATGACCACGTAGGTGAGTCCACCGTCGACCGAGCCCGCGCGCACCGTGGGGACGTGAACCTCGGCTCGCGTGATGTTGAAGGGAATCGGCTGGTCGTAGCCCTCACGCTCCACGCTCACGTCGACCTTCGTACCCGGAGTCCCCCGAACGACCTTGGACACCGAGTCCGTGGTGAAGTCCCGCGCATCGACGCCGTTGATCTCCACGATGATGTCGCCCTCGAGGATTCCGACGTCCTCGGCGGGAGTACTGTTGAACACGGCGGTCACCGTGACCATGTCGTTCAGCTGCGTGATCTGGATCCCGATTCCGGCGTAGTTGCCCGTGTTCTGCTCTTCGAAAACCTCGACCTCGCGCGGGGTGAATACCTCGGCGTAGGGGTCGTCCAACGACGCGATCAGCCCGTCGATGGCTCGTGACCACAGGGTCGAGTCGTTGGGTGCACTCATGTGCAACCGTGAGATCGCCTCCAGGGCGCTCACGAACACCTCTCGCTCCTCCGCGGCCGGAGCCGTCGAGGACCCACGGTCTCGCAAGGCCGTGCTCTGGCCGAGGGCGGGCGTAGCGAGCAGCAGAGTCAGAGAGAGACCGCACGCGGCGCGAGCGAGTTGGCTGTGGCGAAGCATTCGGGTTTCCTTGGGGAGGCGAAGGGGCTCGCTGATCTAACCCCTCGGAGGCGAAGGGCGTTCCGGAGTCCTGACGCGAGCCCTTTAGCTATGGTACCTTTCCGGCTCCCAACCCGCACGCTCGGGTGCCCAACCCGCACGCTCGGGTGCCCGTGCCGCACGCCCGGGTGCCCGTGCCGCGCGCCCGACTCCCCTGGACGACGCCCATGGCCGTTGTATCTGCGCCCCACGCGGGTGCGCCTCCTCTGCGACTCTCGATCTGCCAGTTCCGCCCCGAGAAGGCGCGCTTCGATCGCAACCTCGAGCGCGTGGCCGAACAGGTGTCGGCTCTCCACGGTGCGGCCGACATCGTCGCCTTCCCGGAGGCGGCGCTCTCGGGGTACTTCCTCGAGGGAGGCGTCGCGGAAGCCGCGCGCACGGCCGACGATGTGGCGCGCGGCCTCGGACCCGGCGGGGACCGCGCACCCGACGTCGTCGTGGGCTTCTACGAGCGGTGGCGCCGCCGCCTCTACAACGCGGTCGGCTACTTCGAAGCGACGCCCGACGGCTACCGCACCCTCCACGTGCATCGTAAGCTCTTCCTCCCGACGTACGGGGTGTTCGATGAGGATCGCTTCGTGGAGGCGGGACGCGACGTTCGGTGCGTCGATACCCGGTTCGGTCGTGTGGGACTGCTGATCTGCGAGGATCTCTGGCACGGTTTGCCCGCGACCGCCCTCGCGCTCGGCGGCGCGGAGCTCCTGCTGGTCGCGAGCGCATCGCCCGCGCGCGACTTCCATCGCGGCACGGGAGAGCCCGCCAACCTCGCGCGCTGGACTCGACTGGCCACCTCGACTGCCGAGGAGCACGGCATCTTCGTCGCGGTTGCCCAGCTGGTCGGATCGGAGGGTGGCAAACTCTTCCCGGGCGGATCGATCGTGGTGGCGCCCGACGGCGAGGTCGTGGTGCGCGGCGCCCTCCTCGACGCCGGGGTGGTGACCGCGGCGCTCCACGGTGTCGCGATCGAGCGCACCCGGGCGACCGCGCCCATGCTGGCGGATCTGGAGAAAATGCTCCCTCACCTCCAGCGGGCGGTGAGGCGCGCGGCCGGGCGAGGTGCCCGGGGTGGGCGAGGGCCGCGGAGGGGCCGCGGGAAGCGGTGGCCGGGCCGCGGGGCACGAGCCGAGCAGGCGGATGTAGAGGTCGCCAACCTCGATGCGGGCACAGGTGGCGCAGGAGCCCTAGACGCGAGTGCGGGGGCCTCGGATGGGGCGGCACGCGACGGGAGTGCGGAGCCTGCCGACCGCGATGCAGAAACGAGGGGCGCCGCCTACACCCAGGGACTCCGTGGCGGGGGCCCGCCCACCGGACCGATCGATCGAGATCGCGAGGGATGGATGGACCTCGACCTCGCGTTGGTCGAGACGGCGCTCGTCAGGTTCATCCGCGACGAGGTGGTGGAGCGCCGGGGGTTCGAACGGGTCGTCATCGGGGTGTCCGGCGGCGTCGACTCGGCGGTCTCGCTCTACCTGGCGTGTCGCGCGCTCGGGCCCGAAAACGTCTACGGGTTTCGTCTCCCGTACCGCACCTCGAGCCCCGACAGCCTCGAGCACGCGGCGCTCGCGCTCGCCGATACGGGGGCGCACGAGCGCACGATCGACATCTCGGCGGCCGTCGACGGCTACCTGTCCGGATTCGAAGACGACGCCGACGGGCTCCGGCGAGGCAACGTGATGGCGCGCATGCGGGCCATCGTCCTCTTCGACCAGTCGGCCAAGCTGCGTGCGCTCCCCCTCGGCACCGGCAACAAGAGCGAGCGACTGCTGGGCTACTATACCTGGCACGCCGACGACTCGCCCCCGATCAATCCCCTGGGCGACCTCTTCAAGACGCAGGTGTGGGCGCTGGCGCGTCACCTCGGCGTACCGGATCCGATCATCGACAAGCCGGCGTCGGCGGATCTCGTCCAGGGCGTGCACGACGAGCACGAACTCGGGATCACCTATCCCGACGCCGACCCGATCCTGTTCTGGCTGGTGCGGGGTTACACGGCGGGCGACCTGATTCGCAGCGGCTTCGATGCCGAGCAGGTCCGACGCGTGGATGGGCGGCTGTCGTCGACGCACTGGAAGCGCGAACGGCCGACCGTGGCGGTGCTCTCGTCGTCGGCGATCGGGGCGTTCTACCTGCGGCCGGTGGACTACTGAGGTTTGGGCGCGGGGGCGCTACCAGCCGCCCTTGGTCCAGAACACCACGAGCCCACACTGCCTTGGGTTCGACGGATCGGGTGGTCTCGCGAAGCGTCGAAGCTCCGGGGGGGCCTCCCCGACGAAGCGGTAGTATTCGACCGCTTCGATGTCCTTCGGAAGAAGTGTATCCAGTGGGTAGTTCTCCCAGATCGTTCCCAGGTCACCCGGGCGGCGAACCACCGGGATTCGATCGACCATGACGCCGAGGCAGCCCTGCCCTCGAAACGACCGGAGGTTGGGAATGGGGGCGCCGAATCGATTCCCACCCGACCATGACAGCCACGTGTCCTGCCGGTCGCGGAAGACCTCCGCTGGATGCACGCGAGGCGCGATGGAGTCGATCATGTCCGGTGTCATGAAGACGCCTTGGCCCCACTCCTCCATCCTCTTGTAGAAGAGCTCCTCGCCGCTCCCTCGCCGCGCGGTGACAAGCAGTGGCCGCATGAGGATCGCTTCAGGGAGAATCCGGAAGTCCACGGTTAGGATCCGGCCGTCGGCCACCTCCACGATCTGGGTCGTCGTTGGGGCGTACCCCAGTGCCTGGGCCTGAAGCCGGTAGAAGCCCCCGTGGTCCAGAGGGAGGGTGAACCCGCCGGCATCGTCGGTGGTGGCCCGTGCGGCGACGATCCCGTCGCCAGAATCGTCGGGCCCCTCCATCAGCAATGCGGTGATCCGAGCCCCAGCCACGGGGGCCAGCCGCTCGTCGTCGACGAGCGTGCCGACGATGCGCTGCACCCCGGGAGCCAGTGAGTCCGCAGGCGATGTGACCTGGGCGGCGAGGGGGGCCGCGGGCGACAGCGCGACGACGCAGGCGGCGATCAAGGTGAGGGTCCGGGGGCTCATCAGCGGCGCGGTGGCGAAGTCGCCGGCAGATGCAGGCATGTGTCTCGCTCCCGATCGATGGGGTGCTCGAAGCCGCATGTCCAGAAACCTACCCCAATCCTTCGTGCGGATTTATTGTCCCGTCAAGACTGACCCTCGTGCGGCTTCGAAGAAAGCGCGGGGCAGGCAGACCCCTTCGCGCGGACTGAGGCGGGCACTCGGTGGCGGATTCTGGAGGTATTCCCTTTTGTCACGCGTCCCTTCGGTGAACGGGTCTGTGTTCTGGGCGGTGGTCCTCGCGCTGACCGCCATGAGTTGCGATCAGAGCGCCCGGCAGGAGCGGCCGGGAGATGTGGAGTCGGTCGAGCACCCCCATCCGGACTTCCGAGCGCCTCCGGAGGGTAGCTTCACCACGGTGTCGTCGTCGCCGGTTGAGGCTGAACTCTTGCCCCCCAGCCTCCGGCGCACCCTCGAAGACCTCCGCTCACTTACTCCACTGCGGAGCATCGGGTCCGCAGATGGCGACGTCGTGTTCGGCGAGATCAGAGATGCTTCCTTTCTGGGCGACGACACATTCCTCGTCCTGGACGGGCAAGACAAGTCCGTGTCCGAGTTTGGCCTCGACGGGTCGAGTCGGGCCCGCTTCGGTGGTGCGGGGCAGGGTCCTGGCGAGCTCGTCGATCCTCGGGGCCTCGCGGTGACGCGGAGTGGGGCCCTCTGGGTCGCGGACGTCCCGTCTATCCATCGCTTCTCCCGCATTGAGGGTGAGTGGGCGTTTACCCGCCGCACCGCGCCTCTACCGCTGCAGCCATCTGCCATCTGTTCGTTCGACGAGGGCGCGGTCGTGAACGCACATACGAGGATGACACCCAGAGACACCGAGGCCGATGGATCATTCCCACCGGTCCTCTTCGAACTTCGTGTGGACGGTGAACTCGGAGCGGATTTCGGAATGGCCTACCGTCTAGTGGATCTGGGGTTGTTCATGAGCTACAGCCTCGGGGACGTCGCCTGCATCCGGCGAGACGACCGGATCGCCTACCTTGCCGGTGCGATCGGGGAGGTGCGCGCCTACACCACGGTTGGAGCACCGGTCTGGACCGTCCGGTTCGCGAATCACCGCCCCCTGGCCACGGTCGTAGAGGGCGAAAAGAACGTCACGACCTTCCCTGAAGATGGCGAGTTCGACGTGGGTCTCGGCGTGGTCGATCTGGGTGACGGTGTGCTGCTGGTCCAGTTTGGGCGCAGCAGTCGCCACACGTCTCGCGAACTGGGGCTCCGCTACCACACGGTCGACTCCTATCTTCTCGACGTCGCCTCGGGCGAGGGCTGGTACATCGGTTTCGAGGTCCCCCACATCGTCGATCGCCGCGGTGGTCACCTTCTGGCCGTCCAGGAAGCTCCATTTCCTCAGGTCGTCGTGTACCAGGTCAGTGCGGGTTCCGCGACGGCCGCCCAGGGGGTTGAGCAGTACGCGCCATGAGGCGATCGGTCCGCCGATGCCCACACGCGCGGGGCGGATCCGTTGCTCTGTCCAACCTCAGGCACTCGTCCCAGATCGGCTCAGCCCTTCTTCAGCACCCGCCGCCGAAACGTCTCGAGCAACGGAACGTCGGTCAGCTCGTCGTCGATGATGGCCGCGAGCTCTTCTTCCTTTCGCCAGACGGCCTCGAGCTCGGCGACCTCCATTTCGAGCGCCCGTTGCTCCGACGACTCGTTGGCAGAGATCTCGAGGGCGATGGCTCCGGTACGCTGGAGGTCTCCCATTCGTCGGCCGTCGCGCAGCAGGATGCGGGTCAGGTCGCGGGCGGAGCCGGCCTCTTCGATGAGTCGGGTCGCCGAACGGACCCGCTGTTCGGAGGCGCCGTCGAAGTGATGGTAGGCGAGCACGCGTTGGATCGTGCGCTCCGCAGCGCGGTCCTTGAGGCGAAGTCCCCCCTCGGCCAGATCCTGGCAACGAGGGCACCGCGCGCCGAGCACCACATTCCCGGGCTGCTCCGAGTCCGGCAGCAGCACCAGGTTTTGCCGCTCCTTGAACGACACGTCCGTGAACTCGTACCCGCACTTCGCGCAGCGCTCGCGGCCCCGCCACGCCGCGGATCCGAACCGGAGCCACCGCGCGCCGCGTTTGATGCCGTCTGGCGCCTGACTCCACAACCACCACGCGCCGAAGAAGGAGATGCCGCCGGTCGCCCAGCCGCCGGCCACGACGGCGGCGCTCGCCGCTCCGGCCGCGACGGTGAGTCGACCGTACGAGGTGCGCCGGCGAACCAACTCGCGACCGTACCTCCACCACGCCTCCTCCGTACGGCTCGCGTTCCCGACGCGCACGACGTCGAGGGGGCCGACCTTCACCAGGGCGATGGTATCGGTCTGCGAGAGGAGGCGCCCGCGGTCGCGCGCGGCCCGCTCGAGCTCTTCGATCGCTTCCCAGCGGTCTTCGAGGGGCACGAGAGACCAGCGACGGCAGTTCGAGCACACCACCCAGAGGCGCCCACGCTCAGGATCGAAGGCGAAACGGTATCCGTAGGGCAGATGTTCGAGTACGCCGTTCTCGGGCAACGGAATCGAGCACACGAGACAACTTCGAATCACACCCACTCCCCGTACGTCAGGGCGGCTCGACCGAGCGCGATCGCGCCCGGTCCCCTCGTGTTGAAATGTCGGGCCTTCCCCTCGGTCCGCGCCATGCCCAACGTTGGGCGACCTTCATTGCACCACAGAGATCCGTCACAATGTTGCTCGTTCTCGACAACTACGACTCCTTCACCTTCAACCTCGTTCAGTTCCTCGGGGAGCTGGGCGGCGACCCGCAGGTGATCCGCAACGACGAGCGAACCGTCGACGAGATCCGCGATCTGTATCCGGAGCGTATCGTGTTGTCGCCGGGCCCCTGCACACCGGCCGAGGCCGGCGTCTGCATCGACGTCGTGCGCGAGCTCGGGTCGACGGTGCCGATGCTCGGCGTCTGTCTCGGACACCAGGCGATCGGTGAGGCGTATGGAGGCCGGACCATCCGGGCGGACCGGGTCATGCACGGCAAGACCGACCCGATCGAACACGACGGCACGGGGCTGTTCGAAGGCTTGCCGAGCCCCCTCACGGTGACCCGGTATCACTCGCTCGTCACCGACCCCGACGTCCTACCCGACGTACTCGAGCCGATCGCGTGGTCGCGTTCCGGTTCGTCGGTCGAGGTGCAGGCCATGTGCCACCGCGAGTGGCCCGTGTGGGGTGTACAGTTCCACCCCGAGTCCCTCTTCTCGGAGGGGGGGCGGCAGCTTCTCGGCAACTTCCTGCGGATGACATGATTCGGGTCACGTTTCTCGGCACCGCGGCGGCCCGGCCGACCCCGGGACGGAACGTCAGTGGCCTCGCCGTGCAGCGGGAGGGCGACCTGATGCTCTTCGACTGCGGCGAAGGTACACAGCGTCAGATGATGCGCTTCGCGACGGGGTTCGCCGTGTCGTCGGTGTTCATCACGCACGTTCATGCCGACCACTTCCTCGGGCTGACGGGGCTGCTGCGCACCATGGGACTGCAGGGTCGCACCGATCCCTTGTCGATCTACGGTCCGGCCCGCGCCGGGCGGATCCTGGAGCGGGCGGTGCACCTGGGACTCGAGCGGGTGCCCTTCGAGGTGACCATTCGCGAGGTGGACCCGGGCGACCGCGTGGACTTCGACGGCTGGCGGGTCGAAGCCTTCGAGGTGACCCACGGCATCCGTGCCGTCGGCTTCGCGTTGCGCGAAGACGATCGGCTGGGGCGCTTCGACGTGGAGCTGGCGCGCCGACTGGGCGTACCGGAGGGGCCGGCCTTCGGTCGCCTGCACCGGGGAGAAACCGTCGAAGCCGCCGACGGACGGCCGGTGACCGCCGACGAGGTGGTCGGGCCACCGCGGCCGGGTCGAATCGTCGCCTACACCGGCGACACGCGCCCTTCGCCGGCGGTCGTGGACGCCGTGAGCGGTGCCGATCTGCTGATCCACGACGCCACCTTCCTGCACGAGGACGCCGAGCGGGCCCGCGAAACGGGGCATTCGACCGCTGCGGAAGCGGCCGAGATCGCGCGCGAGGCGGGGGTGGGGCGACTCGTTCTCACGCATCTGTCGGCCCGGTATGCCGAGGTGCCGCATCTGCTCGAAGCCGAGGCTCGGGCGATCTTCCCGGCTTCGACGGCCGCCCACGACGGCCTGGTCATCGAAATCCCCCTGCGCGGAGACGAGCCGTGAGCGCGGGCTTCCTGCCGCCCCTTCCGCCGCGCCCGGACGACGACGCCGATCCGATGGGGTACCTCGACCCGTCGATGCGGCAGGAGGCCCAGGAGCGTTGGGTGCTTCGGGCGATGCAATGGCGCGCCGTCGAGATGGCCGAGGCGGTCTTCGGCGGTACGGTCGTGCCCCGGCTGGTGCAATCGCGCGGCGCCCTCGGCCTTCGGGCGATCCTCGAACTCGAGGTGCCGTTTTCGGATGTGGAGCGCCACCGCCTGGCCGAGGAGGTGTTCGTCGCGGCGTGCGGGCGCGACCAACTCCTGTCGACCTCACCCATGGTGGTGCTGTTCGCGCCTCGGCTGGACCCGTCGTCTGCGGCGCGCCCCGGCGCACCCGCCGAGACACCCGCGTGAGCGTGGCGCGCGACGGAGTGGACGGTCGGTCCATGGGGGTCGCGGGTCGCGCGTTCGGGATCGTGGGTCTGGGGGTGATGGGCGGTTCCCTGTCTCGGGCCCTGAAGCACGCCGGTGCGGAGCGCGTCGTGGGGTTCTCACCCGATCCCGCCGAGACGGCTGCGGCCATCGAGGCGGGGGCGATCGACGAGGGCCGCGATGCGGCGCGCGACACGTCGTCCGGCGTCGACTGGTGGATCCTGGCGACCCCCTTGGCGGCGGTCGAGCACCTCCTTGCGGAGCCGGGCACGCCGCCCCGCGCCGGGATCATGGATGTCGCCTCGCTGCAGGGGCCCCCGCTGGCCTGGGCGGACCACCTCGGTCGAGCGGCAGAGCTGATTTCGGTCCACCCCATGGTCGGGAGCGAGCGCTCGGGCTTCGAGGCGTCCCGCGACGATCTCTACGTCGGTGGGCGGGTATGGTTGAGTGCGCACGACGACGCATCGCAGAGTCTGCGCGACGACGCGGTGAGCGTCTGGAAGGCACTCGACGCGAAGCCAGAGTGGATCGACGCGGGGGAGCACGACGAGCGAATGGTGGGCGCGAGTCACCTCCCACAGGTCGTGGCCAACGCCCTCGCCGCCGTGATGGCCCGACGGGGCGTGCGGCCGGCCGATCTGGGTCCGGGCGGACGCGACATGACGCGGCTGGCCGCGAGCTCTCCGACCATGTGGACCGACCTTCTGGCATCGTCGGGGGGCGAGGTCGCGACCGCCTTGCGCTCGGTCGCCGACGAACTCGCAGCGCTCGCCGAGCTGCTGGACCAGGGCGAGCTCGGGGGGCTGGCGGCGCGCATGGAGCAGACCCGCGCATGGAGGCGGCTGTGATCGAGGTACGGGTACCGGGCGACAAGTCCATTTCTCAACGGGCACTGCTGTTGGCGACGCTGGCGGAGGGGGAGAGTCGTCTGCGTGGGCTTCTGCCCTCGGCCGATCCGCGGTCGACCGCCGCGGCCCTTCGTGCGGCCGGGGCGCGGATCCCGGAGCTGCCGAACGATGGAAGCGAGATCCGGGTGCAGGGCAGGGGACTCCGCGGCCTGCGTACGCCTTCTGCTCCCCTCGACCTGGGGAACAGCGGGACCGGGACGAGGTTGCTCCTCGGCGTCCTCGCGGGTCAGCCGCTGAGCGCGGTCGTCGACGGCGACGCCTCGCTGCGCAGTCGGCCGATGGCTCGGGTGACCAACCCCCTCGCGCAGATGGGCGCGCGCTTCTCGTGGCTTGGAGACGAGGGTCGTCTCCCGGTGCGTGTGGATGGCGGCGCCCTCGCCGCATTCGACTACGACCTTCCCGTCGCCAGCGCGCAGGTCAAGAGTGCCCTCCTGCTCGCGGGGCTCGTCGGCGGCGTGCCGGTGGGCCTCACGGAGCCCGGCGCCTCGCGGGACCATACGGAGCGCATGCTTCGCGGTTGCGGGGCGTCGGTCATCACCCATGTGCGCGGGCCGGGGCGACGCATCGAGCTGCGCGATCCGCCCCCGTCGCTTCGTCCGCTGGACGTCGATGTGCCGGGCGACCTCTCGTCGGCCGCCTTCGTGCTGCTGGCGTGTGCCCTCGGGGTCACCCCGGGAGCGGTCGCGATCGAAGGGGTGGGACTGAACCCCACCCGCGATGGGATCGTCGACTTGTTTCGTCGCATGGGACTCCGAGTCGAGGTCGTGCCGGGCCCAGACGCCGCCGGCGAGCCGGTCGGGCGCATCGAGGTCGGCCGAGAGGCGCTGCGGGCGATCTCCGTCTCCGAAGCCGACGTGCCGACGGCGATCGACGAGTTGCCCGCGCTGGCGGTCGCCGCCGTCCGTGCGGAGGGCGTCACGCGGATTCGGGGGGCGCGGGAGTTGCGGGTCAAGGAGACGGACCGGATCCGCGCTCTGGTCGTCAACCTCCGCGCCGTCGGTGTGGAGGTGGCTGAGCACGACGACGGGCTCGACGTGACGGGGACCACGGCCGCCCTTCGGGGCGCGGTCGACGCCTTCGACGACCACCGGATCGCCATGGCGTTCGGGGTGCTCGCCGCTGCGCCCGGCAACACCATCGAGGTGTCGGGCAAGGAGTCCGTCGAGGTGAGTTTCCCCGGATTCTGGTCCCTGCTCGAGCGATTGCGGGATGGGTGAGGTAGACTCCGGCCGCGCCCGCGGGCCCGAAGGCGCAGATCCGTTGCGGCCGACGGGCGAGGAGACCGTGGTGACGATCGACGGCCCCGCGGGTGCCGGGAAGTCGACGACCGCCCGTGAGGTGGCCCGACGACTCGGCTATCGCTACCTCGACTCGGGGGCCTTGTACCGGGCCCTGACGCATGCGTTGCTCGCCGAGGGTGTCCCGGCCGACCGCTGGCCGGAGCTCGATCGCGACACGCTCGACCGACTTGCGGTGGAGGTGGTGCCAGGGGCAGGCACACTCATGCTTTGGCATCGGGGGCGTCGGCTGACCGACGAACTCCGAACGGATCGCGTGAACGCGCACGTCTCGCTCGTGGCGCGCTTACCGGTCGTGCGCGAGTGGTTGCTCGGGCACCAGCGGGCGCTGGGTGCGCTGGGCCGGTTGGTAACGGACGGGCGCGATATGGGCACGGTGGTGTTCCCCTCTGCCGGCACCAAGGTGTTCCTCGTCGCCGACCTGGAAGAGCGCGCCCGACGCCGGCTCACCGAGCAGGGCTCGGACGGGGCCGACGACGCCGAGCTTCGGCGCGCGGCGTCGCGCCTTTCGGAGCGCGACGAGATCGACAGCACGCGCGAGACCGCGCCCCTTCGGGCCGCATCCGACGCCGTGGTCATCGACACCACGACGCTCGACTTCGAAGAGCAGGTCGGGAGGGTGGTCGACCTCGCTCGGAAGCGTCGCCCGTCGCGTTGACGCCCCCAGAGGCGTCGGATACCTTATCTCTGCTGTGCCCCCGGCGTGGTGCCCGGGGGCTTCTTTGTCACTTAACCCGACCCCCGCCCGACCGCGGCACGCTGTACGGGGCCGGCACCTACTCCCATCCGGGAGCCGAGACACATGACCGATTCCGACCGAGAAGAGACGCCTCCCGTGGCCGACGCCGACGCAGAGTCGGCCGCCGACGCCACTCCCGAAGCCGAAGCGCCCGCGGAGGCCCCCGCCGCCGAGGCCGACGCGGCTTCCGAGCAGCCCGCCGCCGAAGACGCCCCTGCCGCCGAGGGTGAGGACGAGTCCGCCGCTGAGGACGCTGCTGCGCCCGCCGATGAGACGGCCGACGCCGCGGCCGCCATGGACGCCGACGAGCCGATCGCTCCCGAAGACGAGTTCACGGCCGAGGAGCTGGCCGAGGAGGCCAGCGTGATGGTCGACGCGGCCACGGGCGAGGTCTACCAGGAGACGCCGGCCGAGCAGGCGGAGCGCCTGGGGATTTCGGTCGAGCTCGTCATGGACCCGTACGGGGAGGAGGCGCTCGACGTCTCGCGCTCCGAGTTCGAGCAGCTGCTCGGCGAGTTCGGACAGGATCTGCAGGACATCCGCGAGGGCGAGATCGTCAACGCGCGCGTCCTGTCGGTCACGGATTCGGCCGTCATCCTCGAGTTCGGCTTCAAGTCGGAGGGTTCGGTCAACCTCGACGAGTTCAAGGACCCGCCGGTTGCCGGTGAAGAGGTCGAGGTACTCCTCGAGCATCTCGAGGACGACGACGGCATCGTCGTGCTCTCGAAGAAGAAGGCCGACTTCCTGCGCGTCTGGGAGAAGATCAAGGAGGCCCACGAGGCGGATCGCCCGGTCAAGGGTACCCTCGTGCGCAAGATCAAGGGCGGTGTCACGGTCGACATCATGGGCGTCGACGCCTTCCTCCCGGGATCGCAGATCGCCCTTCGCCGAGTGCCGAACATCGAGGACCTCATCGGCGAGGTCTACAACTTCAAGATCATCAAGCTCAACAAGCGCCGCCGGAACATCGTGGTGTCGCGCCGCGTGATCCTGGAGGGCGAGCGCGAGAAGAAGCGCAAGACGCTCGTCAAGGAGCTCCTGGTCGGTCAGGTGCGCGAGGGTACGGTCAAGAACATCACCGACTTCGGTGCCTTCATCGACCTGGGTGGTCTCGACGGACTGCTCCACATCACCGACATGTCGTGGGGCCGAGTGGGCCATCCGTCCGAGGTCGTCGAGATCGGGTCGGAACTCGACATCAAGGTGCTCGACATCGATTGGGACCGCGAGCGGATCAGCCTCGGCCTCAAGCAGCTGCTGCCGTATCCGTGGACGGACATCGACAAGAAGTACCCCGTCGGTTCGCGTGTGCGCGGCAAGGTGGTCTCCATCACCAACTACGGCGCCTTCGTCGAACTGCAGAAGGGCGTCGAGGGGCTGGTCCACATCTCCGAGATGTCGTGGACGCGCAACGTTCGACACCCGTCGAAGCTCGTCGCGATCGGAGACGAGATCGAGGCCGTGGTGCTCAAGGTCGACCCGAACGACGAGAAGATCTCGCTCGGGATGAAGCAGATCGAGGAAGACCCGTGGCTCGGCCTGCCGGTCAAGTACCCCACCGGTACCGTCCTCCAGGGTGTGGTCCGCAACCTGACCTCGTTCGGTGCGTTCGTGGAGATCGAGCCCGGAATCGACGGCCTGGTCCACGTGTCGGACATGTCGTGGACGAAGAGGGTCGAGCACCCGTCCGAGATCGTGCAGAAGGGTGACGAGATCGAGATCATGGTTCTCGACGTCGACGCCGAGAACAAGCGCATCAGCCTCGGGTTGAAGCAGATCCAGGACGACCCGTGGCCGTCGATTTCCGACCGATTCACCCCGGGCGTCGAAATCGATGGAGGGGTGGTCCGGGTCCAGGACAAGGGCGTGGTGGTCGATCTCGGCGACGACATCGAGGGCTACGTACCCGGCTCGCATGCCGGCATCAATGATGCCGATCGCCTGGCGGAGTACTATCGTGGGGGCGATTCGGTGTCCCTGCGCGTCATCGAGTCGGATGCGGTGAACCGCCGGATCGTGTTGGAAGTTCTCGAGGTGCCGGAGCACCAGCCGGTCCCCGAGGAAGAGGTGGAGTCCGACGAAAGCGAGGATGCTCCGACCGAGGATGTCGCCGTCGACGACGGCGACGCCGAGGAGGACGTGGAGTCCGTGGAGGACTGACCTTCGCGCCTTCGTCGACGGGTCGACTTCGCCCGGGCACGTTCGTTCGTGTCCGGGCGAAGTTGCGAATGAACCAGGTAGCACACTCCAGGAGTGAGTCGAGGTGAAGCGACCGACGTTTCGGCGTATGCCCAGTGCGGCGTCTCTGCTCGGTGGGGTTCTGGTCGCGGTCTGGAGTGGCTGTGCCACCGGACCCGGGCCCGAGGCAGGTGGCGCCGACGAGCCGCGTCCGGTCACCTTGTC
>JANQNV010000160.1 GCA_028279425.1 Longimicrobiales bacterium | reverse complement strand
GTTCCGAGCGTCGGCATCGTTCTCGGTACCGGGTTGGGGGCGCTGGCCGACATGATCGAGGTCGAGGGCTCGATCCCCTACGGCGAGATTTCCGGGTTTCCGCTCTCGACCGTCGAGAGTCATGCCGGACGCCTTCTGTTCGGGCGTCTCCAGGGGCGCGATGTCGTGGCGCTTCAGGGGCGCTTCCACCTGTACGAGGGGGTGTCGGCGGCACGCATCGCGTTTCCGATCCGGGTGCTCCGGCTCCTCGGCGCCGAGACGCTGGTCCTTTCGGGGGCCTGCGGAGGGATGAACCCCCTGTGGGCGGCCGGCGACCTCGTGCTGCTCGACGACCACATCAATCTGCTGGGCGATCATCCTCTCATCGGTCCGAATCTCGACGCGCTCGGGCCGCGGTTTCCCGACATGAGCGCGCCGTACGACCCGGAGCTCGCCTCGCTGGCCGAGCAGGTGGCGCTCGACGAGGGCATCGTGTTGCGGCGTGGGGTGTACGTCGCCGTCACGGGTCCCAGCCTGGAGACCCGCGCGGAGTACCGGATGCTGCGCACCATGGGGGCCGATGTGGTCGGCATGAGCACCGTACCCGAGGTGATCACCGCTCGACACGCCGGCATGCGCGTGCTTGCGATCAGCATCGTCACCGACCAGTGTCTGCCCGATGCACTCGAGGAGGCCCGGATCGAAGACATCCTGGCGGCCGCCGAGCGGGCACAGCCCCAGCTGATTCGGGTGCTCCGCGGAGTGCTCGACCGGATGCCCTGACGGCGCTCCGAAGCCGCCCTGCATCCGTTCCGTTCGACCCGCGCGCGGGTCGCCGATCCCGAGATCGAATCCCGACCGCCTCATGCCCTACCCCGAATTCCCCGGATCCCTGCAAGAACTCGAAGAGGCCGTGCTCCAACTCTGGCGCGACGAAGACCTCTTCCAGGCCACCCTGGACGCGACGTCGTCGGGTGAGCCCTTCGTCTTCTACGAAGGGCCGCCGACGGCCAACGGACGACCGGGCCTGCACCACATCATCAGCCGGGCGATCAAGGACCTCGTCTGTCGGTACCAGACGATGCGCGGACGTTCGGTCACCCGGATCGCGGGGTGGGATACCCATGGGCTGCCCGTCGAGATCGAGGCCGAAAAGCGCCTGGGCATCAGCGGCAAGCCCGAGATCGAGGCGCTGGGGATCGCCGAGTTCAACCAGGCCTGCCGGGACTCCGTATTCACCTACAAGGAGGAGTGGGAACAGCTCTCCGAGCGCATCGGCTATTGGCTCGACTACTCCCGTCCCTACGTAACCTTCCGTCCCGAATACATCGAGTCGGTGTGGTGGGTGTTGAAGCAGTTCGCCGACGCCGGGCTGTTGTATCGCGGGCACAAGAGCGTCCCGTACTGCCCCCGTTGTGGGACGGCCTTGTCGAGTCATGAGGTGGCGCAGGGCTACGAAGACGTCGAAGACCCGTCGCTGACGTTCGTCGTCCCGATTCTCGACGAGGAGGGCGAGCCCGACGGACGGTCGTTCGCCGTCTGGACGACGACGCCCTGGACCGTGCCCTCCAATGTGGGGCTGGCGGTACATCCCGACCTGACGTACGCGGAGGTCGCGGTCGAGGGCCGGCGGCTGGTGCTCGCACGCGATCGGGTCGAAGCGGTGCTCGGCGAAGGCGTCGAGATCGTGGCCGAGATGAGCGGCCGGGAGCTGGAGGGCCTCGCGTACGATCGACCCGTCGACCTCGTGCCCGAGCCCGCCGAGCGCGGCAATGCGTGGACGGTCGTGCTCGAAGATTTCGTGAGCGCCGATGACGGGACCGGCATCGTGCACATGGCGCCGGCCTTCGGCGCCGACGACTACGCGGCCGGACAGCGGCACGACCTCCCACTGATGCGCCCGATCGACGACAGGGGCCTGTTCATAAAGGAGGCGCGCCTCGTCGGCGGCATGTTCGTGAAGGATGCCGACCCCGTCGTCGTCGAGGAACTCGAGCGCAGGGGACGGCTGCTTCGACACGAGATGGAAACCCACTCGTATCCGCACTGCTGGCGCTGTCGATCCCCACTGATCTACATGGCGCGCGACTCCTGGTTCGCCGCCACATCGACGCGCAAGGAGCAGATGCTCGCCAATAACTACCAGGTGTCGTGGTATCCGCCCGAGGTCGGGGAAAAGCGCTTCGGGGAGTGGCTGCGCGGCAACGTGGACTGGGCGCTCTCTCGCGATCGGTACTGGGGGACCCCACTACCGGTTTGGGTGTGCGACTGCGATCCGGAGCAGGTCGTCTGGGTGGGATCGTTCGCCGAACTCGAGGAATACGCCGGTGACCTCGGCGAGGACTTCGATCCCCATCGACCGTTCATCGACGAGATCACGTGGCCCTGCTCGTGTGGCGGGAGCTTCAAGCGCACCCCCGGCGTGGTCGACGTGTGGTTCGACTCGGGGTCGATGCCCTACGCCCAATGGCACTATCCCTTCGAACACGAGCGCGAGTTCGAGCGCCACTTCCCGGCCGACTTCATCTGCGAGGGGCTCGACCAGACTCGCGGCTGGTTCTACTCGTTGATGGCGATCTCGACGTTGCTCGGGAAGGGGCCTTCGTTCCGCAACGTGGTCGTCAACGACCTGATCCTCGACGCCGAGGGTCAGAAGATGTCGAAGTCGCGCGGCAACACCGTCAATCCGTGGGACGCGGTGGCAGACCACGGGGCCGACGCGGTGCGGTGGTACCTCATGACCGTTTCGCACCCGTGGGTGCCGAAACGGTTCGACCCCGAAGGTGTGCGCGAGGCCTCTCGGCGCTTCTTCGACACCCTCGCCAACACCTACCGCTTCTTCGCGCTGTATGCCTCGATCGAGGGGTGGGAACCATCCGACGCCGATCCGCTCGCCGCCGACCGGCCGATCCTCGACCGGTGGCTGCTCTCCAGGCTCGAGGCGCTGACGGCGACGGTGGGGGCGGAGTTGGACGGATACCAACTCACGCGTGCCTACCGCGAGGTGATCGACTTCGTGGACGACCTCTCCAACTGGTACGTCCGTCGCAGTCGAGCCCGCTTCTGGGGCAACACCACGCCCGACGAGACCCGAGCCGCCTTCCGCACGCTCCACGAGGCGTTGTGCGAGGTGGCGCGCCTCGCGGCCCCCGTCGTGCCGTTCACCGCGGACTGGTTGCACCGGGCGCTCGCGGGTCGCTCCGTGCATCTCGAGTCGTTCCCCACCTCCGTTCCGGAGCGACGCGACGCGACGCTCGAGGCCGAGATGGAGGCGGCCCGCGTGCTCGTGTCGCTCGGGCGCGCGGCGCGGGAGGAGGTCAAGATCCGGGTCCGCCAGCCGCTGCGCACGCTCCAGGCCGTGGTCCCGGCCGACCGGCGCCCGCGCGAGGCGGTGCTCGACGTCGTGCGAAGCGAGCTCAATGTGAAGGAGGTCAGCTTTCTCGCGTCGGCTGATGGCCTCGTGCACCTCGAAGCGCGGCCCAACTACCGTGCGCTGGGCCCGCGTTTCGGCAAACAGACCAACGATGCGGCGAATGCGATCCGGGCCATGACGTCCGAGGCTCTCGCGACGTATCGGGGCGGGGGAGGGGCCACCTTCGAGTTGAATGGCGAAACCCACGCGCTCCAGCCTGGCGATGTCGACGTGATCGAAGCGGCCGAAGGCGATCTCGTGGTGCGCTCCGAAAACGGTCACGTCGCCGCCATCGATCCCACCCTCGACGACGAGCTTCGCGCCGAGGGGATGGCCCGAGAGCTGGTCAATCGCATCCAGCGGCTCCGCAAGGATTCGGGATTGCAGGTGACCGACCGGATTCGGCTGGGGATCGCCGGGCCCGACGAGGTGCGTGGGCCCGCTGGCGCCTGGAGCGACTTCATCGCCGGTGAAACGCTCGCCACCACGATCGACGTGGGCGCCTCGCTCGCGTCCGACTTCGAAGGCACCGTCGAGGTCGACCTGGATGGCGTCCGGGCTCATCTGGGTTTGTCGCGGGTCGACACCCCGCAGGAATGAGTCGGACGCCTTGAGTGGGCCCGTCGAGACGCGTAGGCTCCGCGCTGGTTCGGCCGACGTGGGGTCGCGTCTCGACGCGTGGATCGCGCGGCGCCTCGATCTGTCGCGGACGCGTGTGCAGAAGCTCCTCGAGGCCGAGCGCATCCGTGCGCGGGTCGGAGCCGAGGCGTGGTTCACGCCACGCAAGTCCGACCTCGTCGGCGTGGATTGGGAGGTCGAGGTGGTCGTGCCTCCGGCGGCTCCGGTCGACCTGGTGGCGCAGGACCTCCCGGTGTCGATCGTCTACGAAGACGCCGACCTGGCGGTGGTCGACAAGGCGGCGGGAATGGTGGTGCATCCCGCGCCGGGTCACCGTGATGGCACGCTCGTGAACGCATTGCTTCATCACCTCACCGACCTGTCCGGGGTCGGGGGGCGCCTGCGTCCGGGGATCGTGCATCGCCTCGACAAAGACACCTCGGGCCTGCTGGTGGTCGCGAAGAGCGACCGCGCCCACCTCGGTTTGGCGGCGGCTCTGAAGGCGCGACGTATCAAGCGCCTCTACGTGGCCGCCTCGTGGGGACACCTGGCCGAGACGCCGACCACGATCGATCGCCCCATCGGGCGCGATCCCAGGGATCGCAAGCGGATGGGTGTCGTCGAGGGTGGACGTCGCGCGATCACCCACGTCCGGGTGCGGGAGGATTGGAGGGCCGCTCAACTCCTCGACGTCGCACTCCAGACAGGACGTACCCATCAGATCCGGGTGCACCTGGCGTCGATCGGCCACCCCGTGGTGGGAGACTCCGTGTACGGGGCGGGTCGCGAAAAGGGCATGAGCGGCGCAGCCCTCGGATGGGCGCGCACGTTGGCGCAGCGCGTGCCGCGGCAGTTCCTCCACGCCGCCCGGCTCGTCTTCGACCACCCCGTTTCGGGTGCATCGCTCGCGTTCGAAGCTCCGCTGCCGGCCGACCTCGCCGTGGCGGCCGAGTGGGCTCGGCGCGGGGGCGCTTCCGGGTCGGAGTAGGGGCTCTCCGCAGGCGATGCGGGGGCCGGCATGGATGCCGGCATGGGTGGTGGCGCCGGACGTTTATGTCGTCGCCGAGACGGCCGATACTCGGGTGCGACCCGCGAGCCCCCCGAATTCTGCCCGATCCCCGAGCGGATGAACCCCAGGCGCCGATGAAGGATCTGGATCCGAAGCTCACCTTCGACACATTCGTCGTGGGGCCCGCCAACCGGCTGGCCTCGGCGGCGGCGCGTCGTGCCGCGGAATCTCCGGGCAAGAGCTACAATCCACTCTTCGTCTATGCGGCGTCCGGGCTCGGGAAGTCCCATCTGCTGATGGGGATCGCCAACCACGCCGACCGAGGCGACGCTTCGCCCCGGGTGCGCTACGAGACGCTCGAGGAGTACCTGGGCGAGCTCACGCAGGCGCTCGTCGAAGGGACCCGCGATGCACTGCGCGAGCGCTACCGCGACCTCGACATCCTCCTGCTCGACGACGTGCAGTTCCTCGCCGGGCAGCCCGAGGCGCAGGAGATGCTCCTGGGCACCCTCGACGCGTTGACCACGGCGGGGGGCCAGGTCGTGCTCGCGAGTGATCGTCCGCCGGCCGAGATCGACAGCCTCGATGCCCGCCTGCTGTCGCGCTTCTCAGGGGGACTCATCGTCGACATCGCCCCGCCGGAGTACGAGACCCGTGTCGCGATCGTGCGGCGAAAAGCTGAGGAGCGCGGCCAGACGCTCGCCGAGGGGGTGGCCGAGGCGGTGGCTCGCTACCCGATCCGCAACGTACGGGAGCTCGGCGGGGCGCTGAATCGGATCCTCGCCGTCCAGGACCTGGAGGCGCGCGAGGTCGACGCGGCCGACGTGCCCAAGTTCATGGGGGATCTGCCGGTCAAGCACACGCCGACGGCGACCGCCACCACGGCGGCCGAATTCGACGACTTCCTCGACCAGGTGTCGGGGGCGCTCGCCGACGCCGTCGAGGTGCAGGAGGCGCCCTGGCGGAAGGCCTATCGCGAGGCGGCCGAGTCGGCCGAGCGCGAGGGATTCACGGCGCGGCGATTGCGGCTCGCCCTCGACTCCCGCGCCGAGCCGGCATCCTGGGAATCCCGGGTCGAGGCGTTCCGCGGCGACGTCGCTCGCCTGCGCGACATCGACGATGAGTTGACGCGCCTGAAGAATCCGTGGCCCGAAGCCGCTTCGAGCGTCGTGAAGGACCCCGACCGGGTCGAAGAGGCCGAGGCGCTTCTCGCATCGGTACGAGAGCGGGTGCGCCCGTTCCTCGAGGTGTCCCCCGGACCCTCGTTGCGCGAGCTGGAGGAGCAACTCCCGCCGCTCCCGCTCAAGGCGGCGGCGCAACTCGTCTCGCTAGACAAGCCGCAATACAACCCGCTCTACCTGTGGGACTCCGAGGGATCCGCGGCGAGAGGCCTCATGGCTTCGACGGCCCGCGCCTTCCGCTCGGCCTTCCCCGACGGTCGGATGGCCGTCACATCGGTGGCCGCATTTTCAGAGGACTTCATCCGCGCCCTCTCCGACGGTGTGGCCGGCGCGTGGCGCGAGCGGTGGTGGACCGTCGATTTGCTGCTGGTCTACGGGGTCCAGGCCCTGTCGGAGACCGAGCGGGCCCAGGAGGAGTTCTTCCACCTCTTCGAGGCGCTCAAGCGCCGCGGGGCCAGAGTTCTCCTCGCCGCCAACGTGCCGCCGTCCCGGATCGACAACATCGACGACCGACTCCGCTCGCGCTTCGAGGGCGGGCTGGTGGTCGAGGTCGACGGCTCGGATCTGGGACCCGACGCTCGCGAGTTCACCCTCGTCGATCCCATGCCCGCGCCGGAGGATGATCCCTTCTGGCAGGGGCTTTCGGTCGACTTCACCGAAGCCGACTTCACGCCGGTCGGCGACGCAGGGGCGTCGACCCCCGCGGCTGATGCGTCGCGGGCCTCGGGGGGCGACGGCGACGAACCGCCCGTGATTCCGCCGCTCGACCAACTCGACACGGGAGACCGCGGCGGGATGTTCCTGGTCGAGCAACGGCCTGCGCCGCGGGTGGAGGTGACCCCCGAGGATTTCCTCCCCGACCCGCTCGGCGCCGACATGGAGTTCACCGCACCGACGAGCCGCGCCTGGAGACCCTCGCCCGAGAAGGTGGTGTGGCGCTGGCCCAAGCCTGAAGAACGTCTCGTCGAGGATCTGAGCTGATGGCGATCGAAGGGTCACTACAAGACGTCAGCCTGGCCGACATCTGTCAGCTGCTCGCCATGGGCCGCAAGACGGGGTGCCTGAGCGTCACCGACCGTTCCAACTTCGGCTACGTGTACTTCGAAAGCGGGCGTGTGATCTACGCGTCGCTTCTGAATCGACCCGACCGTCTGGGCGAGTTGCTCGTGCGCAACGGCGTCATCTCGGAGGAGCAGCTCGCGGCCGCGATGAGCCGCCAGGCCGAACTCCGCACCCGCGGACCTGTCGGAGAGCTGCTCCTCGAAGACGGGGTGATTTCGAGCGACGATCTGCACCGGTTCATTCGGGTCCAGATCGAGGAGGCGGTCTACCACCTCTTCACCTGGACGCGGGGGAGCTTCCACTTCGACCTCGATCAGAAGCCCGAAGAAGAGGGGTTCTACCTCGTCGACATCCCGGCGGAGAGCCTCCTGCTGGAAGGCGCTCGCAGGGTCGACGAGTGGAGCTTGATCGAGAAGAAGATCCCCTCGTTCGACCTCGTGTTCGAGTTGGTCAAGAATCCCGACGACGACCCTGACGTCGAGCTGGTCGACAAGCAGGTCCGAATTCTCCCCCTCATCGATGGGCAGCGGACCGTGTCCGAGATCGTCTCGGCAGCCGGGATGGTCGAGTTCGATGTCGGGAAGGCGCTCTTCGGGCTCGTGCAGGCCGGGTTCGTCGAGCGGAGTGGTCGACGGGTCGCCGACGGCCCGGAGATCGACGAGCAGGTGCGGCAACATCTCAACCTCGGGGTCGCCTTCTACCGGTCGGGGATGCTCGAAGACGCGACGCGCGAGTTCAACGCCGTCCTGCAGAAGGATCCGCGCAACCTCGGGGCGTTGCACCGCCTCGGTCTCGTGGCTTTCCGGAGCCGCCGCTACGAAGACGCCCTCCGATTTTTCGACCGTCTTCCGAGCGAGGGGGTCGCAGCCTACGCGGTGGCCCGCAACCGCGCGCTGACGCTCGAGATGCTCGGGCGCTTCGATGACGCGCTGGAGTCGCTCGAGCGGTGCGAGAAGACGCACCCCGGCGACGGCGAGGTCGCGCTGTCGAGGGGCGTGCTCCTCATGCAAGCCGGCGCTCCGCTCGAAGCGCTCGCCGAGCTCCAGGCGTACCGCGACCGGCTCGACACCCGTCAGCCGGCGGCCCTCTTCTTCTCGACGGGGGTGCTCGCCGCGGCCATGTCGGGCAATCTCGACCAGGCGGTGAGCCTCGGCCGCGAGGGCTTGGGACTCTACCCGGAGTCGGGTCCGCTGCTGGTCAACACGGCGGCGGCGCTCGAGCGGCGCGGCGACGTGCAGACGGCCGAAGCGCTCTACACCCGAGCGGTGGCGCTGACGCCACCTCCCCCGCAGGCCCACAAGGCGCTCGGTGACCAGGCCTACGCCAAGGGGGACCTCGAGCAGGCCCGCATCCACTACGAGAAGGCGGTCAAGGTCGACCCGCGCCTCGGCGACGACGTATATTTGCGTTTGGGAACGCTCGCGCATGGAGACGCCGATACCGATGTGGCTCGACTTCTCTGGCGCAGAGCCCTCGAGCTCAACCCCGCCAACGACGCGGTGCGCGCCCACTTGGAACTCCTCGACCACGGCGGCTGACCCGGCTCCTCGGTCGAGTGGCCGGAGGGGCGGCTGTTCGAGCCGCCGTCCGGGCCTGCCGGGCCGCCGCCGGGCCTCTTCGCGCCTTCGCCCAGGATCGTCGGGTGGCGTGGGGGTCGCCGTCGCTCTGATCCTCGCATTCGTCGGGTCGCTCGCTCCCGCTGGTGCGCAGGAACCGCCGTCCACCGAGGGCTCCGGCCCTCCGGCCCCCGCCCAGGAAGGTCCGGCTTCGGCCCAGGAACCGTCCGACTCGGTCCGGGCACCCTCCGCTTCGGCCCAGGAGCCGTCCGACTCGGTCCGAGTCCCATACGCTTCGAATCAGGAGCCGTCGGACTCGGTCGCCCCGGTGCGGACCCCTTCGGTTCGATCGGACCGATCGCGTCGCTTCGTCGGTGGGATCGAGGGTCCCGGCTTCATCGTGCGCTACGGGGAAGGGGACTCCCTCCGGGCGGAGGCGGTGGCCGAGGCGCTGAGCGCACAGCCCCCCCTGCCGGCGCTGTCCGACAGCGTGCCCGTGGGGGTGACGGTGCTTCTCGCGCCCGACGAGAACGCCTTTCGCTTGGCGTCGGGAGGGCGCCCCCCGGAGTGGAGCGCCGGAGTGGCGATCCCGGCGCTCAACCGCATCGTGCTCCCCGCCTATGCCTCGGACCGCGCGCGGGGGACCGATCGGTGGCGCGTCGTCCGACACGAGTGGGCGCACATCGCACTGCACCAGTCGCTTCCGGGACTGCGGATCCCGCGCTGGTTCGACGAGGGGTACGCCCAGTGGGTGTCGGGTTGGAACCGGAGCGAAGCCTGGCGCCTCCGGCTGCGACTCGCGCTCGGCAGAACCCCGCCGCTGGATTCACTGACCTTCCGGTTTCCCGTCGCTCGGGCCATGGCCCAGGACGCCTACCTCCTCTCCGCCACGACGGTCGAGTACCTGGTCGAGGCGAGCGGTGAAGAGGCTCTCACCCTGTTCATCGAGCGCTGGAGGGAGGTAGGTCGCTTCGATACCGCCCTGCGCGAGATCTACGGAGTGCAGACCGCCCAGCTCGAAGAGGACTGGCGCGCGTGGCTCAAGAAGCGCTACGGCTGGCTGTCGGTGGTGACGAACTCGTCGATCGCATGGCTGATGCTCGCCGTGGTCGTTCTCGTGCTCGTGCGGATTCGCCGAGGGTACGACCGCGAGCGCCTCGCGAGGCTGCGAGCGACCGAGCCCCCGGAGGCTCCCGACTACTGGGTGGAGCGGCCCGACGAACCCGAGGGCCCCCTGCATGGGTAAGACCCTGTAGGAGCATCGTCGCACAATGAGGCTTCCCCCTGCAGGGTCGAGATGAACGGTCGGATTCTGGTCGTAGACGACGAAGAAGGACTGCGCGAGGCGCTCGCGGAAAAGCTGCGGCATTCCGGCCACGAGGTCGAAACGGCCGAGTCTGCCGAGGCGGCCCTGTCCCGGATTTCGCGCTTCGGGCCCGACATGGTGGTGACCGACCTCATGATGCCGGGGCTGTCGGGCCTTCAACTGCTGGAGCGAGTTCACCGGAGCATCCCGACGCTCGACGTGGTCGTGATGACCGGTCACGAAGACATGTCGACGGCGGTCGACGCCATGAAGGCCGGGGCCTTCGACTACCTCGTGAAGCCGGTCCGGTTGGCCCAGGTCGACGATCTCGTCACGCGGTGCCTGAAAGAGCAGGCGCTGAACCGCATGGTCGCGTCGGGCGAACCCGATGCCGCGCCGCCCTCGACCGCGCCGCGCGTGGTGGGGCGCGACCCGCGCATGATCGAGATCTACAAGATGATCGGCGTGTTGGCGCGGAATCGGGCCACCGTCCTGATCCGGGGCGAGACGGGCACCGGCAAGGAGATGGTCGCACGGGCGATCCACTCCAACTCGGCGCACTCCGACGAGCCGTTCGTCGCGGTGAACTGCACGGCGCTGTCCGAAACGCTGCTCGAGTCCGAGTTGTTCGGGCATGTGAAGGGCGCCTTCACGGGCGCCGTGTCGTCGCGGCGGGGTTACTTCGAGATGGCCGGGAGCGGCACCATCTTTCTCGATGAGATCGGGGACACCTCTCCGGAATTCCAGACCAAGCTTCTGCGGGTCCTGCAGGAGCGTACGTTTTATCCGGTCGGGGGCGAGTCGCCCAAACGCACCGAGGCGCGCGTCATCGCCGCCACCCACCAGCCGATGGAGACGCTGGTCGAAGAGGGGAGCTTCCGCGAAGACCTCTACTTCCGGTTGCGCGTCGTCGAGATCGACGTCCCGGCGCTGCGGGAGCGCAGGGAAGACATTGCGCTCCTCGCCGACGCCCTTCTGGAGCGCATCCGCGGGGCGACCGGCAGCCAGGTGCGCCACATCGGTCCGGCCGCGATGCGTCGTCTCAAGGACCATCCCTGGCCCGGCAACGTGCGCGAGCTGGAGAACGCGCTGACGCGAGCCGCGATCCTGGCGCGCGGGGCGGTGATCGGCGACGAGCACCTCTCCCTCGGTCTCGATCATCCGGTCGCGCAACCCGCCACCGGTGCGATGGACGAGAGAGCGGAGAAGCCCGACGACTTCTCGCTCGACACGGCGGTGCGCAAGCACGTGCAGCTCGTGATCGATCGCACCGGGGGCAACAAGAGCGAGGCGGCGCGCGTGTTGGGCATCTCGCGCTCCCGCCTGCAGCGCTACGTCGATCGCTTCGACCTGCAGGTGCCGTAGAGCCGTTCGCCCGCTACTCCAGGAACACCCTCTGGCTACCGGAACCCGAACCATTGTCGGCGCACCGCGCCCGACATACCCTACATCATGGCTTCCACACCTCGGACTCGGGTCGGCGACGACGCCACCCCTTCGCTCCACTTCTCGCCCGTCAACCTCGGAGTCGGCGCCGCCGGGCTCGTCGCGCTCGGCTTGGGCTACTGGCTCCTGGCGGGAGGGTCGATCACACTTGCGCCCCTCCTGCTCGTGCTCGGCTACGTCGTGTTGCTTCCCCTGGCCATCATTCTCTGACCGGTCGTGACGTCTGTCGTGTGGGTGGTGGTAGTCGCCGTGGTCGGCGTATTCCTCGTAGCCGCGGCTGCGAACGCCACGGCGAGCGTCAGCGAGGGCCGGCGATTCGTGAAGTGGATGCTGCTCGTCTTCATCGCCTTCCTCGCCCTCGCGTCGATCCCGATCCTCGCCGGCAGCTGATTCGCCCTTCGGGTTTACCCGCCTGAGCCGAGCTGTGGCGGTCCCGAGCCCGCGTCGATGAGCCGCGCCGGGTCGACCATCCCGATCGGGCTACCCGCCCGAGCCGAGCTGTGCTTCGACTCCGCCGAGGAGGTCGTCGACGGTGAAGGGTTTCCGCAGGACCCCCGCGCCGAACGCCTGTGCCACGGCGAGCGCCCCATCGGGGTCCAGCGCGTGGGGAGAGTCGCCGCCTCCCGAGACCGCGAGAATCGGCGTCGTGTCGTTCCGACTCCGCAGTTCGCGCATCAGCCCCAGCCCGTCCATGTCGGGCATGTAGACGTCGATGATGAGCAGGTCGAAGGTGTCGGCTTCGAGCGCGCGCAGGGCGCGGTTTCCATCCGAAACCGATGTCACCGAGTATCCAGCCACCGACAACACGCGTTCGATCGAACGCCGCACATCGGCTTCGTCATCCACCACGAGGACGCGTCGCCCCATGACCTTCTCCGGACCAGGCCGCCGCCGATGGTCGCCCGAGGAGGGTCGGACGCAATCGCCGGCTCACCGCCCAAAGTCGCTCGCACCCCACGCGTAGCCAAGTCGGGGCAATGCAAGATTCCTGAAAAGTCGGTGGGGCGGGTACATTGGTGAGGCGGGGGAGGGGGCGAGGTCGGGATGCGCGCGGAGTCCGCGAGAATCGCCACAAACCCTGTCTGCCGGGCCCTCCAGAGTGGCTGCACACACGGTTTGTGACTCCAGGAGCTACCAATCGTGTCCACGGGCCGATGCGACTAAGCTGCAGACAGGATTCGTGGCGTTTTCTACCGATGCGTGGACCGAGAGGCTATGTTGGACGTCGCATGGTCCGGGCGCTTAGCTCAGCTGGTCTAGAGCACCTGCCTTACAAGTCTGGGATGTCTAGTTCCAGGACGTTCCGTCTGGTTTGAAGATCGGGTCCTTCCCGAGCATGTCCTTGGCCGAAGCTCGGTCGACGGCCCTGCAACTTCGGGCTGCCGTCGATCAAGGAACCGACCCCCGGAAGCCTACGATCCTTCGTCCGGAAGCGTCAGCGATTCGAGGACGACGGCCGAATCCGACGCGAATACCCGGATCCTCAGGAAAAGGGAATCGAGCGGAGGGTACTCAAACATGTTGGCCGGTCCAAGATCTCGGATCGTGTCGAAAGGGGTACCGTCCCGGTCCACGACCATGTCGAAGCATCGTGGACTCGGCCCGAGGTTGGAGGCGAAGAGTCCGACGCGAAAGCGGCCCTGCTCGTCAGGGTGGACCGCAAATCGGATGGCAGGGTTGATGCCGTCGCAGGAGCCAAGGAAACCGAGGGACGAAAGGCCGATCTGGGGACCGACGTCGTCGCCTACGACTTCGCCGACGATGACCCCGTGCCACTCCGACTCGAGTTCGGACTCACACGCCGTGAGGAGCGGACTCGCCAGCGCGCAAGCCACCAGAACGCAGGTGACGCGGAAGCGGCCGCTCCTTCGCGGTGGCGTGTTCACAACGGACATGCCTGCTCCGTCGGTCAGTTAGACGATGACGTTGACGATGCCCAAAACCAGGACGGCCAATACTCCCGCGGGTCGTCCTGGTCTATCGGACGTCTTCGCGCCGTCGGCGGGACTACCCGATGCCCATCGCGGCGAACAGAATGCCGCCGATCAGGGTTCCAATCGGGATCAAGAGAAGGTTCGTCCTGGTTGCCGGGTCGCTCTCCAAATATGCGAAGGCGACAAACGTACCCACGAGTGCTCCTATTAGGAAGCTGCCCCAGTCGTCCTCCTCTTCAAGCTGGAAGAGCCGCGGTGGCGCCTTGGACCAGGGGCCGACCTCATAGAGCGACCCCGGAGCATCGCCCGCGAGAAGCACCGACGGGACAGGACTTGTCAGGGTATCCGCCGCCGGGTCTCGCTCTTGGGCTTCAGCGCTGCCAAAACTGAGCAGCGAGATGATCGAGAGGAGCAAGGAAGACTTCACCAGCATCGTATACCGCCCCCGTCTAGCAGCCTGCAACGTTGCTGTATCCACTTGCTTGTAAGTTACGGATCCTGCTTGCCGCACCTTGTCCGGAATCCCGCCCGTCTTCGCGTGGGGAGAATCGGCATCTCCGTCGTCGGGGATGGGGGAACCGACCTGCGTCGTCCGATGGGATGGGTTCCGGAGCGATCCCGTTCCGAGGGCCTACGCAGGTGTCAACGGGCGTACCCATCACCTTGGGCGGTGGCGTATGCTAGCTAGACGAGTCTCAAGGACGTCAGCGTGTAGTCCCGCTCGTGCCCAAGCTTGAGCCTGGATGTTCGCTCCTCTTGGCGACGCGTGACCTCATGTGCGAGCAAACCTCTTCTGGCAACCACTTGCGATACTTCGGGCGCCTACGATCCTCCGCCGGGAAGCATCAGCGATTCGAGGACGACGGCCGAATCCGACGCGAATACCCGAATCCTCAGGAAGAGGGAGTCGAGGGGAGGGTACTCAAACATGTTGGCCGGTCCAAGATCTCGGATCGTGTCGAAGGGCGTACCGTCCCGGTCCACGACCATGTCAAAGCATCGCGGACTCGGCCCGAGGTTGAGGGCGTTGAGTCCGACCCGAAAGCGGCCCTGCTCGTCAGGGTGGACCGCAAACTGGATGGCGCGCCCGACGCCGTCGCAGCCGCTAGTGAGCCCAAGGGAGGACAACCCAATCTCTGGTCCGACGTCTTCACCTTCGACGATGCCGACGATGACCCCGAGCCACGACGACTCGAGTGCGGACTCGTCACACCCTGCAAGTGCCACGGTGAGCAGTGCGCTGAGGAGCAGGATCACTCCGGGGCGGCCACTCCGCCCCGGAGTGTGAAGATGCTTCACGACTCGCCCACACAGGTCTTTCATAGATCTGCTCCGCTCGGTGCCACCCCACACCAGCGACTATCCCGCCCCGCCTCGTCGCATACTAAGGAGGAACCCGGCTTCGTTGCGAACACGCTCCGAGCGAGCCTCGGATTGTAGTCGCGAAATCCGAGCCCAGCCGGCCTCCCCGTATCGAGATAGAGTCGCCACGTCGTGTCGCGCGCCCTGAGCGTCACCATCCAGAACGAGCAGTCGGTTGAACAAGTAGTCGATGAGGATGGCCTGCACCCGGGGGGAGGCGTCGGGGCCCGAAACGAGGACGACGTTCCGCTCACGCGCATCGCTTCCGCCAAGAATGGCTTCGACGGTCGACAGGACGACGGGGATTTCGTCCCCACCCTCGGTCTTGAGGAGGAGCGGGGTCAGGAGGACAAATGCGTCGTAGGAGACGCCACCAAGGAGCTGTTGAGCGACGGAGTGTGCGAGTTCGGTTCGGGCTGCCAGCCCGCCGCCATCAATCTCACGGTTGGCTAACCGGAGCCCTCTGTTCACGCTCGCACTGGAACCAGAAGCCAGCTTCGCCGCGATCGAATCAGCTCCAGCCCGAGTCAACGCCCCACGCTGGGCGCTAGCCGGGAGCGCGAGGAGAGCAAGAAGTAGGAAGATGAGGTACGCCGATTTAGCAGCCACTGTGAGGTCCGTTGTCGCTGGTGAGGTAGCTCTGCCACATGCCCCCATTCTTCCACAAGAGGGTCTCGCTGAAGTTCCCTGAAGCCTCGCCGCGTTCCGCGCACGTCCCAAGCGCTAGCATAGCCTTGGTGGCCTGGGTATAGGCGGTCCAGGGCGTCCGGCCTGACGCGAGCCTCCGTCACTCCGATAAGGGCCTCCATCGCGTGGCACAGGCGGCTCTTCGAGCCGCGCAGTTGTTCATGCGCACGAGCGTACGCAAGTGTTCGCGGGCGCACCCATGACATCGGGCCGTGGCGTATGCTAACTTGAGGAGTCTCTCGGGGCGCTTAGCTCAGCTGGTCTAGAGCACCTGCCTTACAAGCAGGGGGTCACTGGTTCGAATCCAGTAGCGCCCACTACGGAAAGACTGTTAGCGGCGGGTGAAGATTTTCCATTCGTGGCGGACGAAAATGTTACAGGCCCGGCGTCCAGGAATCGGACGCTGCGGGTGGCCTGCATGAGGCCGTAGCTGCCCGGGCGTCCCATCGTCCACCTTGG